>NZ_JBKQTQ010000163.1:0-92229 GCF_052143115.1 Mycobacterium sp.
AGCGGTTGGCCAGACATGCGCCCGGCAACGGCCATCATGACGTCGACCACCAAATCGCGATCCCGCTCCACCGTGGCGTCGGCATACACCTGCAGGTAGGCGAACGGCCAATGCTCGTCGAGCACGCAGAGACTCACCTTGCCGTCGCGTGCAACGGCTTTCGCCTTGCCGCGGCCAGCCATCGTCGACACCAGCAACTCGTCGTCGTCGGTGGGGATGTAGTACACGATTGACATGCCCGGGCCGTCGTGTAGGCGGCGGTAGCCGTACACGCAGGTGCGGTGGGTACGCACGAAGGCACGCCGCTCCGAAGGCAGCATGTCGCGGTCGGTGGGAGCCGTGAATGGCTCGGTTGCGAGTGGAAGCAGCATGGCGAACCGTCCTTGTCGATTAATAATGGATACAGTGTTACCGATATTGCGCTGGCTGTCAAGAGTCGCCATACTTAGGCCCGTGACCTCCAGCCATCAACAGGAGAGCCGTCGCTCCCCCGGCCGCCCGGCCATCCCGCTGGATCGCATCGTCACGACGGCGCTGCAGATCGTCGACGACGACGGAGCCGACGCCCTGTCCATGCGAACGCTTGCGCAGGCCCTTGATTCCGGGACGGCGACGCTGTATCGGCACTTCGGTAGCCGAGCAGACTTGATCGCCCACGTCGTCGACCGGGTGTTCGGCAGCGTCGAGCTAGATCCCGCGAAACTGCGCACGATGACTTGGCAAGGGGCGGGAAAAGCGGCTGCGCGCGCCATGTTTGACGCGCTGCGCAGCCACCCGAACGTCGCGCCGCTACTGGCTGAAGATGTACCGCTGGGACCGAACGCGATGGCCACACGGGAAGGTTTGATCGGGATCCTGCTCGACAACGGATTCCCGCCCGAGCTCGCGGCACTGTCCTATGCGACGCTGGCCCGCTACATCTTGGGTTTTGCCATCCAGATCACCGGCACCCGCGGCGACCTTGATGACGCGAGGCTAAACCAGGCCTTCCACGACCTGGATCCACGCACGTTCCCCGCGACCGTCAGCGTCGCGGATAGCCTCCCGGTGCCCTTGGACGACGAATTCGCGTTCGGACTCGAGCTGATCATCGATGGGCTGACTCACGCGCTTCAGCGCTACCCGCGGGGACGAAAACCTAAGCGCCGCGGCGGCTAAGCGGCGATCGCGTTCAGCTGCTCACGAGTCTCGGTGTCGAGTTCGATGTCGGCGACGGCCAGGTTCTCCTCCAGGTGCTGCACCGACGAGGTTCCCGGGATCAGCAACACGTTCGGCGCCACGCTCAGCGCCCACGCCAACGCGGTCTGGGCCGGGCTGCGGCCCAACCGGGCGGCGGCCCGCTGCACCACGTCGTGCCCGAGCACCTGATCCGGCGGCGCAAACGGTGATCTCAGGCTGAAGAAGGGGACGAATGCGATACCGCGTGCCGTGCACTCATCGAGCACCGCGGCCGCAGACCGGTCAATGGGGTTGAAAGCGTTTTGTACGCAGGCGATCTCGGTGTGCTCTACGGCGCGCCGCAGATGCTCACGGGTGACGTTGCTGAGTCCGATGCCACCGATCAATCCCTCGTCACGGGCAGCGATCATGACCGAAAGCAACTCGTCGAAGCGCTCGTCGGGACGATCGCTGTCCATCAGCCTCAGGTTGACGACCGCTAACTGATCGACGCCGAGCGTTCGCAGATTGGCCTCGATATCTGCGCGGAAGTCGGCGGGGCCGGCCAGCGGCACCCAGCCGCCGGCATCGTCGCGCCGGGCTCCGACCTTGCTGACCAACGCCAAGTCGGCCGGATACGGATGCAACGCCTCGCGGATCAGCTCGTTGGAGACCTTCGGCCCGTAGAACTGGGCCGTGTCTATGTGGTTGACGCCGAGTTCGACGGCCCTGCGCAGCACCACCAGCGCCGTGTCGCGGTCGCGCGGCGGCCCGAAAGCGCCCGGCCCAGGCAGCTGGATGGCGCCGAAGCCGATGCGGGCTACCGAAAAGTGACCAAGTGGAAAAGGATCCATTCCACGAGGCTAACGTCGACCCACCGAAACGTCTCGGGCACGTGTGGGGCGCCAAGACGCGATCGGAGAACGGCCGATCCCCAAATCACTGCGCTTATCTTGTCGCGTTCGCAGCTATCTCGTCGGCGATCCGGCTGGCTTGATCGGTGATTTGGAACCCGCACGCTTTGACGTCGATCACCACGTTGGATACCGCGCTCAGCACACGCTGGCAGGCCCAGCCGCCGCCATCTTCCTCGGTGTCCAACTGGCTGATCTTCGGGGCGTCCCCGATGACGTCCCCGAAGGTCCACCGGTACGTGTTGCCGTTGTCGTACGTTGCGGTCACGACTTGGCCGGCGCAGGACTTCCATTGGTTCGCTGAAGTCTTCACAAAGTTGCTGGCCAAGTCGGTGGACGGAAAAGCCGCCACGTCTTGATCGACGAAGTGATTGTTGGTGTCCCCTGGCTCGGACAACGTCAACCAGTTGAGCTTGGTGTACCCGCTGCCGTTATACGTCGGCGTTTCGCCGGGATAGAGCGCCCCATTGCATTCCGGTTTCGACAACCGCGCCGAGGGATTGGCCGGTGCCTGGCCGAGTTTTCCGGATTGCATGTTTGAGGCACCCATGATGGTGTTGATCTGCGGGGCGGTGAGCAGAACGGAATCCATGCGTTCGGGCGCCACCGTGGGGGTCGTCTTCGGCGACCCCGACTGCGAGATCAAATCCCGCCCGCCGGCAAGTACCGCGAGCACGATCACCAACACGACTGTTCCGCCCACACCGCCGGCGATGAGCCATTTCGTGCGCGACCTGCGAGGCTTACCCCCACCACCGTTGGAGTATGGACCGGCGTAGGGATTGACCGGCGGCGGCGGTCCCATGATCCGCTGCGGGCCGGTGCCCGGTGGCGGGGTAATGGTCTGGGCGTACATCGTCGGGTCGGGCTGCGGCGTGGGGCCGGCAGCCGGCCACGGCTGGTCAGACGGCGGGGGCTGGGTCAGTCGGCTCGATCGGCTCTGGAAGTCCTGGTCGGGTGAGGCGGTGACACCTCCGGCGTTGACGGTCGAGGACTTGGCGTCGACCGAGGACAGCAGGCTCTCAATGTCGGTTCGGACGCGCCAGGCGACATCGGGGCGATCCCGCAGCATGCACAGAAGCTGCCTAATGTCGGCGCGCGCTGCCGGATCGTCGCCGTCTTCCTCCAGTCCATGTTTGAGCTCCGACACCAAATCTGCTTGCTGGCGGGCGTTCAGCTGTGGCTCGGCGATGTTGTGGGCCAACCGCATCAGATAAGCGAACGGCACCGGCGGCTCATCGGGTAGCTCCGCGGGCAACGGCTGAAGCTGCGCCTGCTGTGCCTGCACCGCCGAGATCAGCTGAATGCCGGCGTCGGCGGTCGGGTTTCGAAAGTCGACCATTTGCGTTTCGGCCAGCGGGTTTAACCGCACGTTGGTGACCGGGCCGATCTGAACGGGAAGGATCGGGCGCTGCAGAGCCCGGGCATAGCGCACCTCGGCCTGACACGGTTTGGACGCAAGCGAGTTGTCCGACAACGCAACGATGAACACCTCACAGCTTCGGATCTGCTCGAGGATCGTGCGCCACCACGCCTCACCGCCGCCCAGCTCCTCGTCCATCCACACCTGCTGGTGGGCGCGATTCAAAGCGCTCCTGAGGGGTTCGATCGCCCCCTTGTCCTGGCTGGAATAACTGATGAACAGCCCCATGAAACCTCCACGCCGCGCGCCGGGACCGGCCAGGCCGCCCACAGAGCATAACGTGGGGCTCTGGCCAGGAGAGATGAACGACAAAAGCACCCTTCGGTCGGTCGGTGGTGGGCGTCGCCGGCGGGTTCTGAGCGGTCAGTAGGCTCATCTGGCATGCGCGCAGCACAGTTGATTCGACTTGATGGTCCGGACGCGGTCGAGGTTGGCGAGATCGACGAACCGACCGGCGACGGCGTGGTCGTCGACGTGCACGCGGCGGGAGCGGCTTTCCCTGATGCGCTGCTCACCCGCGGCCTCTATCAGTACAAACCGGATCCGCCGTTTGTGCTGGGCGGCGAGATCGCCGGGGTGGTCCGATCGGCGCCCGACGGTGCCCCTGTGCGTCCCGGCGACAGGGTTGTCGGCCTGACCATGCTCACCGGCGGCATGGCCGAAGTCGCGGTGCTGGCACCGGATCGAGTGTTCAAGCTGCCGGACAACGTGAGCTTCACGGCAGGCGCCGGGCTGCTGTTCAACGACCTGACGATGTACTTCGCGCTGATTGGCCGTGGCCGATTGCAGTCCGGCGAGACGGTGCTGGTGCACGGGGCGGCCGGTGGGATCGGCACGTCCACGCTGCGGTTGGCGACGGCGCTCGGGGCGTCGCGCGTGATCGCGGTGGTCAGTACTGAAGACAAGGGCGAGGTCGCGACGGCAGCCGGCGCGACGGACGTCGTGCTGGCCGACGGGTTCAAGGACACAGCAAAAGAATTGACGGATGGCCGTGGGGTCGACATGGTGGTCGATCCGGTCGGCGGCGACCGGTTCACCGACTCGCTGCGCTCGCTTGCTCCCGGGGGGCGGCTGCTGGTGATCGGCTTCACCGGCGGTGACATACCCACCGTGAAAGTTAATCGGCTGCTACTGAACAACATTGACGTGGTCGGTGTCGGCTGGGGCGCCTGGGCCGGCACACACCCCGGTGCGCTTTCTGAGCAGTGGGCCGCAGTCGAGCAGCTGCTCGCCTCGGGTCGGCTGGCTCCCCCGGAGCCGGTGGTCTACCCGCTGGATGAGGCGGCCGCTGCGATCGCGTCGTTGGAGAATCGCACCGCCAAAGGCAAAGTCGTACTGCGCGTCCAGGACTAGCGTGCGCCGCTGAGATCCCACGGGGGCCGTGTCGTGCGGACTCTTGTGCCGCGCTAAAACAGAAAGTAATATCACTTTTAGTTTTGTCCTTCCCGGATGCTGTCGCAACCTTGGAGCCGCCATGGAATCTTTCATCCACCTGCGCAAAGGCACGACACCGCGCCGCCTGCACGCCGACCTCGACGGGCTGAAGGACGACGAGCTGGGCCGCGGTGGATTCACCGGCCGAACCGCCAACATGTACCGCCGCCACGACCCCACCGCCTACCGGTCGGAGGGTCCGCTGCGCCCCATCGACGTGCTGTCCAGCGAGCTCAAACCCAGCGACGCCACCGACGCCGACGGCGGTCCGCTGCTGATGTTCAGCAACGACGACTGCAGAATCCTGTTGTCCCGCCGCCACCAGCCGATGCCGTTCTACACCCGCCACGTTGACGGTGATCTGCTGTGCTTCGTGCACCAGGGCACCGGTCTGCTGGAGACCGAGTTCGGGCCGCTGCGCTACCGCGAGGGCGACTGGGTGTATATCCCCAAGGCATGCACCTGGCGGCAAGTCCCCGACGCCGAATCGACATTGCTGATAATCGAGGCCAGCGACGAGTTCCGCGTCCCGCCGCCCGGTTCGCTGGGCCGGCATTTTCCGTTCGACCCCTCGCAGGCCGTCATCCCCGATCCAGAGCCCATCGAGGATGACGGCCGCGACGAGTACGAGGTCCGGCTTGTCCATGTGGGCGGCCCGACAACGCAGTTCTACCAACACAATCCCCTCGACGTCGAAGGGTGGCGCGGCGACAACTTCGCGTTCACATTCAACATCGCCGACTACAACGTGATCACGTCCGACAGCGTCCACCTGCCGCCGACCGTCCACCTGTTCATGCAGGCCACCGGTGTCTACGTGATGAACTTCCTGCCCAAACCCGCCGAAGGCGTGCCCGGCACCGAACGCACACCCTGGTATCACCGCAACGTCGACTACGACGAGATCGCCTTCTTCCACGGCGGCTCGCTGTACGGCATCCCGATGCCACCGGGTTTGATTACCCATGCGCCGCAAGGGGTTCACCACGGTGCACCGGAGAAGGCGCGAGAGCGGGCGCGCCGCAAATTCGACGAGCATTCCCGCGTCGATTGGCAGGTGATCGCCGTCGACACCCGCCGCCGCCTGACCCCGTCAGCCGAGGTGCTGGCGCACGACCTAGGACAGCATTGATGGAGACCAAACAAGCCGTGAAGTACGACTACGACCGGATCCCCTATCTCGTTGCCTTCGAAAACAATTCCGGCGTCCGGGACGTCTATGGAGGGGTAGCCGGGCTGACCATATTGGAAAGCTATCTGCTCAAGCCCAAGGACAAACCGTCAGACACGGTGCTGGTGTTCATGCACCCCATAGGCGGCGGCGCCTACCTGCCGATGATCAACGCACTGGCCCGGGCCGGTCACCACGTCATCTACTGCAACAGCCGGTTCCGCGGCACCGATTCGGCGCTGCTGATGGAGAAGGTGGTCGAGGACCTCGGCGCGGCGATCAAGGACGCCAAGGAACGCCTGGGCTATCAGAAGGTGGTGCTGGCCGGCTGGAGTGGAGGCGGTTCGCTGTCGGTGTTCTACCAACAGCAGGCCCAGCACCCGACCATCACGTCGTGCCCGTCGGGTGACGCGCCCGATCTGACCAAGCTGGATCTGCCCGCCGCCGACGGCATCATGCTGCTGGCCGCACACATCAGCCGGCACGGCACGCTGACCGAATGGCTGGACGCGTCCATCCTCGACGAATCCGACCCCACCAAACGCGACCCGGAACTGGATCTGTACAACCCGGACAACCCCAACCAACCGCCCTACAGCGCAGAGTTCCTGGCCCGCTACCGGCAGGCTCAGATCGACCGCAACCGCCGCATCACCGCTTGGGTCAGGGACAAGCTCGCCGAACTGAAGGCTGCGGGCCGACCCGACGACGAGTTCGGCTTCGTCGTACACGGCACCATGGCCGACCCGCGCTGGCTGGACCCGACGGTCGATCCCAACGAACGGCTTCCCGGAACGTGCTATCTAGGTGATCCTCAAGTGGTGAACATGAGCCCGGTCGGGCTGGCCCGCTTCTCGACGCTGCGCGGCTGGCTGTCGCAATGGAGTTATGACGACGCTCGCGGCGATGCGGTCAGCTGCGGGCCAGACATCGCGATCCCGGCGCTGGTGATCGGTAATCTGGCCGACGACGCCTGCACACCCAGCCACACCCGCCGGCTGTTCGAAGCGATCGGCCATCCCGACAAAGAGATACACGAAATCCCCGGCGCCACACACTATTACGCGGGACCGGATCAACGAGACAAGCTGCGCCACGCCGTCGAGATCGTCACCGACTGGCTGATCCGACATGACTTCGCGGGGGCGCAATGACACCGCCGACGACGATGCAGAGCGCAGCGATGCGGAGGAGCGGCGCATGAGACCGACAGGGCCGCTGGACGGCATCCGGGTGCTCGAGCTGGGCACGCTGATCGCCGGACCGTTCGCCGGCCGACTGCTCGGCGACATGGGCGCCGAGGTCATCAAGGTGGAACCACCGGGTGCACCGGATCCATTGCGGACCTGGGGGCAGGCCGAAGTCGACGGGCACCACGTTTTCTGGACGGTGCATGCACGCAATAAAAAGGCCATCACGCTTGACCTGCGCCGACCGCGCGGCCGCGAGCTATTCCTTGATCTGGTCGAGAATTCCGACATCGTGGTGGAGAACTTCCGTCCGGGCACCCTGGAGAAGTGGAACCTGGGTTACGACGTGCTCAGCCAACGTAACTCGGGAATCATCCTGGTTCGGGTATCGGGCTACGGGCAGACCGGGCCCGACGCACACAAGGCCGGTTACGCCTCGGTGGCCGAAGCCGCCAGCGGCCTGCGCCACCTCAACGGTTTCCCCGGCGGGCCGCCACCCCGGTTGGCGCTGTCGCTGGGCGACAGCCTGGCCGGCATGTTCGGCGCCCAAGGGGCGCTGGCCGCGCTGTACCGCCGCGGTATCACCGGGCACGGCCAGGTCGTCGACGTCGCGTTGAACGAATCGTGTTTGGCGGTACAGGAATCCACGATCCCCGATTACGACGCCGGGGGCGTGGTGCGCGGGCCGTCGGGCACCCGCCTGGAGGGCATCGCGCCGTCCAACATCTACCGCAGCGCCGACGGCTCCTGGGTGGTGATCGCGGCCAACCAAGACACCGTGTTCGCCCGGTTGTGCCAAGCGATGAGCCGTCCGGAACTGGCCACCGACGACCGGTTCGCCACCCATGGCGCCCGCGGCCGCAACCAAGACGAACTCGATAAGATCATCGGCGCGTGGGCCGCCGAACGGCAGCCCGGCGAGATCATCGAAACCCTCGGCGCGGCCGGCGTGATCGCGGGGCCGATCAACACGGTCGCCGAAGTGGTCAACGACCCGCAGCTGCGGGCCCGCGACATGCTCGTCGAGCATTACGACGAACGACTCGCGCGGACGGTTTTGGGCCCAGGTGTCGTGCCGGTGCTCTCGGAGTCTCCGGGCAGTGTTCGCAACGCCGGCCCGGCGCGGCCCGGACAACACAACGACGACGTCTACATCGGGCTGCTCGGCAAGACCGCCGACGAGCTTGAGCAGTTGCGCACCGAGGAGGTGCTGTGAGCACCCACGTGGATATCCGCGAAGTGTCGCTGCGCGACGGGTTGCAGATCGAAAAGCCAATCCCGTTGTCGGCCAAGCTCGAACTGCTGGCAGCCGTTGCCGCTACCGGAGTGCGCGAGGTGGAGGCCACTGCGTTCGTCTCGCCGTCGAAGGTGCCGTCGATGGCCGATGCCGCCGAGCTTGCCGCCGAGCTGCGCAACTATCCCGACATCGAGTTCTCCGCCTTGGTGGCCAGCCCCAATGGTGCCAAGCGGGCCGTTGCCGCCGGGCTGCGTTCGATCGAATACGTGGTGTCGACCAGCGACGCATTCAGCACGGCCAACGTCGGGCGCAGCAGTAAGGAGGCCACAGACCAGATCGACGAGATCGTCGCTATTGCCCACGACAGCGAGGTCACCGTCGAGGTCATCGTCGCCACCGCATGGGACTGCCCGTTCGAGGGACCCACGCCACCTCAGCGAGTCCTCGACATCGCCGCCACCGCGCGCGATCGGGGCGTCGACCGGTTTTCGATCGCCGACACCATCGGCACCACCACCCCGGGAAGGGTGAGTTCGCTTATCGGACAACTACGTCCGGTCATCGGCGAGCTGCCGCTGGGCGGACATTTCCACAACACCCGCGGCGCCGGACTGGCCAGCGCGTACGCCGCGGTCAGCTCCGGAGTCACCCGGCTGGACGCATCCGTCGGCGGCCTGGGTGGCTGCCCGTTCGCGCCGGGTGCCACCGGCAATATCGCCACCGAGGACCTGGTGTACCTGCTGCGGGACAGCGACATCGACGTCAACATCGACCTGCAGGCCGCCATTACCGCAGCTGCAGTAGCGAAATCGGTTGTCGGCCACGACTTGCCGAGTGCCCTGCTGCGCGCCGGAGACCGGATCCGGACCTGATGCCGATTCCGGACACCACGCGGACTCTGACCGCCAAGGGCCGACAGACCCGGGCAGCCATCGAGCAGGCTGCCCGTAAACTGTTCGCTGAACGTGGCTTTCACGGCACCACGCTGGCCGACATCACGTCAGCCGCCGGAAAGTCGGCCGCCGTCTTCTACCGCTATTACGCCGACAAGGAGGACTTACTCGCCGCGCTCGCGGAGTCCTTCCTGCACGACGTCGTGACCCCGTCCGGCTTGAGCCTGCACCTGCCGGAATCCCCGGATGACGACACGTTCTTCACCTCGGTGGTCACCGGCTACTGGAATATGTTCAAGCAAAACATCGGGATCATGATCGCAGTAGCGCAACTGGCAGCGACCCAGCAGCGGTTCGCCGCCGTCCAGAACGAATTCCGGCGGTTCGGCATGGACATCGTCGCCGCCTCGGTGCTACGTGCGCAGGAGCACGGGTACGCATCCGAACTCAATCCCGAGCACATCGCCGCTGCCATCGCCTTGTTGTTCGAGAATTTCACCACCGTGTTTGTCACGCCGCCCGGCGCTGGGAACCTGGGCGTCGAGATCAGTGACGACGACGCGATCGCGACCTTGTCGACGGTCTGGAAGAAGACACTTTACGCCACTTAAGGAGTCAACAGTGGATTTCACCTTGCCAGAACACCTTCCGGCGCTGCTCGCCGACATGGATGCGTTCATCGAACGTGAGATCGCGCCGCTGCAGGCCAAGAACATGCAGTACTTCGACCAGCGTCGGGAGCATGCCCGCACCGATTGGGACCACGACGGCATCCCGACCCGGGAGTGGGAGGACCTGCTCTCCGAGATGCGCCGACGGGCCGACAAAGCCGGCTGGCTGCGCTACGGACTGCCGGCGTCGCTGGGTGGCCGCGACGGCACCAACGTCGACATGGCCGTGATCCGGGAACATCTGGCGCACAAGGGCCTTGGCCTGCACAACGACTTGCAGAACGAGGCATCGATCGTCGGAAACTTTCCGCAGGTGATCATGATGGAACGCTTCGGCACCGCCGCGCAACGCGCCCAATGGTCCGAGGCGTTGATCACCGGGGAACGCTCGATGGCCTTCGGGCTCACCGAGCCGCAGCACGGCTCCGATGCCACCTGGCTGGAAACGCACGCCAAGCCCGACGGCGACGACTGGGTGATCAACGGTTCCAAGCGGTTCAATACCGGCGTACACCGCGCCACGCATGACTTGATCTTCGCCCGCACTTCGGGCGAGCCGGGACAAGCCCGCGGCATCACCGCATTCCTGGTGCCTACCGACGCGCCCGGATTCACCGTCCCGTATTACTGGTGGACGTTCAACATGCCCACCGATCACGGCGAAGTCGAGCTCAATGATGTGCGGGTGCCCGCCGACGCGGTACTCGGTGAGGTGGATGGCGGGCTGGAGGTTGCGCAAACGTTCTTGCACGAGAACCGAATTCGGCAAGCGGCCAGCAGTCTGGGCGCAGCGCAATACTGCATCGATCGGGCCGCCGAATATGCCGGCGAACGTACGGTGTTCGGCAAGCCGCTGGCGGTCAACCAGGCCGTGCAGTGGCCGCTGGCCGAGTTGCAGACCGAAGCCCAGATGGTGCGACTGCTAGTGCAGTACGCGGCCTGGCACTTGGACCGCAACCACCACATGGAGGTGTCCGACAAAGTGTCGATGGCCAACTATCGCGCGAACCGACTGGTTTGCGACGCCGCCGACCGTGCCATGCAGATTTTCGGCGGCCTCGGCTACAGCCGTCATGAGCCGTTCGAGCACATCTACCGCCACCACCGCCGCTACCGGATCACCGAGGGCGCCGAGGAAATCCAAATCCGGCGGGTGGCGCAGCGGCTGTTCAAATTCGGCAGCAAGTGACGGTCATTAAAGATCCGGCCGAGTTAGCGCCAAAACTTGCCGGGGTGCTGGAGACAGCCTTCGGCGCTAGCACCACGATCGATAACCTGCGCGCACTGACCGGCGGTGCCAGCAGAACCACCTGGGCGTTCGAAGCCGTCGCTAGCGGCCAACGCCGCTCGCTGATCCTTCGCACCGGCCCACCTGACGACGTGCACGCCGGCATGGAACTCGAGGCCCGCGCTCAAGCCGCCGCCGCTGCCGCCGGGACGCCGGTCCCCCACATTTTGGTCGCCGATGATTCGGTTGGCGCACTTGGCAATCCGTTTCTGATTTGCGACGAAATCAAAGGCGAGACCATCGTCCGTCGCATTCAGCGCCAACTGGACGCAGCGGGCCGGGCACGACTACTACTCCAGTGCGCCCAAGCGCTGGCCGCCATTCACCGCGCCGCCACGAACCTCTCCGGCGTGGACCGCGAGGATCAGCTCGCCGAATGGCGCGGCCGGCTAGACGCCATGGGCGACACCACCGCCACGTTCGAGTGGGCTTTCCGGTGGCTCGCCGCCCACCGGCCGGCGCCGTCGCCGGCGCACCTGGTGCACGGCGACTACCGGATGGGCAACCTCATCGTCGACGGGTCCAAGCTGGCGGCCGTGCTGGACTGGGAGCTGGTGCACATCGGTGAGGTCTATGAAGACCTGGCCTGGTTCTGTATCCGGGCCTGGCGGTTCGGTGCTCCGGCCGACCGCGTCGCCGGCGGCCTGGGCAGCGTCGAGGATTTTCTTTGCGCCTACGAACAGGCCGGGGGTGCCACGGTCGATCGGGTGGCCTTTCACTGGTGGTTGGTCCTGGCCACGCTGCGCTGGGGTGTGATCTGCCGCTACCAGGCGGAGCGCCACCTGAGCGGACAGACCCGCTCGGTGGAGCTGGCCGCGATCGGCCGGCGAGTCTGCGAGACCGAGTGGGATCTGCTCACCTTGCTCGATAAGCCTGCACCGGATACCAGTTAACGGCTTAAGATGCCGCTGTGATTACTCCTGATCAGGCGATCGACACCATCCGCGAGACTGGTGGGGCGCAACCCGGCTACCGGGCGTTGCACGCCAAGGGCAAGCTCTACCGCGGCACATTCACCGCCACCGACGAGGCCGCCCAACTCTCCCGTGCTGCGCACCTCAACAGTTCAGCCGTACCCGCGCTGATCCGGTTCTCCAACGGCTCAGGCAATCCGGCGCAGCCAGACGGGGCTCCGGGAGTGCGCGGGATGGCGGTGAAGTTCACGCTGCCGGACGGGTCGACCACCGACGTGTCGACGCAGACCGCAAAGCTGTTCCCGTCTGCCACCCCCGATGGCTTCATCGCCCTCTTACGTGCGATGCGCCCCGGCATTACCGCTCCGCTGCGCCTCACCGGATACATCGCCACCCACCCCCGCTTCTTGGCCGCGCTGCCCGTGTTGCAGGCCGCGAACAAAGTGCCGACGAGCTACGCCACCGTCGAGTACCACGGATTGCACGCCTTCCGCTGGGTCGCCGCCGACGGGAGCGCGCGATTCGTTCGTTATCACCTGCTTCCGGCCGCGGGCGAAGAGTTTCTGCCGCCGCGGGTCGCGGCGGAGAAGAGCGCGAGCTTCTTGATCGAAGAACTCGACGAGCGCCTCGCGTCGGAACCGGTCCGGTTCGCCTACGACGTTCAGATCGCCGGGGACGGCGATTCCACCGTCGACCCATCCAGACCGTGGCACAGCAGCCAAACCGTCACCGTCGGCACCCTGACCATCACCGGCATCGAGACGGAACGCGAGCATGGCGGCGACATCGTCGTATTCGACCCCATGCGCGTCACCGACGGGATCGAGCCCTCGAATGATCCGGTGCTGCGGTTCCGCACGCTCGCTTACTCCGCATCGGTGAAGCTGCGTACCGGGGTGGATCGCGGTCCCGAGGCGCCTGCGACCTGATGACGGCAGGGGCCGCTTCCAGCAACCCACTGCACGGCCGCCCCACCGCGGCTGAACTTGTCGCTGCGGTCGCCGAATTCCTCGAGACCGATGTCCGGGAGTCGACCGCCGGTCAGGTCAATTTCCATGCCCGGGTTGCGGCCAATGTGTTGCGCATCGTCGAGCGTGAATTGCTCGCCGACTCGGCTAACGATGTCACGGATGCCCTAACCGGCCTCGGTTTTGACGACGAAGCCCAGCTGGCCGCCGCTATTCGGGCGGGCGTGCTGGACGATCGCGGCGAGCAGGTGCAACCGGCTCTGCGTGCATTGGTGAGTCACCGTCTATCGGTCGCGCATCCGGGTTACGAGAGCGAATAGAAAGACTCCCCATGACCGCTACCGGCTCCGGCCACAGTCAGCACGTCATCGCCGAGGTGGCCGATCAGCTGTTCGCGGCGATCGAGCGGGGCGACGAGACGACGCTCAACGAGCTGTTCGACGACGAGATCGCGGTATGGCGAGATGGCGCCCGCCGCGACAACGACAAAGAGCGGGACGGTTTCGTCCAGCAGCACATCCTGCACGCCACCGGCCGCAACGGCGGATCGATCGCCCTGCGGGTGTGCATCGTGATTAAGTTGGGGGTCAACACCCTGATCAGCCGAATCGATGAGTACTTCGACCCAGCCGAACTCGCCCCACTGATGAGCTAACCGGCAACGGAGGTGCTTATGACCCGCGCCGGCGACGATGCAGAGCGAAGCGATGAGGAGGAGCGGCGCACATGACCACAGTGGAAACACTGCTGAACGATCCTGACACCGCAGGGGTATGGAACCTCGTTCCCGACAAGTCCACGATCAGCTTCAAGATCAGAAACATGTGGGGCCTGATCAACGTCAAAGGCCGGTTCACCGACTTCAACGGCGACGGCCAGGTCACCGGCAAGGGCGCCATCTTCGGCCGCCTCGACATCCAGGTGGCATCGTTGCGCACCGGAATCGGTAAACGCGACGAGCATCTGCGGTCGGCCGATTTCTTCGACGCCGAGCACTTCCCGGAGATCAGCGTCGTCGTTACCGCCGTGGAGCCGACCTCCGGCAACGCCGCCGATTTGCGTGCCACCTTGAGCATCAAGGGGCTCACGGCGCCGCTGTCGTTGCCGGCGCGGATCATCCTGCTCGACGACGGCTCAGTGCGGCTATCGGTGAAAACCGAGGTCGATCGGGCCCAGTTCGGTCTGGGCTGGAACCGGCTCGGCATGATCGGCAAGACGGCGACGGCGTCAGCCGACGCGTGCTTCGTGCGGGCGCCGCGGTAAGCCCGCATCGTCGCTGGGCAGTACCATCTGCACCGTGCCTGACAGCAGCCCACTGCGCATCCTCGTGTACAGCGACAACGCCGAGACCCGACAGGACGTCATGCTGGCGTTGGGCAGACGGGTGCACCCGGATCTGCCCGAGCTGAGCTACGTCGAAGTGGCCACCGGACCTGTCGTCATCCAGCAACTGGACGCCGGCGGCATCGATCTGGTCATTCTCGACGGCGAGGCGACCCCGGAAGGCGGCATGGGCATCGCCAAGCAGCTCAAAGACGAAATTGACCAGGGACCGCCGATCGTGGTGCTCACCGGGCGGCGCGACGATGCCTGGCTGGCCAGGTGGTCACGCGCCGAGGCATCGGTCCCGCAGCCGATCGACCCGATTCGGCTCAGCCGAACGGTGCTCGAGTTGCTGCGCCCTCCGGTGCACTAGCTCAACGACCGGGACCAGGGCGCACGCGGATACCGACCGCCGAGCGTGCCGGAAGGCCGCGTCCCCGATCCCGTCGGCACCTCGTCGACAAGCGAAATACCTTTACGCCCTTGGCAACTCGTGAATCACGAATAGCCGCCCGGCCGTTGCGTGCTTCGAGCGGGCGACCACCCACCCGGCACGTGGTTGAGGTCACATCTAGACTGCTGAGCGCGGAACCACACAAGATCGCTAGGCTGTGGTTGCGGTCACAGTCAGCCCATAGACCACAAGGGAGCGTCTTCGCGGCATGAATCTGTACCTACCCATCCTGGTACTTGGAGGGATCGCCGCTGCGTTCGCTATCGGCTCGGTCGCGATCGCGCAGATCATCGGCCCTTCGCGCTACAACAAGGCGAAGCTGGAGGCATACGAATGCGGGATCGAACCCAGCGACCAGCCGGCCAACGCGCCGCACGCAGGCAGCGGGCAGCGGTTCCCGGTGAAGTATTACCTGACAGCGATGTTGTTCATCGTCTTCGACATCGAAATCGTGTTCTTGTACCCCTGGGCGGTCAGCTACGGCAAGCTTGGGGTATTCGCTCTGGTCGAGATGGTGGTGTTCATCCTCACGGTCTTCGTGGCCTACGCATACGTATGGCGCCGCGGCGGCCTGACCTGGGATTGAGGTAAGACGTGGGCCTGGAAGAGAAAGTGCCAAGCGGTTTCTTGCTGACGACCGTCGAAACACTGGCGGGATACTTCCGCAAGAACTCGTTGTGGCCGGCAACGTTCGGATTGGCCTGCTGCGCGATTGAGATGATGGCCACCGCCGGCCCGCGATTCGACATCGCCCGCTTTGGCATGGAGAGGTTTTCGGCGACGCCCCGGCAAGCCGATCTGATGATCGTGGCCGGCCGTGTCAGCCAGAAGATGGCGCCGGTGCTGCGTCAGATCTACGACCAGATGGCCGAGCCCAAATGGGTGCTGGCCATGGGCGTGTGCGCGTCTTCGGGCGGGATGTTCAACAACTACGCGATCCTCCAGGGCGTGGACCACGTTGTGCCGGTAGACATCTACCTACCCGGCTGCCCGCCGCGTCCGGAGATGTTGTTGTACGCAATCCTCAAGCTGCACGACAAGATTCAGGAGATGCCGTTGGGCGTCAACCGCGAACTGGCCATCGCCGAAGCCGAACAGGCGGCGCTGGCTGCCAGGCCGACGATCGAGATGCGCGGACTGTTGCGATGAGTTCACCGGATCAAGACCCGAAACGAGCAGCTAGCGAGTTGGGAGGAGTCCCTGTCGCCCCCGACCAATCCGACCGAGAGGTGATCGACGTCCGCCGAGGCATGTTCGGCGTCCACGGCACCGGCGACACGTCGGGATACGGGCGGCTGGTCCAGCAGGTCACGCTCGACGACGGCAGCCCCCGGCCCTACGGCGGATACTTCGACGAGGTCGTCGACCGGTTGGCCGAGGCGCTGAAGGCCGATGGCGTCGAATTCGAAGACGCCGTAGAGAAAGTCGTGGTCTACCGGGACGAACTGACTGTGCACGTGCGCCGCGAGCTATTGCCACAGGTGGCCGGTCGACTCCGCGACGACCCGCAACTGCGCTTCGAATTGTGCCTGGGCGTCAACGGCGTGCACTACCCGCACGAAAGCGGACGCGAACTGCACGCCGTTTATCCGCTGAAATCGATCACCCACGGACGTCGTATTCGGTTGGAAGTGTCTGCGCCGGACAGCGATCCGCACATCCCGTCGCTGTTCGCGATCTACCCCACCAACGACTGGCACGAGCGCGAAACCTATGACTTCTTCGGCATCATCTTCGACGGCCACCCGTCGCTGACCCGCATCGAGATGCCCGACGACTGGGAAGGACACCCGCAACGTAAGGACTATCCACTCGGCGGTGTTCCGGTGGAGTACAAGGGCGCGAAGATTCCCCCGCCCGACGAGCGGAGGGCCTACAACTGATGAGCGAGACCACCACCCCCAACGGCGAGGGCACCGGCGGAGAAACCCTGGTGGCTGTCGTGGGCCAGGATTGGGAAGAGATCGTCGAGGCGGCACGCAGGGGCGAACCCGGTGAACGCATCGTCGTCAACATGGGACCTCAGCATCCGTCCACGCACGGCGTGCTGCGGCTGATCCTGGAGATCGAAGGCGAGACGGTCACCGATGCCCGGTGCGGAATCGGCTACCTGCACACCGGGATCGAGAAGAACCTGGAGTACCGGTACTGGACCCAGGGTGTGACGTTCGTGACCCGAATGGATTACCTGTCACCGTTTTTCAACGAAACCGCCTACTGCCTGGGTGTCGAGAAGCTGCTCGGGATCACCGACGAGATCCCGGAACGCGTCAACGTCATCCGGGTGATGATGATGGAGTTCAACCGGATCTCCTCGCACCTGGTCGCATTGGCGACCGGCGGCATGGAACTGGGTGCGATGACGGCGATGTTCCTCGGGTTCCGGGAACGCGAGCTGATCCTGAACCTGTTCGAGAAGGTCACCGGCTTGCGGATGAACCACGCATACATCCGGCCCGGCGGACTCGCCCAAGATCTGCCGCCCGACACGCTGCGCGAGATCCCGGAACTCGTCAAACTGCTGAGCCGTCGGCTCAACGACATGGAAAACCTGCTGAACGACAACTACATCTGGAAAGCCCGTACCCAGGGCGTCGGGTATCTCGACCTGACCGGGTGTATGGCCCTGGGGATAACCGGGCCGTGTCTGCGCGCGACCGGGTTGCCGTACGACCTGCGTCGTAGCGACCCCTACTGCGGCTACGAGAACTACGAGTTCGACGTGATCACCGACGACACGTGTGATTCGTACGGGCGCTACATAATTCGCATCAAGGAGATGCGGGAGTCGCTGAAGATCGTCGAACAGTGCCTGGATAAGTTGCGGCCCGGCCCGATCATGGTGGAGAACCGCAAGATCGCCTGGCCGGCCGATCTGAAGGTCGGCCCGGACGGTCTGGGCAATTCGCCCGAGCACATCGCCAAGATCATGGGCACCTCGATGGAGGCGCTGATCCACCACTTCAAACTGGTCACCGAAGGCATCCGCGTCCCGGCCGGGCAGGTGTACGTCGCGGTCGAGTCGCCGCGCGGCGAGTTGGGCGTGCACATGGTCAGCGACGGCGGCACCCGCCCCTACCGGGTGCACTACCGGGATCCGTCGTTCACCAACCTGCAGGCCGTCGCCGCGATGTGTGAGGGCGGGATGGTGGCCGACGTGATCACGTCGGTGGCCAGCATCGATCCCGTCATGGGCGGGGTGGACCGGTGACGGGGGCGCAGACTCCCGGCGCCGGAGCCAACGGCGAGCGGGTGTTCATCCGCCTTGGCCCGCCGCCCGAAGAGCCGGGCCAATTCGTCGTCGAAGGCGCACCGGAGTCCTATCCACCCGAGGTACAGGCCCGGTTGGAAGTCGACGCCAAGGAGATCATCGGCCGCTACCCCAGCCCGCGGTCGGCGCTGCTGCCGCTGCTGCACCTGGTGCAGTCCGAGGACGGTTACGTGACCCCGGCCGGTTTTGAATTCTGCGGCGAGCAGCTCGGGTTGACCGGTGCTGAAGTCGCTGCGGTGGCGAGCTTCTACACCATGTACCGCCGCGGACCCACCGGCGAATACCTGGTCGGGGTGTGCACGAACACGCTGTGCGCCGTGATGGGCGGCGATGCCGTCTTCGACTCGCTCAAAGAACACCTCGGCATCGGCAACGACGAGACCACCGCCGACGGCGCGGTGACTCTGCAACACATCGAGTGCAATGCGGCGTGCGACTACGCCCCGGTGCTGATGGTCAACTGGGAGTTCTTCGACAACCAGACCCCGGAGTCGGCACGCAAGCTGGTCGACGGGCTGCGAGCCGGACAACCCCCGGCGCCGACTCGCGGCGCTCCGCTGTGCAAGTTCAAGGAGACCGAGCGGATCCTGGCCGGTTTCCCCGACCCGCGTCCCGACGAAGGCCAAGGCGGCGCCGGTGCGGCCACGTTGGCCGGGCTTCGTGTTGCCAAGGAACACGACATGGCGGCGCCACCGGCCAACAACGCAGCGGAAGGTCATTAATGGGGCCGCAAACACCGTTGGCTCCCGTGCTGAGCCGTTACTGGGACGACCCAGAGTCGTGGACGATGGCGACCTATCGCCGCAACGACGGCTACCAGGCTCTGCAGAAAGCCCTGGAGATGGGGCCGGATCAGGTGATGCAGGCGGTCAAGGACTCCGGCCTGCGCGGCCGCGGCGGGGCGGGTTTCTCGACCGGGACGAAGTGGTCGTTCATCCCGCAGGGCGACAGCGGTCGGGCGGCCAAGCCGCACTACCTGGTGGTCAACGCCGACGAGTCGGAACCCGGTACCTGCAAAGACATTCCGCTGATGCTGGCCACCCCGCACCTCCTGGTCGAGGGTGTGATCATCGCGTCGTACGCGATCCGGGCCAGCCACGCTTTCATCTACGTCCGCGGTGAAGTCTTGCCGGTGCTGCGGCGCCTGCAGAACGCGGTCGCCGAGGCCTACGCCGCCGGTTACCTCGGCCGCGACATCGCCGGGTCCGGCTACGACCTGGAGCTGGTGGTGCACGCCGGCGCCGGCGCCTACATCTGCGGCGAGGAGACGGCGTTGCTCGACTCGCTGGAAGGCCGCCGCGGCCAGCCGCGGCTACGTCCGCCGTTCCCTGCGGTGGCCGGACTCTACGGCTGTCCGACGGTGATCAACAATGTCGAGACCATCGCCAGCGTTCCGCCGATCATCCTCAACGGCGTCGACTGGTTCCGGTCGATGGGCACCGAGAAATCGCCCGGTTTCACGCTGTATTCGCTGTCCGGGCACGTGACGCGACCGGGCCAGTACGAAGCGCCGCTGGGCATCACGTTGCGGGAATTGCTCGACTACGCTGGCGGGGTGCGGGCCGGACACCGGCTGAAATTCTGGACACCGGGCGGGTCGTCGACTCCGCTGCTCACCGACGAGCACCTCGACGTACCGCTGGACTACGAAGGCGTGGGCGCGGCCGGTTCGATGCTGGGCACCAAGGCGTTGGAGATTTTCGACGAGACGACGTGCGTGGTGCGCGCCGTGCAACGCTGGACCTACTTCTACAAGCACGAATCTTGCGGTAAGTGCACGCCCTGCCGTGAAGGCACCTTCTGGCTGGACCAGATCTATGAACGGCTGGAAACGGGCGAGGGCACCCACGAAGATATCGACAAGCTGCTGGACATCTCCGACGCCATTCTCGGAAAGTCGTTCTGCGCCTTGGGCGATGGCGCGGCCAGTCCAGTTGCGTCGTCGATCCAGTATTTCCGCGACGAATATGTCGCGCATGTCGAAGGAGGCGGATGCCCGTTCGACCCCCGAGATTCCATGCTTGCGGCGAACGGAGTGGATGCGTGACGCAAACGGCCGACACCGGAAAGAAGGTTTCCCAGCCGGAGCTGGTGACGTTGACCATCGACGGCACCGAAATCAGCGTTCCCAAAGGCACTTTGGTGATCCGCGCCGCTGAGTTGATCGGCGTTGAGATCCCCCGGTTCTGCGACCACCCGCTGTTGGATCCGGTCGGCGCCTGCCGCCAATGCCTGGTCGAGATCGAGGGCCAGCGCAAACCGATGGCGTCGTGCACCATCCCGGTAACCGACGACATGGTGGTACACACCCAGTTCAGCTCCGAAGCCGCCGATAAGGCCCAGCACGGAGTGATGGAGCTGCTGCTGATCAACCACCCGCTGGACTGCCCGATGTGCGACAAGGGCGGTGAGTGCCCGCTGCAGAACCAGGCGATGTCCAACGGTCGCCCCGATTCCCGGTTCAACGACGTCAAACGCACGTTCACCAAGCCGATCAACATCTCCTCGCAGGTATTGCTGGATCGGGAGCGCTGCATCCTGTGCGCGCGGTGCACCCGATTCTCCGACCAGATCGCCGGCGACCCGTTCATCGAGATGCTCGAGCGTGGCGCGCTGCAACAGGTCGGCATCTACGCCAACGAGCCGTTCGAGTCGTACTTCTCCGGCAATGCCGTGCAGATCTGCCCGGTGGGCGCTCTGACCGGCGCCGCCTACCGGTTCCGGGCCCGCCCGTTCGATCTGGTCTCCAGCCCGAGTGTCTGTGAGCACTGCGCGTCGGGGTGCGCGCAGCGCACCGACCACCGCCGCGGCAAGGTGCTGCGACGGCTGGCCGGCGACGAGCCCGAGGTCAACGAGGAGTGGAACTGCGACAAAGGGCGGTGGGCGTTCACCTACGCCACCCGGCCTGACCGGATCACCACTCCCCTGGTGCGCGACACCGACGGCGCGCTGGTGCCGGCCTCGTGGCCGCACGCGGTGGCCGCCGCGGTCGACGGGCTCACTTCGGCGGTCGGCGGTACGGGCGTGCTGCTCGGCGGCCGGCTGACCGTTGAGGACGCCTACGCCTACTCCAAGTTCGCCCGAATCGCGTTGAATACCAACGACATCGACTTTCGAGCCCGTCCGCACTCCAGCGAAGAAGCGCAATTCCTGGCGGCCCGGGTGGCGGGCAGGCCGATCACGATCAGCTACTCCGATCTGGAGTCGGCGCCGGTGGTGCTGCTCGCCGGGTTCGAGCCCGAAGAAGAGTCGCCGATCGTGTACTTGCGGTTGCGCAAGGCCGCCCGCAAACGCGGACTGCGGGTGCACGCCATCGCCCCGTTCGCCACGAACGGGTTGAAGAAGATGTCCGGCAAGCTGATTCAAACCATGCCCGGCGCGGAAGCCGCAGCGTTGGACGGGCTGGCCACTGGCGAACTCGGTGACCTGCTGTCTAAGCCCGGCGCGATCATCATCGTCGGCGAACGGCTGGCCGGCGTGCCCGGCGGATTGTCCGCCGCGGCCCGGCTCTCGGATACCACCGGAGCGGGACTGGCGTGGGTGCCTCGCCGCGCCGGGGAACGCGGAGCGCTGGACGCCGGCGCGCTGCCGGGGCTGCTGCCCGGCGGGCACCCGGTCAGTGACGAGACTGCCCGTTCGCGAGTGGCGGAAGCCTGGCATGTCTCCGAATTGCCCGCTGCCAAGGGGCGTGACGCCGACGGGATCCTGGCCGCGGCCACCGAAGGCACACTGGGCGCCCTACTGGTCGGCGGCGTCGAACCCGACGACTTCGCCGATCCCGACGCGGTGCTGGCCGCCTTGGACGCCCCGGTCTTCGTGGTGAGCCTGGAGCTGCGCCAGAGCGCGGTGACCGAGCGAGCGGACGTGGTTTTCCCGATCGCACCGGCGGCGGAGAAGTCGGGAACCTACGTCAACTGGGAGGGCAGACACCGCGCCTCCTCGGCCGCGCTACCCCCAGCCGCGACGCCGGACCTGCGGGTGCTTGACACCCTGGCCGACGAGTTGGGCATCGACCTGGGGCTGCCGACGGTGGAAGCTGCGCACGCCGAGCTGAGCGCGCTGGGCGCCTGGGATGGCACATACGCCGCCGACCCGACCGTCGCCGCTGCCGCGGCACCGAAACCCGGTGCCGGTGAAGCCGTGTTGGCCGGGTGGCGGATGCTGCTCGACGCCGGGCGGCTGCAGGATGGCGAGCCGCACCTGGCCGGCACCGCGCGCACGCCGGTGGTTCGACTGTCGGCCGGGACGGCGGATGCCATCGGCGCCGCTGACGGCGACCAGGTCACCGTCAGCACTGCCCGCGGTGAGATCACGCTGCCGTTGACCATCACCGAGATGCCCGACCACGTGGTGTGGCTGCCGCTGAACTCGCCGGGCTCGGCGGTGCACCGGACGTTGGGCGTGACAGCCGGCGCCGTAGTGCAGATCGGACTGAAGGAGCGGAGCTCATGACCGGCTTCGGGCACGACACCTGGTGGTTGATCGCCGCCAAAGCGCTCGCCGTGTTCGTGTTCCTGCTGCTGACGGTGCTGGTGGCGATCCTTGCCGAGCGCAAGATCCTGGGCCGGATGCAGATGCGGTGGGGGCCCAACCGGGTGGGCCCGCGGGGCTATCTGCAGAGCCTGGCCGACGGCATCAAGCTGGCGCTCAAGGAACCCATCACCCCGTTCGGCGTCGAAAAGCCGATCTTCTTGATGGCACCGGTCATCTCCACGATCCCCGCGATCACGGCCTTCGCGTTCATCCCGTTCGGGCCGCAGGTCTCAGTGTTCGGACACTGGACCGCGCTGCAGGTGACCGACCTGCCAGTCGCGGTGCTGTTCATACTGGCTCTCTCGTCGATCGGGGTCTACGGCATCGTATTGGCCGGTTGGGCGTCGGGCTCGACGTATCCCCTGCTGGGCGGGGTGCGCTCCACCGCGCAGGTGATCTCCTACGAGGTCGCGATGGGGTTGTCGTTCGCCACGGTGTTCCTTTACGCCGGGACGATGTCGACGTCCCAGATCGTGTCCGCCCAAGACCGAGTCTGGTTTATCTTCCTGCTGCTGCCGTCGTTCTCGGTGTACCTGGTGTCCATGGTCGGCGAGACCAATCGCGCGCCGTTCGACCTGCCCGAGGCCGAGGGCGAGCTGGTCGCCGGCTTCCACACCGAGTACTCGTCGCTGAGCTTCGCGATGTTCTACCTCGCTGAGTACATCAACATGACCACGGTGTCAGCGTTGGCCGCCACGCTTTTCCTCGGCGGCTGGCACGCGCCGTGGCCGCTGAACATGTGGGCCGGCGCCAACAGCGGCTGGTGGCCCGTGCTGTGGTTCACCGCCAAGGTGTGGCTGTTCCTGTTCATCTACATCTGGCTGCGCGGCACGCTGCCGCGGCTGCGCTACGACCAGTTCATGGCGCTGGGCTGGAAGATCCTCATCCCGGTGTCGCTTGTCTGGGCGCTGATCGCCGCGGGCATCCGCACGCTGCGCGACCAGGGTTATCCGCACTGGACGCCGGTGCTGGTGATCGCCAGCCTCGTCGTCAACGCAGCACTGCTGCTCATCCTGCGAAAACCCTTCGGCAGCAAACGGAGTCAGAAGAAGCGCCACGAACCGCCGGTAGAGGCAGAGCTCTTCGAGCCGGCATACCCAACGCCGCCGCTGCCCGGCCAGCCGCTGGTGCCGGCGACCAAGGAGGCTGCTAATGGCTAAATTCCTCAGTTCCCTCGCCGGATTCGGCGTGACGTTCGGAACCATGTTCAAACGGCCGGTCACCGAGGAATACCCGGAAAAGCCGGGCCCGGTGGCGCCCCGCTACCACGGCCGCCATCAGCTGAACCGCTACGACGACGGCTTGGAGAAGTGCATCGGCTGCGAGCTGTGCGCCTGGGCGTGCCCGGCCGACGCGATCTACGTCGAGGGCGCCGACAACACCGAAGAGGCAAGGTTTTCGCCGGGCGAACGCTATGGCCGCGTCTATCAGATCAACTATCTACGCTGCATCGGATGCGGGCTGTGCGTCGAAGCCTGTCCCACCCGCGCGTTGACGATGACCAACCACTACGAGATGGCCGACGACAACCGCGCTGACCTGATCTACGAAAAGGACCGCCTGCTGGCTCCGTTGCAGGAGGGTATGACCGCGGCACCGCACCCCAGAGCCGAAGGGGCCACCGACGCCGACTACTACCGCGGCAACGTGACGTCAGAAGGCCTGCGCGACAAGCAGAATCCGGACGCCACCCCATGACCACTCTGCTGGCCACGGACCTTGCCGCTGACGCGATTACCCGAACCTCCACCGGTGAGGCGGTGACGTTCTATCTGCTGGGCACGCTGGCGTTGATCGGGGCGGTCGGCATGGTGATGGCCGCCAACGCGGTTTACTCCGCAATGTTTCTGGCCATGACGATGATCATCCTGGCGGTGTTCTACATGATCGAAAACGCGCTATTCCTCGGCGTGGTCCAGATCGTGGTCTACACCGGCGCGGTGATGATGCTGTTCCTGTTCGTGCTCATGCTGATCGGCGTGGACTCAGCGGAGTCCCTGGTCGAGACGCTGCGCGGCCAACGGGTCGGGGCGGTGATCGTTGGTCTCGGATTCGGGATTCTGCTCATCGCCGGCATCGGCACCGTCACCACCGGCACCTACGGCGCGCTGACACAAGCCAACGCCGGCGGCAACGTGCAGGGTTTGGCGGTGCTGATCTTCTCCCGCTACCTGTGGGCGTTCGAGCTGACCAGCGCACTGCTGATCACCGCCGCCATCGGCGCGATGATTCTGGCGCACCGGGAACGCTTCGAGCGCCGCAAGACCCAGCGGGAGCTATCGGTCGAACGATTCCGCCCGGGCGGCCACCCCACCCCGCTACCCGGACCAGGTGTCTTCGCCCGGCACAACGCGGTCGACATGGCCGCGCTGCTTCCCGACGGCTCCTACTCCCGGTTGTCGGTACCCCAAGCATTGGAACAGCGGACAGTCGAAGATCTGGAAATGCACCCCCGGGTTGGTTCCAATGGGTCCAACGGTTCTCCGAACGGTGCGTCATGAATCCGCAGAACTACCTCTACCTATCGGCTCTGCTGTTCACCATCGGCGCGGCCGGTGTGCTGTTGCGGCGCAACGCAATCGTGATGTTCATGTGCGTCGAGCTGATGCTCAACGCGGTCAACCTGACGTTCGTCACCTTCGCCCGCATGCACGGCCGGTTGGACGGCCAAATGGTGGCGTTCTTCACCATGGTCGTGGCCGCCTGCGAAGTCGTGGTGGGCCTGGCCATCATCATGACGGTTTTCCGTGCCCGCAGATCGGCCTCGGTCGACGACGCCAACCTGCTCAAGGGCTGAGCCGATGACACACTTCACCTGGCTGGTCGTAGCTCTTCCCGCGGCCGGCGCCGCGATACTGCTGCTCGGCGGCAGGCGCACCGACTCGTGGGGACACCTGCTCGGCTGCGCGACCGCGCTGGCATCGTTCGGAGTCGGTCTGGAGCTGCTCGCCGACATGCTCGGCCGGCACGGCGACGCCCGCACCATCAGCCAGAACCTGTTCAGCTGGGTCCCGGTCGGCGGCCTGCAAGTCGACTTCGGTCTGCAGGTGGACCAGTTGTCGATCTGTTTCGTGCTGCTGATCACCGGAGTCGGTTCGCTGATTCACATCTACTCGGTCGGCTACATGGCCGAAGACCCCGATCGCCGACGGTTTTTCGCTTACCTCAACCTTTTCCTCGCGGCCATGCTGCTGCTGGTGGTGGCCGACAACTACCTGGTCCTGTACACCGGTTGGGAAGGCGTGGGCCTGGCGTCCTACCTGCTGATCGGTTTCTGGTATCACAAGCCCACCGCGGCCACCGCGGCCAAGAAGGCGTTCGTGATGAACCGGGTCGGGGACGCCGGGCTGGCGCTGGCGATTTTCGTGATCTTCAGCAACTTCGGCACGCTGTCGTACTCCGGGGTGTTCGGTCAAGCGCCGGGGGCCGGACGCGCGGCGCTGACCGCGATCGGGTTGCTGCTGCTGTTGGGCGCCTGCGCCAAGTCCGCGCAGGTTCCGCTGCAGGCCTGGCTGGGTGACGCGATGGAGGGTCCCACCCCGGTCTCCGCGCTGATCCACGCCGCCACCATGGTGACCGCCGGGGTGTATCTGATCGTGCGATCCAACCCGCTGTACAACCTGGCACCCGACGCGCAGCTGGCGGTGGTCATCGTCGGCGCCGTGACGCTGCTGTTCGGCGCGATCATCGGCTGTGCCAAGGACGACATCAAACGCGCACTGGCGGCGTCGACGATCAGCCAGATCGGCTACATGGTGCTGGCCGCCGGTCTGGGCCCGGCCGGCTACGCCTTCGCGATCATGCACTTGCTCACCCACGGTTTCTTCAAGGCCGGCCTATTCCTCGGCTCCGGCGCGGTCATCCACGCGATGAACGACGAGCAGGACATGCGCCGCTACGGCGGGCTGCGTGCCGCGCTGCCGATCACCTTCGCGACCTTCGGGCTGGGCTACCTGGCGATCATCGGAATGTTCCCGTTCGCCGGCTACTTCTCCAAGGACGCCATCATCGAAGCCGCGCTGGGAGCAGGCGGAGTCCGCGGTTACATATTGGGCGGGGCTGCACTGCTGGGCGCCGGGATCACTGCGTTCTACATGACGCGGGTGATGCTGATGACGTTCTTCGGTGAAAAGCGTTGGGCCGCAGACGCACATCCTCATGAGGCGCCCGCCGTGATGACCTGGCCGATGATCCTGCTGGCCGTCGGCTCGGTGTTCTCCGGTGGCCTGCTGGCCGTCGGCGGCACCTTGCGGCACTGGCTGGAGCCGGTGGTCAACTTCGAGGAAAGCTCGCACGTGTTGCCGACATGGGTGTTCACAATCGTCACCCTCGGCGTCGTCGCGGTCGGAATCTACGTGGCCTACCAGCTCTACGGCCGTCGTACGGTGCCCGACACCGCGCCCGAGGAAGTGTCGGTGCTGACCGTCGCCGCCCGCAGGGACCTCTACGGCGACGCCTTCAACGAGGAGGTGTTCATGCGACCCGGTGGGCAACTGACCCACGCGCTGGTCGAATTCGACAACCAAGCCGTTGATGGCTCGGTCAACGCGCTGGCGGCGCTGGTGAGCCGGACCTCGGACCGGCTGCGCGGATTGCAGACCGGGTTCGTCCGCAACTATGCGCTGTCGATGTTCGTGGGCGCGGCGTTGGTGGCCGTGGCAATCCTGGCGGTGCAACTGTGGTGAGTTTCCCCTGGCTTTCCGTGCTGTGGCTGGTGCCATTGGCCGGTGCCGTGGCCGTCATCACGGTGCCGCCCGGAGCGCGGCAATTCGCCAAATGGCTCGGCCTGGCCGTCTCGGTGGCCGTGCTCGTGGTGTCGATCCTGATCGCGGTCGAGTTCAAGACCGGAGGCCCGACTTACCAGTTCGTCGAATCCCACCGCTGGATACCGGCATTCGGCGCCGGCTACACCCTCGGTGTCGACGGCATCGCGCTGGTGCTGGTGCTGCTGACCACGATCCTGATACCGCTGTTGCTGGTGGCCGGCTGGAACGACGGTGGCGAGCGCTCGCGCGGTACCCAGGCTTACGTCGCGCTGACGCTGACCATCGAGTCGATGGTGCTGATTTCGGTGATCTCGCTGGACGTGTTGCTGTTCTACGTGTTCTTCGAGGCGATGCTCATCCCGATGTATTTCCTCATCGGTGGTTTCGGCGGCGGCGCCCAGCGGTCCCGTGCGGCGGTGAAGTTCTTGTTGTACAACCTGTTCGGCGGTCTGGTCATGCTGGCCGCCGTGATCGGGTTGTACGTGGTGACCACTCAGCATGGTTCGGGGACATTCGACTTCCGTCATATCGTCGCCGCCGTCTCGTCGGGTTCACTCGGCGCCTCCCCGGCAGTGCTCAAGGCCCTTTTCCTGGGCTTCATGTTCGCCTTCGCGATCAAGGCTCCGTTGTGGCCGTTCCATCGGTGGCTGCCCGACGCCGCGGTGGAATCAACACCCGCGACGGCGGTGCTGATCACGGCGGTGATGGACAAGGTCGGCACGTTCGGCATGCTGCGCTACTGCTTGCAGTTGTTCCCTGACGCCTCAACGTATTTCCGACCGCTGATCGTGGTGTTGGCGGTCATCGGGGTCATCTACGGCGCGATCGTGGCGATCGGCCAGACCGACATCATGCGGCTGATCGCCTACACATCGATCTCGCACTTCGGCTTCATCATCCTCGGCATCTTCGTGATGACCACCCAAGGCCAGAGCGGGTCGACGCTGTACATGCTCAACCACGGCATATCCACCGCCGCGGTGTTCCTGATCGCCGGGTTCCTGATCTCGCGGCGCGGCACCCGGTCGATCGCCGCGTACGGCGGTGTCCAGAAGGTGGCGCCGGTGCTGGCCGGGACGTTCCTGGTCGCAGGCCTGGCCACGCTGTCGCTGCCCGGGCTGGCGCCATTCATCAGCGAATTCCTAGTGCTGATCGGCGCATACACCCGTTACTGGCTGGCAGCCGCGTTCGGGGTCACCGCGCTGGTGCTCTCGTCGATCTACATTTTGTGGCTGTACCAGCGGGTGATGACCGGCCCCGTCACCGACGGCAACGAGCGGATCCGTGACCTGGTGCCGCGCGAAATCGTGGTCGTCGCACCGCTCATCGCGCTGCTCCTGGTGCTCGGGGTGTACCCGAAGCCGGTGCTGGACATCATCAATCCTGCGGTGGGGAACACCATGGCCACCATCGGCCAGCATGACCCCGCACCGAGCGTGCGGCCCGGCGTCGCGCACCTACCGGGGACGGCGGAAGGACCACGCCGATGACGTCTGTTCCTATGCCCACGCCCAGCGTCGAATATGGGCTGGTGTCACCGATACTCATCGTCTTCGGTGTTGCCGTGGTCGGGGTGCTGGTGGAGGCGTTCCTGCCCCGACGAGTCCGCTACGGCGCCCAGGTTCTCATCGCGATCGGCGGACTGATCGCCGCGTTCGTCGCGGTCGTCATCGTCGGCAGGGAGCTCCGACCGCCCGGCCGCACCGCGGTGCTGCAGGCGCTGGCCATCGACGGCCCCACCCTGGTGTTGCAGGGCACCATCCTGCTGGTGGCGGTGCTGGCGGTGATCTTCATCGCCGAACGGCGTGACGGCGCGAACGCCGCCACCGGCCCGGGCGCAGCGACCGCCACGGCCCACATCGCTGCCGGGCTGGACTCCTTCACTCCGCAAGCCTCTGCGGTGCCCGACAGCGTGGCCGAGCATCAGGCGATCCGCGCCGGGGTGAGACAGACCGAGCTCTTCCCGCTGACGATGCTGGCCGTCGGCGGCATGCTGATCTTCCCGGCTGCCAACGACTTGCTGACGATGTTCGTCGCGCTGGAAGTCTTGTCGCTGCCGCTGTACCTGCTGTGTGGGCTGTCTCGTCACCGCCGCTTGCTGTCTCAGGAAGCAGCGGTCAAATACTTTCTGCTAGGCGCATTCTCGTCGGCGTTCTTCCTCTACGGCGTTGCGCTGCTGTACGGCGCGACAGGCACACTGTCGTTGCCCGGTATCGCCGATGCGCTGCTATTCAACCCCAACGACTCGACGGCGTTGATCGGCGTCGCCCTGTTGGCGGTCGGCCTGTTGTTCAAGGTCGGCGCGGTCCCGTTCCATTCGTGGATTCCCGACGTCTACCAGGGTGCGCCGACTCCGATCACCGGGTTCATGGCCGCGGCCACCAAGGTCGCGGCGTTCGGCGCGCTGCTGCGGGTTTTCTACGTGGCGCTCCCGCCGCTGCATAACGAGTGGCGGCCTGTGCTGTGGGCGATCTCCATCCTGACCATGGCGGTCGGCACCGTCACCGCGGTGAACCAAACCGATGTCAAACGGATGTTGGCGTACTCGTCGATTGCACACGTCGGCTTCATCCTCACCGGTGTCATCGCAGCCAACCCGGCGGGTCTCGCGTCGACGATGTTCTACCTGGTCGCCTACAGCTTCAGCACCGTGGGCGCGTTCGCGGTGGTCGGCCTGATCCGCAACTCTGGCGGCGACGAAGACGCCACCATTTCCCACTGGGCCGGGTTGAGCCAACGCTATCCCGTTGTGGCCCTGCTATTTTCGATGTTCTTGCTGGCGTTCGCCGGTATCCCGTTGACCAGCGGGTTCGTCAGCAAGTTCGCGGTGTTCCAGGCGGCGGCCAAGGGCGGAGCGGTGCCGTTGGTCATCATCGGTGTGATCGCCAGTGGGGTGGCGGCCTACTTCTACGTACGGGTGATCGTGCTGATGTTCTTCACCGAGCCGCACGCCGATCAGGTGCAGGTCGTGATGCCCAGCTTCTGGAGTAAAGCGGCGATCGCGGTGTGCGCAGTGGTCACCATCGGCCTGGGCGTGTTCCCGCAGCCGCTGCTCGATCTCGTCAACCAGGCCGCGCAGTTCGTGAGATGACGCAGCCGCTGGTTCTCAGCGACGACGCCGGCCCGGTTCGGGTGCTGGCCATGAACCGCCCCGATGCGCGAAACGCTCTGAACAGCAACCTGATCGAGGCTCTCTCCCGTTGGGCCTGCTTCAGATCGATCACCGTTACCGTGTTGTAGAAGTCGGCGAGCGCTCGATCGCCAGTAATCCACCCATCCCCGCGCCAAAGACAACCGCCCGCTCGGCCCGCTTGCTCAACCGACCCCCCGCGCCTCGCTGATAGCCGTTGTGCGGGCTCACCGTACAGAAATCGTTCCAAAAATTGGGCCAAAACCGGCAAGGTGAACGTCCTCGTTTCGGCCCGCTCGAGGTGTGGGCGCCAATCATGGCCGCTCTCAACCAAACCCGGCCAGTAGGGCTGAGCCGCTAGGTTTTGGAGCCCGCCAAGACGAGATCGCCGAATGCAACCGCCGCCAGGTCCGGCCTCAAGACGCTGAGTTCCTCGAGCTCCTCGTCAGCGCGCCGCTCCACCAGCAAAGGAATGAAATCGCGTACCCGGCTGCTTTGGAAGCGTGCATAAGCGTGCTGTACTACGGCACTGACGTGATCGTGCGGAAGAGCTGTGTATTTCTTGGCGAGGCGACGCTCGACGTCGCCAATCAACACCCGCTCTTCTTGAGGCACCCCGATATTGTTACCGCCATCCTGACAGTGGTCAAGATGCGTGGCGTAAACGGACTGTTGTGTAAATCGTTGGAGAAAAACACTTTTGCAACAACGGCACCGGGAGTATAGTACGCTCGGGCCCGGGCGCCGGACCAGGGTGGTTTTGGCCTCATCAGCGTTTGCAGGTCGCGCCCAACAGGGAGGCGCCAGCAACGACCTCGAGATCCTAGCTCCGCAGAAACGGCCGGGTGGCCAGCAAGTACACCGCAAACACGGCGAGCGGAGCCAGCGACGGCAACCAGGGCAGCTGCAGCGGAAATGCCGTGGCGACCAGGCCGGCGAACGCGAATCCCACGGCTCCGATCAGCGTTGCTCCGCTGACTCCGTCGAGCCCGGCTCCGCTGCCGGCCGCGTGCCGCAACACCAGGTAGACGGCCGCCGACAATCCGGACACCACGGCCAGCGTCGCTACAGGATTGGACAGCACGATCACCCCTACCGTGAACAGCACCGCAAGCGTGGCGACCGGGCGAAACAGGGTTCCGGCCACCACCGCGACCATCGCCGACGTCGCCGCGATGAGCGCCGGGCCGTGCGATCCGATCCCCACGACTGCCACCATCAGCACGCCGCAGGCCATCGACAAGATGCCCGCCGCCTGCTGCCCGCCGAATCTCATGATCGGCGTCCCGTCACCGGCCGGCGGCGATCGGGCATCACACGCATCGATTGGTCCAGGGTGCGATCCGCCTGCCAGGCCACCACGTCGACACCGACCGTGCCCATGTCGCGGTACATCGCGGACCGCTGCAACGCCCACATCCTGTCCACCAGCGGGTCCTGCTGAGCCGCGAACGGGGCGCCCTGCAGAACATCGACAGCCACCACAACGTGGCCGCGTCTGCGCAAATCGATCAGCGACAGCGCGAACTCGGTATCGAGCAGCGTGGAGAACGCGACGACGATCGCCCCCGGCGGAATAGCGGCACGTGGCGCCAATGTCCCAGTGGTGGTTTCGAATTCGTCACCGACGGCAAGCACGGTATCGAGCACCCGATAGAACTGACGCTGCCCGATTTCGGCGCCGAGCCAGCGCGGCCGGCGGCCGCCGAGCGCGACGATGCCGGCCCGATCGCCGTTGCGCAGCGCGGTCTGCACCACCTGGGCGGCGCCGCGCACAGTCCGCTCGGTGGATTCCGTCGCCGGGCCGACCGGCTGCGGATAGCCGTCGACGAGTACCACCACGTCGGCGGACCGGTCGGTCAACCGCTGCGTCACATGCAGGCGGCCGCGGCGGGCGCTGACCGGCCAGTTGACGGTGCGCAGCTGGTCACCCGGCACATAGGTGCGAATGTCGGCGTACTCGACGCCGCGGCCGATGTGTCGGGTCAGGTGGGTGCCCAGACGATCGAGCAGCTCGGTCTGTGGCAGCGCCGTCGCTTGCGGTGGCGTCACCGGAAACACCGTCACATCGGCTGCGTCGACGGTCCCCGTCCCGGTCAACAGCCCGCCATGCGCGACGGCCTCGACCGTGGCCCGGATGGGATATCGGCCCCAACGTTCGGCTGTGGTGGCCACCGTCTGCCGCTGACGAGATGCCCGATCGATAACGTCGAGTCGCATCCCGTCGACCCCTGACACCGTGAGTTCCACTGCAACACCGAATGTTTCAGTCGTAGCCCAGACGGTCAGCTGCTCCTGCTCAGTTTCGAAGCATCGCTGCGAACCCGGTTCTGCGTGCACGTTGACCTTTGGCATTGGTCGCTGCCAGCTGATTGAACACAACACACCAAGCAGCGGTGCCGCGAAGGCGACCAACTGCCAGCACGATCCGATCAAGGCGACGGCCAGCGCCAGTGCGGTACAGGTCGCGAGTGCACGCGTCAATGCCGATGCACGCCAGTGTAATTGGACTTCCCGGATCTCGATCACATCGATGTGTCGCTTACTGCAAACCGCCGCCCGTTCGCGGAACGGGCAACCGCCGTAACAGATCCTCTACGACGTCGGAGCCTTGAATCTTTCGTACCCACATTTCCGGCCGCAGGGTGATCCGATGCGCCACCGCGGGGGTGGCGAGCGCCTTGATGTCTTCGGGTATCACGTAATCGCGGCCAAGCAGCAGGGCACGGGCGCGGGCGAGCTGGACCAGATCGAGTTCTGCACGGGGGCTGGCGCCCACCGCCACCTGGGGATGGTGTCGGCTCGCGGCGGCCAGCGAGACTACGTAGTGCAAGACGTCCTCGTGGACGCTCACCTGTTCGACCGACTCGCGCATCACCAGCAGATCATGCGCGTCGACAACCTGATTGACTATCGGCTCGGCCGAGCCGCGATCCAGGCGACGCCGCAGCATCAAGGTCTCGTCGCTCTCGGAGAGATAGCGCAATTCGAGCCGAACCGCGAACCTGTCCAACTGTGCCTCGGGCAACGGGTAGGTGCCTTCGTATTCGATCGGGTTGTCGGTGGCTAGAACGATGAACGGTTGCGGCAGCCGGTGTGTTGCGCCGTCGATGCTCACCTGGCCCTCGGCCATCGCCTCCAGTAAAGCCGCCTGGGTTTTGGGCGGTGTCCGGTTGATTTCGTCGGCAAGGAGCAGGTTGGTGAAGATCGGCCCCGGACGAAACTCGAAGCGACCCGACTGCATGTCGTAGACCGTGGAGCCGAGCAGGTCCGCCGGCAGCAGGTCGGGGGTGAACTGCACGCGGGTGAAATCCAGCCCGAGCGTCGCGGCGAAGGATCGGGCGATCAGCGTCTTGCCGAGGCCGGGCAGGTCTTCGATGAGAACGTGCCCGCGGGCAAGCACGGTGGTGAGGATGAGGGTGAGCGCGGCTCGCTTCCCCACCACGACGCGCTCGATCTCGTCGAGCACCGCCACAGCGCGGGCCGTGGTCGTCGCCGCCGGCATGGTCATATCCGAGTCTTACCCTCCATCACACCTGTTCCAACAGTTCCAGAATTTCCGCGAGCGTAGCTCGACCCGGCCCGGGTTCGCGCGCACCGGTCGGCGCGACGTTGTTGGGATTCACCCACGCCCACAGTTGCGGGCCGAAAAGCATCCGTCCGGTGGCGTCGAACGCTGCCGGGTCTTTGGCCTGGTTTAGGCCGGTCGTGATGGCGAAGCGCCGGGCCAGCATCGGACGCAGGTGTCGGTCCCAGTCGCTTCGGGTGGATTCCGACCGGCGGATCAGCGTCTCCGTTCGCGATAGCCAACTACGTAGCGACTCCTCGAGAGCGTTCGGGGCCGAGGCGGGCGACGAGTCAACGCCGTGGCCCAGGACCTGGCGCACATTAATCAATGCGAACAGCGCCGCGGCACCGGCCGCCCAGAGCACGAACCGACGATCGTGCAGCGCGAGCGCGGCCAGCTCCGCGCTCAGTATGACGGAGATCCCCAGGGCGAGCAGCTTTTTCATACCACGCTCCGCAATTCAGCGAGAACCAGCTGCAGCACGCCCACTGCGTTTTCGCGATGCGCCTCGTTCATCACATGTGGACTGAACCGGGCCTCTTCGAACAAGTTCACCAGCTCGACGGCGTTATCGACATGCAGCGCGTGGTTTTCGACGGCTCGGGCCAGCACTTCTGTGGGGGTATCGAAGTCCTGCGGGACGGCTGCGGGGACATACGCCAGTTCGCGCTCCATCGCCGCATAGCAAGCGATGATGGCCTCCCGCGGTTCGCGGGCGCGGTCTCCGATTTCGGCCAACCCAACTTCGGCTGCCCGCGCCAGCGACTCGGAAGTGCCGGTGGGCGTCAGCGGTCCGACCGGTTCGGGGGCAACGATGGGCGCCACCGCGACGCGCCGGCGGCGGGCGGCGACAACCGCGCCCACGACGATCAGCACCAGCAGTGCCAGTGTGCTCGCGATCAGGTAGCGCACCAGGTCACCGCCTCCGCCCACCTCCGGCGGCTCGGGTGGTCGTGGGGCGTTATTGGCCGGCGTGGGAGCGGTTGATGCCGGTCCGGTCGGGGCCTGACCGGCCGTATGCAGCACGACGAACTGCGACAGTAGCCACACCGCCAGCAGCCACGCGACAAGCACCCCGGCTCCGATCACCAACACTCGCCAACTCGGTCGGCCCCGGCCGTCGGAAAACCGTTCCGGTAGGCCACCGGCGCTGGGCGCCGCCTTACGCGGGTCGCGGAGCCGGGCGATGACCGCCACGGCCAAAATAACCACCGACACGCTGAGCATGGCGATCACGTAGACCAGCGACGCCCCATCGTCCGGTGGCCTTTTCCGCACCGCACGCTCGACGCCCGGAAGATAACCGCGCAACGAGGCGGCGATAACCATCAGCAGCACGATCACGGCGACCACGCGGCCTGTCGCCTTATCAAACATTGGCACACCACTCGACCGGTTGCCTGCCGCTGTTGCGGCATTCCGTTTGCTCATCCTGGCACGTAGCCCACCTGCGTTGCCAGCGATAGCCGCAGCTAGTTGCGCTCCGCGATCTCGGCGAGCCGGTCGAGGGATGCCCGAAGCCGGTCCGGTGTCGTACGGCGGGCGCGGGGCAGGCGATTGTTGTCGGTCAATCGCGACCAGTCATAGGTGTGGGTAACCCGGGTGCGGGTTCCGGCCAGGGGTTCGAGCTCCCAGCGCCACAGATGTCCCGGCGGTCGTCGACCCGGTTCCGATGGGAGCCAGGCGATGCGACGACCCTCCTCGAACTCCACGATGTGATTCTCGCGGATACTGCCCATAGTGAGGGTCATGGTGAAGACCTCTCCAAGGCTGCGGACACGTTGTCCGGACAAGGCTTCGGCGAGGTTGTCATTACCGTCCCAGAGCGGCTGTTGGGATGGATCGGCGATGAGCTCGAAGATCCGATTGGGGCTGGCTGCGATCTCGCGGCTCGCGCTCACCACTCGAGGGACGTCGGTGTCGTCGGCCATGACCTATCGAAGCATTGGGCCCGTAGAAAACGGAAACCGTTTTGGTGGCATGGGTGTTGTGGCGGTGATTGGGGAGGCCCAGCCGCCTCCCCAATCACCGCATCGCTGGCATTGCCATAGTCACGAGCCAGATGTCGGCCGGGTTCATTGCGCGCATGGCCGGCGGTACGGCGTGAGGTAAGGCGGCAACGGCACGGCAGAGTCCAGGTCGTCGGCGGGCACGGGTGTGCCCGCTGTCAGGGTCAGCGGCACGACCCCGGCCCAGTGCGGCAATGCCATGTCCTCCTCGTCGTCAACCGGTCCCCCGTCACGCACCTTGGCGGAGACCTCGACGAGATCCAGCGCAAGCACGGCTGTGGCCGCGAGTTCGCGGGTGTTGGGAGGTCTGCTATCAGCGGACCGGCCGGTCGCGACGTGATCGAGCAGGGCCGCCAGCGCGCGCAGTTTCTCCCGACGGTCTTGCACCAGGCGCGCGCTGCCGACCACGACGACCGACCGGTATTTCAGTGAATGGTGCAACGCCGTGCGGGCCAGCACCAGGCCGTCCACCAGGGTGACCGTGACGCAGACCGGGAGCCCCTCCGCGGATGCCGCGGCGGCGAGCATCGGGCCGCTGCCGGTGGATCCGTGCAGGTACAAGATTTCGCCCAGCCGCGCGTGGGTCGTCGGTAACACCACCGGTCGACCGGCATTGAGGTAGCCGACGTGACAGATCAGGGCCTCGTCGAGGATGCCATGGACGGTCGCGCGGTCGTAGCGGGCGCGCTCGCGATACCGGGTGGGCACAGTCCGTGATGTGGGCGGATACGCCTGGTCGACGGCCTGCGGTGAGTTCGCTGGCGGCGCCACCGTTGCCTCCAATTTTGTACTAGTGCATAATTCTCTACGTGCCAGAACAATATACGATTCAGGGTGCGGGTGCGGAGGCGATCGCCAGCAACGTCGAGGAGGCCATTTCTGCGGGCGCCCTGGCGCCCGGCGCCGAGCTACCCCCGATCAGGGAGCTGGCCGGCCAACTCGGCGTCAACGCCAACACGGTTGCCGCCGCCTACCGCCTGCTGCGCGAACGCGGTGCCGTCGAGACCGCGGGCCGACGCGGCACCCGGGTGCGGGACCGGCCGGCGACCACGCACCGCTCGCTGCGTGTGCTCGCCGTCCCGCGCGGCGTGCGAGACCTTTCCACCGGCAACCCGGATCCGGCGCTGCTGCCAATCGCCGCGGCACAACTTCCGCGCGCCGGCTCGCGGCGACGGGCCCCGCTGCTGTACGGGGAACCCGCAATCTCCCCCGAGCTGGCCGAGCACGCCCGGGCGTCGCTGACTGCCGACAGCGTTTCGACGGAGCACCTCGCCGTGACCGCCGGGGCTCTCGACGGCATCGAACGCGTCCTCACTGCCCACGTGCGGCCCGGCGACCGGGTGGCGGTCGAGGATCCGGGGTGGGCCAATCTGCTGGATCTGCTTGCTGCGCTCGGCCTTTCGGTCGATCCGGTGCGGGTCGACGACGACGGGCCGCTGGCCGCCGATGTGGCGCGGGCGCTGCACCGCGGCGTACGGGCCGTGGTGGTGACCACGCGCGCCCAGAATCCCACCGGCGCCGCCGTCTCGGCTGTGCGCGCGAGCGAGCTGCGTGCGCTGCTGGCTGACCATGGCGACGTGCTGCTCATCGAGGACGACCATTGCGCGGGGATCGCCGGCGCACCGCTGCACGCCTTGGCCGGGACGACGCAGCACTGGGCGTTCGTGCGGTCGGCAGCCAAGGCATACGGCCCCGACCTGAGGCTGGCACTGCTGGCCGGCGACCACCGCACGGTTGAGCGAGTGCACGGGCGGCTACGCCTGGGACCGGGTTGGATCAGTTATCTGCTGCAGGACCTCGCCGTCAGCTTATGGCGCGACAAGGCAGCAACACACCTGGTGCACAAGGCAGAAGCCGCCTACACCCGCAACCGCACCCTGCTGCACGCGGCGCTGGCCGACCGGGGTGTGACGTCGCACGGCAGATCCGGCCTCAACGTCTGGATTCCGGTGCCCGACGAAACCGTGGCGATCACCCGGCTGCTGGGCGCGGGCTGGGCGGCGGCGCCGGGAACACGGTTCAGGATCAGCACACCGCCGGGACTGCGGATCACCGTCTCCAGCCTCGATGCCACCGAAATCGACCCACTCGCCGACGCAGTCACCGAGGCGATACACGCCGTCGGTCGGGCCAGCGTCTGAGTCCGCCGTGCAGGTCCCCACTGCACACTGCGGCGGCATGGCGGATTAGTACGACGTCATCGCCTTCTAACCTGGTTATCCACAGCCGCCATTTGATCCATAGACCGAGCTTTGTGCCTTTGCTCAGGGCGGAATTGTCGGGTTGGTTCATACCGTCGAAGTATGGGTCCGGCAATCGGCACCGAGCAGGCACGGGAACGGATCAACGCCGCTCTCGATGCGATTGACGCCGCCCACGACGTGTTGCGTAATACGTCTTCAGATGTGCTGGGCAACAAGTTTCGCGTCGACGTCGCTGAGCGGTTGGAGACCCAAGAGCGCACCAACCGCGGGCTGATGTATCGATTCTTCGGGGAGATCGCCGACCCGCCCGACGAGTCCGGGTCGATAGCAGCAATGCGATCGGCACTGTGGACGCGACTGCACATCACTCCCAACGAAATCACCCGTCGGTTCAAACTCGCAGCCCGGATTCGGCCGCGCCGGTCGTTGACCGGCCCGGCGGTGCCCCCGGAGTTGCCGCGGTTGGCGGCGGCAGTGCAGGCCGGCGCTGTCGGTGAAGACCACATCCGGGCGGTATGCCGAGCAGTCGACGTGCTCCCCGCGCGCGTCTCGCCCACCGACGTGACAACCGCCGAGCGCAAGCTGGTCGAGCATGCCACCAAAGTCGACGCCGGCGTCGTGGTCAAAATTGGTCAACGCATCGCCGACTACCTCAATCCCGACGGTCTATTCAACGATGACGATCGGGCACGGCGCCGCGGGCTCTACCTCGGCTCGCAGGGGCCTGACGGCATGTCCCGGCTGTCCGGCTTGCTTGACCCTGAGGCCCGTGCCTACTTCGAGGCCATCGAGGCCGCGGTGCGGCCCGGTCGCCACCTCCCCGATGTCAAAGCGGAAGAGCCCGAGGCGCGCGATGACCGCTCGCCCGCCCAACGCTGCCACGACGCGTTAAAGCTCGGCCTGGAGACCGCCATCGCTTGCGGTGGTCTCAATGTGCATCGCGGCCACCCGGTCACCGTGGTCGTCACCACGACATTGGCCGAACTTGACCGGGCCGCTCAAGCCGCCGTTGATTCGTCGGCTCCGATGCCCGCGGCCGCCAGAACCGGTGGTGGCTCCCGACTGCCGATGCGGGATCTGATCGGCATGGCCGCCAAGACCATTCATTACCTTGCGGTGTTCGACGACCACACCGAACGGCCGCTGTACCTGGGCCGCCAAAAACGGGTTGCCACCGCAGACCAAAGGCTGATCTGCCACGCCCGCGACCGTGGCTGCACCCGTCCCAATTGTCTTGAATCGGGGTATCGCTGCGAGGTTCACCATTCACCGGACTGGGCCCGAGGCGGCCGCACCGACGCGGACAAGCTGTTCTTCGCGTGCGGCGGAGATCACGGCATGACAAGCCGCGGTGAACTCCTCACCCAGGTCACTGACGGCGGGCGACTGGGCTGGACCGACAGCACCGGCCCACCCGAAATCAACCATGCCCACCATCCCAATGAACTGCTCCGCCGAGACCCGGACCCACCCAAAAGCCAGGAGTGAGCCAACCGGTTAACCGGTAACGTGAAGCCCAATGATCGGCGATCGTTGGAACGTAACGGACGACGAAGTCGCCCGGCACTATCCATGCGATGACCTCGTCCACGTGCCAACTCTGCAGGCGTGGCGCGGAATTACCGTGCAAACAACGCCGGAGACGCTATGGCCGTGGGTCGGTCAGATCAGGCTCGCACCGTATTCCTACGACTGGATCGACAACCTCGGCCGTCGGTCACCGCAGCAACTGATGGGCCTGCCGGACCCCGTTGTCGGCGAGGCATTCAGCACTGCTGCAACCCGTCGCTTCGGGCGCATTCTCGCCGTCGAGCCGCCCAAGCACCTCACCGGTGAAATCATGGGTACCCAGATCTCGTATGTCCTTGTGCCGGAGGGTCAGTCGACCCGGCTGCTGATGAAGCTCGTCACGGCCATGAGCCGCTGGTTGGCGCCCGGGCTGTCCGTCGGCGACCTCATCATGGCTCGCCGGCAACTGCTCAACCTCAAGCACCTAGCCGAACGATCTCGGGTGGTGGAACACTAACCCTGTGCCGCCGTATCGAGATGTCGCCGGGTTCAACGACCGTGCCGCCGGATACGACCAGGGCTGGCGGGGGCGACTGCACCACGAGATCGCTAACCGCACTGCCAGTCTCGCCGTGACTACCGTCGCCGCTCCCGGCCGGGTCCTCGACCTGGGCTGCGGAACGGGCTATCTGCTGCGGACATTGGCAAGCTGCTATCCCGATGCCGAGCAACTTGTGGGTATCGACGCTGCTCCGGAGATGGTGCGGACGGCCGGCGCCACCGCCGGAGATGACCGGTTGGCATTCGCCGTCGGCGTCGCCGAACACATCGGCTACCCCGACGAGATGTTCGACCTGGTCGTCAGCACAACGTCGTTCGATCACTGGTCGGATCAGCAAGCGGGACTGAGCGAATGCGCCCGAGTGTTGCGCCGCGGTGGCCAGTTGGTGCTCGTCGACCAGTTCTCGCGGTGGCTGGCGCCGACGCTGCTCACCAGCCGCCGTGGCAAAGCCCGGACCAGGGGCCGCGCCACCCGGTTGCTCTTGCGTGCCGGATTCAGCTCGCCGCGCTGGCATCGGCTACACGCGGTGATCATCAACGCGGTGACCGCGACGAAACCGGCTTAAGACTGGAACGAGCGGAAGCTGCCGTCGAGCACCTGCAGATGACCGATCGTTCGTCCCGTCACGACCTCCGGATCCACCAGCGCCAACTCCACCGCCGCCCGCGCGAATTCCTCCGCCGGCGCCACGTCGTTGAATTCAGGGGCGTAATACGAAAGCCCCGGCGTCATTATCGGTTTGGACGGCGACAGGGCATTGACCGCGATGTGGTGGCCCTGCAGATCGAAGGCCGCACACCAGGTCAAGTGTTCCAGCGCGGCCTTGGATCCCCCGTAGCCGGGCAGCACGCCGCCGCTGCGGTCGAGGTACGGCCCGTCACCCGGTAGCCGGGATGCGACGGAGGTGACGTTGACGATCGAGCCGCTCTTGGCGGCCATCATGTCGGGGCAGACCAGCTGGATCAACTCATAGGCCGCGAACACCGAGATCTCGAAGTGTCGCCGGTACGCGCCCAGCGGCGTCCCCAGCAGCGGCGGCCAATCGGGTTTGGCCCCCATCGGCGAGACTTTGCTCGACTTGGCGCGTGTGTCGTCACCAGGTTTCGGCGGGCGTCCGGGCGCGGTGAACGCCGCGTTGTTGACCAGAATCGTGGCAGGGCCCAACGCATCTCGGGCCTGATCGACGAGCCGCGCTTTATCGTCGCGGTCGAGCAGGTCGGCCCGGATTGCGACCGCGCGTCCGCCAGCCGACTCGATGTCGGCGACGGTCTCACCGATGGTCCCGGGCAGCCGTTCGTCCCAGACATTTTCGGTGCGCCCGATCACCGCGACCGCCGCGCCTTCAGACGCCAGCGCCACAGCGATCGCCCGGCCCAATCCGCGGCTGGCGCCGGTGACGATCGCGGCCCGGCCGTCCAGTCGTCCGGTCACCGGCCCGACCCTACATCTCGAGTGACGCCGTGAACGAGAATTGCGGTGGTCTGTTCCACCCAGGCGTCGTCGAGTCGTTCGTCCGGACGCAGCAGCAGCCGCAACAACGTCGCTCCGCCAATCAACTCGATCAGCCGGTCCGGGTCGACATCGCGATGCACCTCACCGCGCTCCACGCCTTCGCTCAGTCGCGCCCGCACGGCGGTGAACAGAGCCACAAAGCGCGACATCACCCGGGCGTTGAGCTCGGAGTCGGCGCTCATGTCGGCGACCAGCCCGGGCAACGCGGCGCGCACCACCGGGGTGGTGAACACGTCGCGCGCGGCGGCGATCATCGCCCGCACGTCAGCCGCCATGTCGCCGGCCGGAGCCACCAGCGCCGTGGGCGCCACCGGAAACGCGGCCTCGTGCACCAGTTCGGCCTTGCTCGACCACCGGCGATACAGCGCGGTCTTCGTGGTTCCGGCGCGTTCGGCCACCGCGGCCAACGTGAGGTTCGAATAGCCGATTTGGACAAGCAGATCCGCGGTCGCCGTCAATATGGCAGCGTCGATACGCGGATCACGGGGCCGTCCGGCACCCGGGGCCTTGTCAACCGAGGGTGGGTCTGCTTTCATAACGCTACCTACCGTATCGTAATTGCCGCGAAGAAGTCTCAATGAAGGAGGCACCCGTGGCCAATGAACCTGTGCTCGACAAAGTCGACCGACTTCAGCGCTCCAGCCGCGACGTCACCACCCTGCCCGCGGTGATGTCGAAATGGCTGTCAACCGTCCTGCCCGGCGGAACGACACCACAGGTAACCGTCGAAAGCGGCGTGGACTCGACCGGTATGTCGTCGGAGACGATCATCTTCACCGCCCGCTGGGAGCAGGACGGCCAGCCGATGACGCAGAAGATGGTGGCCCGGGTGGCACCCACCGCCGAGGACGTCCAGGTCTTCCCGACATATCGGCTTGACCACCAATTCGACGTGATACGGATGGTCGGCGAGCTGACAGACGTCCCGGTCCCGCGGGTGCGCTGGCTCGAACCGACCGGCGACGTCTTGGGGACACCGTTCTTCTTGATGGACCACGTCGAGGGCGAGGTGCCGCCCGACGTCATGCCCTACACCTTCGGCGGCAACTGGTTTGCCGACGCGCCGCCCGAGCGTCAGCGCGAACTGCAGGACGCCACCGTCGGAGTGTTGGCATCGCTGCATTCAATCCCCGACGCGGACAAGACGTTTGATTTCCTCCTGGACAAAGGAGCAGGACAGCAGGGCGACACCGCGCTGCGCAGACACTTCAACTGGGTACGGTCGTGGTACGACTTCGCGCTACCTGACATCGGACGATCGCCGTTGCTGGATTGGAGTTTCCGGTGGCTGGAAGACAACTGGCCGCAGCAGGTGGCCGCCACCGAGCCGGTGCTGTTGTGGGGTGACGCCCGGGTGGGCAACGTCTTGTACCGCGACTTTCGGCCGGTGGCCGTACTGGACTGGGAGATGGTGACGCTAGGTCCGCGTGAGCTCGATGTCGCATGGATGATTTTCGCGCACATGGTCTTTCAAGAACTAGCAGGTCTGGCAACACTGCCGGGCTTACCGGAGGTGATGCGTGAGGACGACATCCGCGAAACCTATCGGCGGCTCACCGGCGTCGTGGTGGGCGACCTGCACTGGTTCTACGTCTACTCGGGAGTGATGTGGGCTTGCGTGTTCATGCGCACTGGCGCGCGGCGGGTGCACTTCGGGGAGACCGAGAAACCTGACGACGTGGAGGCGTTGTTCTACCACGCCGGATTGCTGAAACGTCTAATCGGAGAGGATCAGTAATGCTCGGACCGCTCGACGAGTACCCGGTACACCAGGTTCCCCAACCGATCGCGTGGCCGGGTTCCTCGGACCGCAATTTCTACGATCGCTCCTACTTCAACGCCCACGACCGCACCGGGAACATCTTCGTGATCAGCGGCATCGGCTACTACCCCAACCTCGGGGTGAAGGACGCTTTCATGCTCATCCGGCGCGGTGATACCCAGACCGCGGTGCGCCTTTCCGACGCCATCGATCAGGACCGGCTCAATCAGAACGTGAACGGTTATCGGATCGAGGTCATCGAGCCGCTGCACAAGCTGCGGTTGATCCTCGACGAAACCGAAGGAATCGCAGCCGATCTCACCTGGGAGGGTCTGTTCGACGTCGTCCAGGAGCAGCCGCACATCCTGCGCTCGGGTAACCGGGTCACGCTAAACGCGCAGCGATTCGCCCAACTCGGCAGCTGGAGCGGCCGGATTGCGATCGACGGCCAAGAGATCGCCGTCGATCCCGCCACCTGGATCGGCAGCCGCGACCGGTCCTGGGGCATCAGGCCGATAGGCGAACCCGAACCCGCCGGCCGGCCCGCCGACCCGCCGTTCGAGGGCATGTGGTGGCTTTACGTTCCGATGGCGTTCGACGACTTCGCGGTGGTGCTGATCATCCAGGAGGAGCCCAACGGATTCCGTTCGCTCAACGACTGCACCCGAATCTGGCGCGACGGTCGGGTCGAGCAGTTGGGCTGGCCGCGGGTCAAGATTCACTACCGGTCCGGCACCCGCATCCCGACCGGCGCGACGATCGACGCCACCGCCCCCGATGGCACCCCCGTCCACTTCGACGTGGAATCCAAGCTGCCGGTGCCCATCCATGTCGGCGGCGGCTACGGCGGTGATTCGGACTGGCTGCACGGCATGTGGAAGGGCGAGAAGTTCGTCGAGCGGCTGACTTACAACATGACCGACCCGGCGATCATCGGGCGATCCGGCTTCGGCGTCATCGACCATGTGGGCCGCGCGGTGTGCCGCGACGGCGACGGCAATCCGGTGGAGGGTTGGGGTCTCTACGAACACGGCGCGCTGGGCCGCCACGATCCGTCGGGGTTCGCCGACTGGCTAACGGTTGCGCCGTAACCGGTTTCGGTACGCAGCGCCGGGGTGATCGGCCGGCAGCAGCGGTTCCGCGCCCCCGAGGCGTTCGCGAAGCGTCGAAGGCGCGACGTGATCCGGCACCCGGCCGCGGCGACGAAGCTCGGGCACAACGAATTTCGCGAAGTCGACGAAGGTGCCCGGGGTCGTCACGTAGGCCAGATTGAAGCCGTCGACATCGGCCTCCTCGACCCAACGCTCGAGTTCGTCGGCTACCTCGGCGGGCGAGCCCACCAGTACCGGGCCACGACCACCGATGCCGATTTCCTGGGCCAATTCCCGCACCGTCCAAGTGCGCTCCGGCGCGGCGGTGGTAAACGACGCCAGCGCTGACCGGTTCGCGTTGGTCTCGACGTATCGCAGCGGATCGTCGGGGTCGAGCTGGGCCAGGTCGACCCCGGTCCAGCCGCCGAATAGCGCCAACGCACCACTGGCGCTGACGAACTTCCGATACTCGGCCAGCTTGGCGACGGCCTGTTCATGCGTTTCGGCGACGACCGGCGTCACCATCGTGAACACCTTGATCGACCGCGGATCTCGGCCCAGCTCGGTGGCGGCCGTCCGCAGCGCCCGCACCGGACCACGCACGATTTGCGGCGTCGGGCCTGAGACGAACACCGCCTCGGCGTGGGCTGCCGCGAACCTGACGCCCCGCGGCGAGGCACCGGCCTGGAACAGCACCGGAGTGCGTTGCGGCGACGGTTCGCACAGGAACGGACCGGGGACCGAGAAGTATTTGCCGTTGTGCTCGACGTCATGCACCTTGGCCGGATCGGTGAACACACCGCGCTGCGGGTCGCGCACAACCGCATCGGACTCCCACGACGCTTCCCATAGCTTGTAGCAGACCTCGAGATACTCGTCGGCGATCTCGTAGCGTTGGTCGTGCGGGATCTGTGCGTCCAGGCCGAGATTGCGTGCGGCACTGTCCAGATAGGAGGTGACGATGTTCCACGCCACCCGGCCACCGGTGAGGTGATCCAGCGTCGACAACCGGCGCGCCAGCGCGTAGGGCTGCTCATAGGTCAGCGACAGCGTGATTCCGAACCCCAGAGACTCGGTCACCGCGGCCATGGCCGAAACAGCCGCGGTCGGGTCGTTCACCGGGAACTGCGCGGCGTCGATCACCGCCGCATCCCGTGAGGCTCCATACACGTCATAGACGCCGAGCACGTCGGCGAGGAACAGGGCGTCGAAACCGCCGGCTTCCAAGATGCGGGCCAGCTCGGTCCAATAGCCGAGTTCGCGATAGCGGTAGCCATGGTCTTCGGGATGGCGCCACAGCCCCGCCGACTGGTGCCCGACGCAAGCCATGTCGAATGCGTTGAGAAAGATCCTGCTCACCGCATCACCGCAGCTGATCAGCGCGAGTTTCCCGCGCCCCGTAGGCCGCCGCAACCGTGATCGCAGCCAGCACAGCGAAATACGTCACGATCAGCCACGGCCTGCCGCCGCCGGCGGCCAGGAGACCCGCGGCGATCAACGGCGCGAACCCTCCCGACAGCACTGCTCCTATCTGATAACCCAGAGACGAGCCACTGTAGCGCATTCGGGTATCGAACAGCTCGGCAAACCACGCGGCCTGCGGACCGTACATTGCGTCGTGAACGACGTTGACGCCGAATACAATCGCCGCCACCACCGCGATCGCCGACCCGCTTCCGCCCGCCACGAAGAACAACGCCAGAGCGTTGGTCGATCAGCGTCTGCGCTGCTGCTTGCGCGTGGGTCCAGGGCGCGGAGTCGTTGAGGGAGGTGAGGGAAATGCGGGGCAATCGAACTTAAGCGAGTTGCGCCTCGTCGGCGCTCGCGCTGCCGAACACCATCTGCTCGTCGATCGGCCGTAGCCGATGGTCAAGCACGTCGCGCAAGAAGTCGCGGCTGACCAGCCACGGTCGGCGGGTGCCCGACTTGGGCAGCACGTCCAGGGCGCGTAGCACATAGCCCGCCTGCAGGTTGAGCGTCGGCTGCTCGGCCATGTCGGTGTCCCCGAGGTGCGGATATGCGTGCGTGTACCCGTGAGAGTTCATGTATTCCAACAGCTTTGCCACCGACCGCGCCGTCATGTCGGCGCCCAATGTCCAGGACGCATTGACGTAACCCACGCACCAGGCCATGTTCGGAACATCCTCGAGCAGGTGCCGCTTGTAGACGAAGCGGTCGTGCGGGTTGATCTTTTCGCCGTCGACGCTGATGCTGATGCCGCCGAGCGCCTGCAGCTGCAATCCCGTCGCGGTGACGATCACATCGGCGTCGAGGTGCCGCCCCGACTTCAGCACGATGCCGCTCGCGTCCATGTGGTCGATGTGGTCGGTGACCACGTCGACGGCACCGTCGCCGATCACCTTGTACAGGTCGGCACCGACGAGGAAGCACAGGCGCTGATCCCACGGGTTGTACGGCGGCTTGAAATGGGTGTCGATGTCGTAGCCGTGCGGCAGGTTGCGCTCCGCGATGCGCCGTAGCCGCCGCTTCGTCCACTCCGGCGCCCGGCGCGACACCTGCCAGATCAGCACACCCGCGAGAGCGTTGCGCCAGCGAATCATCCAGTGGGCAATCCTGCGCGGCAACATGTTTCGGATCGCAACCGACGTCGGCTCCACCTGTGGGGTGGAGATCATGTAGGACGGTGTGCGTTGCAGCATCGTCACATGTGCGGCCTGTTCAGCCAGCGATGGGATCAAGCTGACCGCAGTCGCGCCGCTGCCGATCACCACGAACCGCTTGCCCGTGCAGTCCAAGGACGCCGGCCAGTGCTGCGGGTGCACCACGTCACCGGTGAAGGTCTCGATTTCGGGAAATGGCGGTTTGTAGGGATTGTCGTAGTCGTAGTAGCCCGTGCCGAAGAACACGAACCGGCATCGGTAGGTCTTGGCGGTGCCGTCTTGCTCGGCGCGCACCGTCCAAGTGTCCGTGGTCGAGTCCCAGTCGGCTGACTGGACGTAGGTGTTGAACCGGATGTGCTCGTCGATGTGATGCTTCCGCGCGGTGTCGGCCAGGTACTGCCAGATGTGCGATCCATCCACGATCATCTCCGGCCGGGTCCACGGCTCCCACGGGAAACAGAGCGTGAAGATGTCGCTGTCGGACCGCACCCCCGGATAGCGGTACAGGTCCCAGGTTCCGCCGAGGCGCTCACGCCGTTCCAGGATGGCGAAGCGCAGCTGCGGGTTGCGCTCCCGGATGCGATATGCGGCGCCGATCCCAGATATCCCTGCACCGATGATCACCACGTCAAAGAACGGGTCCTCAATCATCGAAAATCTCCTCCCACCGGTGGTCGGCGAGTTACTTTTCGCCCTCCAGGGTAGGCGGGCCACTAGTCACGGCGATGGGAGCCGGGACTTAGCTCGTCGATGATTGCGGCCAGGGTGTCGAGGCCCATCGGCCCCGACTGGTACAGGCAGACGGTGTCGGCCACGCCGTCGACGCGGTCCCGGATATGTCTTGCGACATCCGCAGGCGTGCCGCAGGCCGCGATGGTGTGCAGCACCTCGTCGTCGATCAGCCCGCCCATCTCCTCCCAGCGGCCCTGCTTGGACAACGCGTTGAGCTCGGGCTGCAGATCCTCCCAACCGTGCGCGGCCAGCACCGGCCGATACGCCGGGGTGGACCCGTAGAACGCCAACAGCCGGCGGGTCCCCGCGTCGGCCTGCTCACGCTCAGCGTCGGTGCCACCTGTCGACACGATGATCTCGGGCAGGACAGTGAAGTCGCCGGTTTGGCGGTTGCCGGCACGCAGAGCCTCACGCACCGTGGGCATGGTGTGCTCGTGCAGAAACCGCTTCGAGCCGAACGGCATCACCAGCAGACCGTCGGCGTGCTCGGCGACGGCACGGGTCAGCCGCGGCCCCAGCGCGCCGACGTAAATCGGCGGCGGACCATACGGATTCGGGCCCGGGTTGAAGGTAGGCGTCATCAACGTGTGCCGGTAGTAGTCGCCGCGAAAATTCAAGCGCTCGCCGGAGTTCCACGCCGCGAAGATCGCCCGCAACGCCGCAATCAGCTCGGTCATGCGAGCCACCGGCTTGTCGAACGGGGCGCCGAAGCGCTTCTCGATTTGGGTGCGAATCTGGGTGCCGAGTCCGAGAATGAATCGGCCCGAGCTCAACAGCTGATGGTCATTAGCCTGATGCGCCAGGTGAATCGGGTTGCGCGGGAATCCGATCGCGACATTCGTCATCAGGTCCAGGCCGCCCACGGTGGCCGCCAACGTCAGCGGCGCGAACACGTCGTGCGCTCCCTCGAAGCTGGCGACGCCGCTGGCACCGGCGTCGCGCAACTCCCGCGCCCGGTCGGCTGCGTCGGCCAGCCCATACAAAGCGGTGAAGACTTTCAACGAGGACCGCCTGACGACGACGCGGGTGGTGTAACCACCCGAGCAGGACTCGGGCAGTGCGATTGAGCCTACGCAGCGCCCATGCGGTTGACTGAGCGGCATGCCCGACGCGACCTGGACCGCCGATATCGCAGTGGTAGGGGCCGGTTTCGCCGGGCTCACCGCAGCCCGAGAACTGATGCGGCTCGGGCACGATGTGCTGGTGCTCGAGGGCCGCGACCGGGTGGGCGGACGCTCGCATACCGGCCATGTCGCCGGCATCCCGGTCGATCTGGGCGGCACGTTCGTCGGCCCGACGCAGGACGCCGTGCTGGCGCTGGCCGGCGAGCTCGGCATCCCGACGGTCCCCACTTACCACGACGGCGCCAACCTGATCCGATGGCGCGGCGCGGTTCGCTCGTACAGCGGCACCATCCCGCGGCTCTCGCTGGGCGGCCTCATCGACATCGGCCGGGTGCGTTGGCAATTCGAGCGCATCGCGCGGGCTATTCCGCTGACCGAGCCCTGGACTGCCCGCCGTGCCGCTCGGCTCGACGGGCAGTCGCTGGGCGACTGGTTGCGGTCGGTGCGCGCCGGCGCCACCGCACGCGATCTGCTGGCCATCATGGCGCGGGTGACCTGGGGATGTGAACCCGACAACGTGTCGATGCTGCACGCGGCCCGCTACGTGCGCGCGGCCGGTGGTCTGGATCGGCTGCTGGACGTGGAAAACGGCGCGCAACAGGACCGTTTCGCGGCGGGCACGCAACAGATCGCCGACGACTCAGCGGCTGAACTCGGCGACCGCGTTGTACTGGAGGCCGCGGTGAGACGCGTCGAGCACCGCGACGACGGAGTGACGATCACCTGCGAAAAGGGCCGGGCCGACGCCCGGTTCGTCATCGTCGCGATCCCGCCGGAGCACCGGAGCGCCATCGAGTTCACTCCCCCGCTGCCCAACGAGTACCAGCAACTCGCCAAGCGTTGGCCGCAGGGCCGACTCAGCAAGGCGTATGCTGCCTACGCCACCCCGTTCTGGCGGAGCAACGGTTCCTCCGGTGAAGCGCTGTCCGACGAGGGCCCGGTGTTCATCACCTTCGACGTCAGCCCGCAGCCCGACGGACCGGGCATTCTGCTGGGGTTCGTCGATGCCCGCACCTTCGACGAGCTACCGGCCGATCAGCGTCGGCAGCGCGCGCTGGAATGCTTCGCATCGCTGTTCGGCGACGAAGCGCTGAAGCCGCTCGATTACGTCGACCATCGTTGGGGTGCAGAAGGATTCGCGGCGGGCGGGCCGACTGCCGCGGTGCCGCCGGGCTCGTGGACTCGTTATGGACCTTGGCTGCGCCGCCCGGTCGGACCCATCCACTGGGCCGGCACCGAGACCGCCGACGAGTGGACCGGCTTCCTCGACGGGGCGGTGCGTTCCGGGCAGCGCGCCGCCGCCGAGGTAGCTCAGCGCCTATGAGCTGATGCGTCGGCTGCCCGTGAACGATTCGGCGAGCGCGCGCAGCTCCCGGTTGACCTCGGCGGGCCGCTCCAGCATCGAGCAGTGCCCGCCGGGCAGCACGACGAGCTCTACCAGGTTGGGCGCGGCCGCGGCGATCCGCCGGGACTGAACAAGCGGCGTCAGCCGGTCGCGTTCGCTGCCGATGACCAGGGTCGGCACCGTCAGGCCGGCGAGGCTGATGTGCCGACGTCCCAGCGCGTCGACGAGCACCTTGCCGCAGCCGCCGCGTCCGACCGGCGATGTGGCTTTGAACAGGTCATAGATCAGCTTGCCGACCTCGGGCTCGGCGTCGGCGCCGACGGCCAGCATCGAGATCATTTCGCGGGTGGCGCGGCGCACGCCAGGCGGCACGGAGAACGAGCCGAAGATGTTGACCAGGGCGCGCGCACCCAACACCCGGACCGCGGCGAACGGCGCCGGAACCGGCACCAGCCTCACCTCGCGGAGCAGATCACCGGTGGTGGTGTTGATCAGAGCCACAGCATCGGCGCGCGCCTCGACCTTGTGGCGGTACTGGTCCGACCAGGCGGCGATGGCCATGCCGCCCATCGAGTGTCCCGCGATGACGGCACGCTCCCCCGGCGCGAGCGTGGCCTCGAGCACCGCGTCGACATCGGAGGCGAGGTGCGTAAGGCTATAACCCCCCCGCCGGGGAAGCCCGCTGCGGCCGTGGCCGCGAGCATCAAACGCGATCACCCGGTAATCGGTGGCCAGCTCGGCGATTTGGTAGGCCCACACCCGGATGGCACACGTGATGCCGTGCGCCAACACGAGCGGATAACCGTCTTCGGGCCCGAAGACCTGGGTGTGCAGGCGGGTGCCATCCGGAGCGCGGACGGGGACGGTGCGGCTGGGCGGCAAGGCCGCCGGTAAAGAACCCAGCGTGCGGACCGATCGTCGAGAACTCATCGCAGCTCCCCTCGGAGGCGGCGCCGTCGCCGCGTGGCGCGAGTGTATCCGAGCGGGCTATCCCAAACGGCCAAAATGACCCCGACGCTAATTAACCTGGGGTTTAGCGTCGCCTGGATGGCGGCATCCTCGATGCGGCTGATCTTGGCCAGCGAGATCCCGATTTGAAACTTTATGCCGCACGGCAGCCCATAGACTCGCACTATCGGGGGAATTGGGCTGGAAGAGGAGCGAACGATCATGGCCATTGATGCGGGCACCGAGGCACGCACAACACTCGAAGACGACTTTGACAGGGATGTCGCCGCCACGCAGCGATACTTCGACAGCCCGCGGTTCGAGGGAATCACTCGCCTCTACTCCGCACGCCAAGTTGTAGAGCAGCGCGGCACCATCCCCAGCGATTACATCGTTGCGCGAGAGGCGGCGCAGGCCTTTTACCCTCGGCTGCGCGAGCTCTTCGCCCAGCGCAAGAGCATCACCACCTTCGGCCCATACTCGCCGGGGCAGGCAGTGACCATGAAGCGGATGGGCATCGAGGGCATCTACCTCGGCGGTTGGGCAACCTCCGCCAAGGGCTCGATCAGCGAAGACCCGGGGCCCGACCTGGCCAGCTATCCGCTGAGCCAAGTGCCCGACGAGGCCGCCGGCCTGGTCCGCGCGCTGCTGACCGCCGACCGCAATCAGCAGTACCTGCGGCTGCGGATGAGCGAGGAACAACGCGAACGAACACCGGCGGTCGACTACCGGCCGTTCATCATCGCCGACGCCGACACCGGCCACGGCGGCGATCCGCACGTGCGCAACCTGGTCAAGCGGTTCGTCGAAGCGGGCGTGCCGGGATACCACATCGAGGACCAGCGGCCGGGCACCAAGAAGTGTGGGCATCAGGGCGGCAAGGTTCTGGTGCCGTCCGACGAACAGATCAAACGTCTCAACACTGCCCGCTTCCAACTCGACATCATGCGGGTGCCGGGCATCATCGTCGCGCGCACCGACGCCGAGGCTGCCAACCTGATCGACGGTCGCGCTGACGAGCGCGACCAGCCGTTCATACTCGGCACCACCAACCTGAAGATTCCGTCCTACAAGGCCTGCTTCCTTGCCATGGTCCGGCGTTTCTACGACGCGGGATTCGCCGAGCTCAACGGCCACCTCCTCTATGCCCTTCCCGACGGTGAGTACGCCGCTGCCGATGCGTGGCTGGAGCGTCACGGCATCGCAGACCTGATCGCCAAGGCGGCTGCAGCCCCGGACCACGCTCAGGTTTCGATCGACGCCGTCTTCGATGAGGTCGAGTCCAAGTTCGTCGACGCCTGGCAGGACGACGCGGGGTTGATGACCTTCAGCGAGGCCGTTGCGGATCTGCTTGAATTCGCCGAGAGCGAGGGTGAACCGCGCGACATGAGCGCCACCGAATGGCGGCAGTTCGCCGAGCGTGCGTCGCTTTACAGCGCCCGGGAAAAGGCGAGGGAGTTGGGCGCCGACCCCGGATGGGACTGCGCGCGGGCCAAAACGCCGGAGGGCTACTTCCAGATCCGCGGCGGCATACCGTACGCGATCGCGAAATCGCTTGCCGCGGCCCCGTTCGCCGACCTCCTCTGGATGGAGACCAAGACCGCCGACCTCGCCGACGCCCGGCAGTTCGCCGAGGCCGTCCACGCCGTGTACCCCGACCAAATGCTCGCGTACAACCTCTCGCCGTCGTTCAACTGGGACACCACCGGCATGACCGACGACGAGATGCGGGCCTTCCCCGAAGAGCTCGGCAAGATGGGCTTCGTCTTCAACTTCATCACCTACGGCGGACACCAGATCGACGGCGTCGCCTCCGAGGAGTTCGCCACCGCGCTACGGCAGGACGGCATGCTTGCGCTGGCCCGACTGCAGCGCAAGATGCGCCTGGTCGAGTCGCCGTACCGCACACCGCAAACCCTCGTCGGCGGGCCGCGCAGCGATGCCGCGCTCGCCGCTTCCTCCGGGCGCACCGCGACCACCAAGGCGATGGGCGAGGGCTCGACCCAGCATCAGCATCTGGTGCAGACCGAGGTGCCGAAGAAGCTGCTGGAGGAGTGGCTGGCGCTGTGGGGCGACCACTACCAGATCGGCGAGAAGCTGTCCGTGCGACTACGTCCGCGACGCGCCGGATCCGAGGTGCTCGAACTCGGCATCTACGGCGACGGGGAAGAGCCGCTTGCCAACGCGGTCGTCGACCCGATCAAGGACCGGCACGGGCGCAGCATACTCACCGTGCGCGACCAGAACACGTTCGCCGAGAAAATGCGCAAGAAGAGGCTGATGGACGTTATCCACCTGTGGCTGATCCATCGGTTCAAGCCGGAGATCGTTTACTACGTCACACCGACCGAGGACAACATCTATCAGACCGAGAAGATGAAGTCGCACGGCATCTTCAGCAACGTGTACCAAGAGGTCGGCGAGATCATCGTCGCCGACGTGAACCAATCGCGCATCGACGAGCTGCTGGCGCCCGATCGCGAAGCGCTCAAGCGGCTGATCGCCAAGGAGGACTAGCCGGAGCCGACCAGCTCCGGATGGAACTTGGTTGCCAGCCGACGCATCCCGTCCTGCCAGTCGACCGTGGTGACCCCGACCAGCTCGCGCATTCGGCTCGGGTCGGTGGGATTACCGCGCAACGCCTGCTCGCTCTCCTGGAAGACCGGTTCCTTGCCGACCAGCGAACCAAGGTAGCTGCACCACTCCTGGAGGCTCACGGCCTGCTCTCCGCACCAGTTGAGCGTGGTCGCCGGGACCGACGCCACCGCAAGCAGTTTCGGGATGGTCGCGATGATGTCGTCCTCGTGGATCGGGTTGTAGCGGGCCGGCCCGCCGGCCGGGACCGGGATCGGAATGCCGGCCAGCATCATCTCCATGTGATAGAACGGCCACCCTCCGTTGTCGCCGTAGGGGACGTTGAGCCGGGCGATGACGGTCGGCACGCCGAGCGCGCGGGCCATCGTCCTGGCGACGACCTCGCCCGCGATCTTGGAGATGGAATAGGTTGGAAACAAAGGCTTGTGGTTGTCGCCCAATGCCGCACGCTCGGTTCGTGGTTCGTCATCCGGGGGGTCGTAGACGGCACCTGACGAGCAATGCAGGAACGCTCTTGCGTTGCGGCAGTGGGCCATCAGCAGCCCGACGGACTCCGCGTTGGCGGCGAGATCTTTGTCCCAGTTCCCGCTCTTGGCCACCGCCAAGTTGAGGACGTAATCAAAATCGGAGGGGAGGGCATCAAACTCCCCGGCGGCCAGGTTGACGGCCTCGCACCGCACCCCCGATTTCTCCAGGGCCTCACGCGCCGCAGCATTGGTGAACCGGGCAATACCCCAGACTTCGTTATCGGCCGCCAGGGCCTGGGCAATAGGACTGGCAACCTGACCGGTCGGACCGGTGATCAGGATCTTCGAGCCGCTCATGCGCTGATAGTAGGCCCGGTCTCACGCAGCGATCGATTTGCACCGGAAGAAACCTCGGGTACGTTGGAACAACGAGGTACACCGATCGGTTTATTATTGGCGTTCGATGAAAACTCGCCGCTAGGAGCAAACGCCATGTCATCTGTCCTCGTCACCGGAGCCAGTCGTGGGATCGGCCGCGCCATCACCGAGGAGCTCGCCCGCCGCGGACACCGCGTCGTAGCCACCGCGCGTGATCCGCGCTCGCTGACCGATCTCGACGTCAGCCAACGACTGGCCCTCGACGTCACTGACGACGCCAGCGTCACCGCCGCATTCGGCGCCGCAGGTGACGTCGACATCGTCATCGTCAACCCCGCCGACATTTTCTACGCCGCCGTGGAAGCCATACCGCTGCCCGAACTGCAGCGGCTGTTCAACCTCAACACCGTCGGGGCAATCCGGGTGGCCCAAGCCGCGCTGCCGCAGATGCGAGCCCGCGGCGACGGGAAGCTGCTGTTCATGTCCGGCGTCGTCGGGCGGGTCGTACTGCCGCCTGGCGCGGCGTATGCGGCGACGAAATGGGCGCTGGAAGGGCTCGTCGAAGCGCTGGCCATCGAGACAGCCCGCTTCGGCGTCCAGGCAGCGCTGCTCGAGCCCGGCGCAGTGAGTTCGGGCGCACTCGACGACGTGACTACTTACACGCTGCGCGACGATCCCTACGCCGAACTCCTCAAAGGCGGCGGCCCGCGCGCCGGGATGATCACGCCCGAGCAGGTAGCGGCCGAGGTCGCCGACGCCGCGGAAAAGCCGCAGCTGCCGTTGCGGATTCCGATCGGCGACGCCGCCCGCACGCTGCTGGCAGCGCGCCGTGCGGCACCCGACGACGTGCCATTTACCCCGACCGGCTACGCACGCATCTCGTAGGCGCCGTCGTAGGCCTTGACCTGCTGCCAGACCCGGTCGAAGCGGTCGGCATCGACTACCGGCTTGCGCACCGCCGAGATAGCCCAGTCTTGTTGTGCCGGCGTGGAACTCGGCTTGCCGTGCAAGGCGACGGCATGTTGGGAGAAATCGCGTATCTGGACACTGAAAATCTGGTCCACCAGGTCGGCGTCGAGTCCGATCAGACCGGCTTGCTCGAGAATCAGCTGACCGTAGACCACCAGAGTAAAGAGGTGACCGACGACGAGCAGGAAGTCGAGGTCGCGCATCTGGTCAGCGTCCGGCGCGGCGGTGGCCAGTAGCTCCTTGAGCGCCAAGGCCTGCTCATAGAAAAGCGCCACATTCGGGATTTCCAAGTGCTTTTCGTAGACCGGTGCCCAATCGGCGAATTGGACCTTGGATGCGCCCCTCGCCGGACCCTGCGCCCAGAAGAACACGTCATCGGCCGGGTCGTTGCGAGCGCCGATCTCCGGGTAGGTCGCCGGGTTGAACATGTAATTGGGCATGAACTTGAGGATCTGCGCGACGTTGACGTGCACGGTGCCTTCTAGCCGCGGCAAGGCGCCGATCAGCCGCGCCACTTCGCAGAAGTAGGTGTTCTTCTCGAAGCCTTTGGCGGCCAACACATCCCACAGTAGGGTGACCACCGTCTCGCCCTCAGAGGTGACTTTGGACTTGGTCACCGGGTTGAAAAGCAGGTATCGACGGTCATCGAGGCTGGCGCTGCGGAAGTAGTCGATCGCGCGGTCGCTGAAGAGTTTCATCGCGACCAATCTCGCGTAGGCCTCGACGAAGCTGGCACGCACGTGGGGGAAGTCGGTGACCGGGTTGCCGTAGAGGATGCGGTTGTTGGCATGTGTGATCGCCTCATAGAAGGCGTGCTCGCACATCCCGATCGAGCCAGAGCACAAGTTGAACTTGCCGACATTGACGGTGTTGAGTGCTGCCGAGAACGCCTCCGGGCCCGTGCACAGGATGTCCTCCTCGTGCACCGGATAGTCGTTGAGCCGGAAGTTGCTGACATACATCTGGCCATGCACGACGTTGCCGATCAGTTCGTAGTTCTGGTGGCTGCTGTCGGCGACGAACCACACGTAACCGTCAGCGCCTTCGACGTCGGTGCGGCGTGAGAACACCGACACCATGCCCGCGACGTTGCCGTTGCCGATGTAGTACTTCTCCCCCGACGCGCGAAAGACCGGTTCTTCCGGACCCGCGGCGCCATTGTCGCGAGCGGGCGTCAGCAGCATGTCGGTGTTGTAGATGTCTGCGCCGTGCTCACGCTCGGAGAGCCCGAATGCCATCACGCCGCCCGCCTCGAGTTGGCTGGCCGCGCGTTCCTTGGCCTTGATGTTGTCGCTCTGCCAGATCGGCCCGAGGCCCAGGATGGTGACCTGTTCGGCATACCAGTACGACAGGCCGTAGAACCCGAAGATCTCGCTCAGTGCGGCGTTGCGTGAGGTGTCCCAGCGCTTGTTCGGGTCGCCCCCGCCGTACTCCGACGGCGTGAGGAACGTCGCGAAGATCCGCTCCCGCTTGATGAAGTCGAGGAAATCCGACACCCACGCCGCCTCGAGATCGTCGCGGAGCAGCGTGTTCTTGCCCCGTTGTTCGAACCAGTCGATCACCGCGCGAAGTTGACGCCGCGTCTCGGCGTCGAAGTGCGACGGGTCGTAGGTATTCGGATCGAACAGCAGTCGGTCGGAGTTCGCCATGGCTTGGCCCCTTTCATCGGCGCGGGTCCGGCGTCGAATCTAGCTTCGTGACGATGCAGGCCGCTAGCGGCCTGAGGAGGAACGGAGCAATCGAATGTAGCGCTAGTCGCCCGACCGGTCGCGAACTTCGTCGCAGTCCGCTAACGATTTGGTGGTGTCGCGGCGTGGCTGAGCCCGCCACCTGGTCAGACATGTTCTGGCGAAGGCCTGATGTCGTCGTACGGGCCTTGCACCCGCCGCGCCACCGTCGCCGCGGCGGCGTGCTGGGCGCTGCTTGCCGTCGGCGTGCCAGCGGCCACTGCCGGCCCGGCGACCGATGCGCTGGGTTTCGTCGAATCGACAGCGCGCTGTGCGGCGCCGGACACGGCGGTGGCTTTCGGCAGTACCGCGACCTCGCGGGTGGCGATCTGCCAGACCCCCAGCGGTAAATATGAGTACCGCGGAGTGCGGATCAGCGACGGCGCCAAGTTGGTCGTGCCGGCGTCGGCCTCCAGCGACGGCGGATTCGTCGCCGACAGGGACGGAATCACCTACACGGTGACGTCGAGTTCCCTGGTTGTCAGCGAGGGCAACCAGGTGATCCGCACGGAATCGATGGAGTACTTCCACGGGCCGAAAACGCCTGCGGCGCAGCCGGCTACATCAGCGCCGGCCGCGCCACCGCCGTCGACGACACCGACACCGACGACGCCGTTGCCGCCACCGTTGCCCGCCGAAGTGGGCGGCAGCCGACACTAGGGCCGATTGTCCGCCGGCGCCGCAGCGGAAATCGATTGGCTCACCGTGTAACTGTCGATTCCTTCGGTTCCGAGTTCGCGGCCGTAGCCGCTGTTCTTGACACCGCCGAACGGGGCCGCCGGATCCATGATGTAGCCCTCATTGACGCCGAAAGTGCCCGACCGCACCCGCGCCGCGACGCCATACCCGCGATCGACGTCGGTGGTGAAGACCGAGCCGGCCAGCCCGTACTCGGAGTCGTTGGCAATCCGGATCGCTTCGTCCTCGTCACCGTAGGCAATGACGGTCAGCACCGGGCCGAAGATCTCTTCGCGGGCAATCCGCATGTCATTGGTCGCGTCGCTGAAAAGCGTCGGCCGCACATACCAGCCGGTGTCGAGACCGTCGGGCAAGGCGGCGCCGCCGGTCACCAGGCGCGCCCCTTCGTTCTGGCCCGACTCGATGTAGCCGCGGACCCGTTCCTGCTGACGCTTTGCCACCAGCGGGCCGATCTGGGTGTTGGCATCGGCGGGGTCGCCCACCGTCATCGACGACATCCCGGCGGCCAACGCGTCGACGTACTCGTCCTTGCGTGCCTCCGGCACCAGGATCCGGCTCAGCGCGTTGCACACCTGCCCGCTGTTGGCCAGGCTGGCCATCTGAATTCCGGTGGCGACGGCGGACGGGTCGGCGTCGTCGAGGACGATGGCCGCCGACTTGCCGCCCAGTTCGAGGCTGACCTGCCTCAGCCCCGCGGCGCAGGCAAGGGCTACTTGGCGGCCGGCCGCCGTGGACCCGGTGAACGAGACCTTGTCGACGCCCGCGTGGCCCACCAACAGTTCACCGACATCGCGGCCGCCGGGCACCACGTTCAACACACCGGGCGGAAGGTCGGCTGCCGCGACCAGGTCGGCGAGCAACTGCGCGTCGAGCACCGACTCGGGCGCCGGCTTGAGCACGACCGTACAGCCGGCCAACAGCGCCGGTATGACCTTGGCGACGGTGAGAAACTGCGGCATGTTCCACGGCACCACCGCGGCGACGACGCCCACCGGTTGCTTCAGAATCCGAATGTCCTTGCCGTACAACCCCGGTCGCGTCTGCTGCCATTCGTAGCTTCCCGCCAAGCCACAGAACGCCGAGATCATCGTCAGCGGCAGCGCCACCTGCGCCCTTTTGGCGAAACTGATCGGAGCGCCGATCTCTGCCGAAATCAGCGCCGCCATGTCGGCTCGTCGCTCCTTGTAGATGCCGGCCAGCCGGGTGAGCGCCTCGATCCGCTCGGCGGGCTGCATACGGGGCCACGGTCCGGTGTCGAAAGCCGCCCGGGCGGCTTCGACAGCACGATCCACGTCCGCGGGGCCCGCGCAGGCGGCGTGACCGATGACCGCCTCGCTGTGCGGTGATATCACCGTGATGACGGCGTCAGAACCCGGCTTCGCGACCGGGGGAGCCCACTTCCCGTCGATGAACAGTTGGTCTCTCTCGTACATTGATTCCTTCCAGATCCCTCTCAGGTGTTGCGACCGCCGTTGACGCCGAGGATCTGGCCGGTGATGTAACTGGCCTCCTCGGATACGAAGAACGAGCATGCGGCGGCGATATCCTCGGGCCGGCCCACCCGCCGCACCGGTGTGCGATTGATGTGGTCCTCCACCGAGCCACCGAGCAGATGCCGACGTTCGGCGCTGCGCAGCATCGGTGTGTCGACGAACCCCGGTGGCACGGCGTTGACGGTAATCCCGCACGGACCGTATTCCAGCGCCAGCGATTTGGTCAGGCCGTTCACCGCGGATTTCGCTGCCACGTAGTGAGACATAAACGGTTGTCCGGAATGCGTGCTGGACGACGAGATATTCACGATGCGTCCCCATCCGGCCTCGACCATGTCGGGCAGCACGGCCTGGATGGTGTGGAATACGCCGTTGAGGTTGACATCGATCACCTTGGACCATTCGTCAAAGGACATCTTCGAAAACTTCTTGAAGCCTTCCACCCCGGCGGCGTTGACCAGCACCAGGATCGGGCCGAACTCTTGGCGGATCGCCGCGACGGCGGTGTCGACCTGGGCCCGATCGGTGACATCGGCGAGATGACCGAACCCGTCGTCGGTCGGTGACAGGTCAATGACGGCGACCCGGAATCCGTCGTTGCGCAACCGCTGGGCGACCGCGCGGCCGATCCCTGACGCACCGCCGGTCACGACCGCCGTCTTCAAACCGAAAGCCCACCTTCCTGAGCGACCGCCCAAACATGCCTATCACTCCGCATCGACGGCGGTCAAGTGAAGGGCCTTGAATATCGCACACCGACCAACTTAGGGTCCGTTGATGGACAGGCCCCCATTTCGTTTCGCGGTCCAGGCGACCAACGCCGCCGGGGGCCGCGAGTGGTATGACACCGTCCGCAAAGTCGAAGACCTCGGCTACTCAACGCTTTTCCTGGCTGATCATTACCTGGGTCCGGGCCCCGCGCAGCGAGCCGCACGCACCCCTCGCCAAGACCTGGCCCCCATCGCGGCGATGGCTGCGGCGGCCGCAGTGAGCCAGACGCTGCGCATCGGGTGCCGGGTGTTCTGCGTGGACTATCACGCGCCGGCGATCTTGGCCAAGGAAGCGGCGACACTTGATCTGCTCTCCGACGGTCGCCTAGAGATGGGCCTCGGAGCCGGGTGGAGCGAAGTCGAGTACACCGCGATGGGACTCGACTTCGAGCCGCCGGGCCGACGAATCGCCAAGCTCGCCGAGGTCGTTTCATTCATCAAAGCCCACTGGCAAGGCGAAGAGCTGAACTGGTCGGGCGACTTCGTCCAGGTGCACGGTTACGCCGGACGGCCCCGCACGGTACAGCGCCCACACCCCCCGATCATGATCGGCGGGGGTGGACAGCGCGTCCTGTCGCTGGCCGGCCGCGAAGCCGACATCGTCAGCATTTCCAGTGTGCCGTTCGTGGCGCGCGACGCCGACGGTCTTGATCCACAGGCGGTCGCCCAACGTCGGTTCGGCTTCGTGCGTAACGCTGCCGGCGAGCGCTTCCACGGTTTGGACGTCGAGAGCTCGCCGTATTTCACGGAGATCACCGACGATCCCGAAACCGCCCTGGCCGGCCTGGCGACGGCGACCGGGATCGCCACCGAGTTACTGCGTGACCACCCCAACGTCTTGGTCGGCTCGTTGGAAAGCGTTGTAGAAACCCTGTGTTCGCGCCGGGAAACGCTGGGCATCAACTACGTCACGGTCCAGCAGTCCCAGATCGGATCCTTCGCACCGGTGGTGGCCCGGCTGCACGGACGCTGAGCCTTGACCCCCACGACCCGGAAATGCGACCATGGGCCTGCACAAACTGGGCGATCGCTCAAATTGTCCGGGGTGCAGCCGTCACGAACGTGGGAATGAGAGAGCTCAATGGCAAAGCGGACCAGATACAGCGAGTACCACGATCGGTACCCGAACTATCGGCTCGAACTCTCCGACGACGGCATCCTGCTCATGCAGTGTCACACCAATGGCGGCAGCCTGGTCTGGGACTGGCGCGCGCACGACCAGATGTCCGACGCGTTCGCCGACATCGCCGGGGACCGCGAGATCAAGGTGCTCATCCACACCGGCACCGGTGAGAACTACAACGCCAACTGGGGGCGCCTGCCCAACGGCGACCCGGTCGAAGAGCCCGACTATCTGCTGATGCCCGGTACCCGTGGCCTGCATAAGCTAGACGAAAAGGCTTGGTATGCAAGGCACTTGATCACCAATGTGCTCGACGTCGATGTTCCGATGATCAGCGCCGTCAATGGCCCGTGCAACATGCACTCAGAGGTGCCGCTGCTCGGCGATATCGTGCTGGCGTCCGAAGACGCCTACTTCCAGGACGCGTCGCACTTTCCCCGTGGCCAGGTGCCGGGCGACGGTCAGCACGTCATCTGGAGCTTTCTGGCCGGCCACACCCGCGCCCGCTATTTCCTGCTGACCGGGATGAAGCTCGGCGCGGCCGAAGCCAAGGAGTGGGGTGTGGTCAACGAGGTGCTGCGCAAAGACCAGTTGCTGGACCGAGCTTGGGAACTGGCTCGCGAACTGGTCAAGCGTCCACCGCTGACGCTGCGATACTCACGCCAGCTTTTCACCAACCCCCTCAAGCGGGCTTTCATCGACGAACTGGGCCACGGCCTGGCCCGCGAAACCTACGCGCAGCGGGCCTTCTTCCCGTTCGGCGGTGAGATGGCCCCGCTGGATAGGGCTTGGGACGACCAGCCCTGGTCGCCCAGCGACGGTCAGCGCAGCGAAGGAGTGCCATCATGACCAGCATCCAGCAGCGACTGTCCACCGGCCGGGGCAAGTTCACCACCGACTATCCCGAACTCGGTACCGCCCCGGTCAGCTATGAGGATTCGATCTCCGAGGAATTCTTCGCCGCTGAGCGTAAGGCGGTGTTCGAACGAAACTGGTTGTGCATCGGACGAATTGAGCAACTACCCCGTAAAGGTTCGTACTTCACCCGCGACCTGCCCGGTGGCCTCGCCTCGATCGTCGTGGCGCGCGATATGGACGACACCGTGCACGCGTTCCACAACGTGTGCGCCCACCGGGGTAACAAGGTGGTCTGGCAGGAGCACCCCGGGCGAGAGTCGTCGGGAACTTGTCGCGCGTTCGCCTGCAAGTACCACGGATGGCGATACGGCTTGGACGGCAAAGTCAACCACATCACCAACGAAGGCGAATTTTTCGACCTGGACAAGAACACCCTGCGGATGCCGCCGGTGCACTGCGAGGTGTGGGCGGGCTTCATCTTCATTAACCTCGCCGACGACCCGGTGCCGCTGCGGAATTTCCTCGGCGACGGGCTGCTGGGGATCGAAGCATATCCATTCGAGAAGATGACACAGCGCTACGGGTTCTCCACCCGGATCAACGGGAACTGGAAGCTGGCCGTCGACTCGGTCTGCGAATGGTATCACCCGCCGTATGTGCACGGTCGCTTCATCGACCCTGACGTGTCGAAAGCCGAGAAGATGGTGCCGCCCGTCGACTCTTACCACTACGAATTGTTCCGCCCGCACATGCTCACCTCGGTCCCCGGGCCACCGCCGCTGCCGCGTCGCGAGCCCGGCACCGCAGGACCGGCCGGCCAGGACCAACGCTGGGTCTACAAGCTGTTCCGCGCCGGCTTGTTCGGACCCGACGATGTTCCTGACATCGGACCGAATCCCGATTTCCTGAACCGCGGCAACATCGCATCGTGGGGCAACGACCAATTCTGGGTCTTCCCGAACACATCGATCCAGATCTGGGCGCGCGGCTACTACATCACCTACACCTACTGGCCGGAGACCGTCGACTCGCACATCTACCAGATCGACATGTACTTCGTGCCGCCCGCAAATGCGCAGGAGCGGTTGGGCCAGGAGCTGGTGGTCGACAGCACGATTGAGTTCGCGATGCAGGACGTGAACACCATCGAGGCCACTCACTCGGCGCTAAAGACGCGGGCACAGAACACCTTCCACCTCAGCGACCAGGAACTGCTCATCCGCCAGTTCCACACGGTCATCCGCGACACGGTCGACGCTTATCGGGCCGCCAACACCGCACGGGAGGTGTGATGTCCAGTCCGACGTTGCCTCAGGCGTTCTCCGACCTGGAGCCGTTTGTGGCCGATTGGGCCTTGCCGACGCGGGCACAGCGCTACGAGGCGCGGCTCTCGAAACCGTACGACGAGCTTGTCGCGTTCTACGACGCGATCGCCCCTCGGGCGGAGGAAGCGATCGCCTACCTCAATGGGCTCGACATCAACGACTTGCCGGACGACGCCGAAAGGCTTCTGCACCTGCTTTACTCGATGATCCTGGTCTCCTACGCCGTCAACGTGTTCAAGCAGAACCGCATCCCGGACTCCGGCGCCGCGTTCTTCGACATGGTCGCCGAGCCGGCGGTGTGAGAGTCCCCTTGTGATAGGACCCCAGCGTGACCGCCTCCGAACGACCTAAGGCTCGGGACTCGACTACTCGCGACATGCTCGTCGCCGCAACGAGTCAGATCATGGTCGAGGAGGGCTACGCCGCAGCAACGTCGCGCCGAGTGGCGGCCAAAGCCGGCGTGAAACCCGCACTGGTGCATTACTACTTTCCCACGATGGACGAGTTGTACCTTGCAGTTTTTCGGCGCGGCGCCGCGGTTTATTTGGAACGTCAGCAGCAGGCGCTGGCCTCCGACCGCCCACTGCACGCCTTCTGGGAGACCCTCACCGAGCCCAAAGACACTCGACTGCTGTTGGAGTTCATGGGGCTTGCCAACCATCGCAAGGAAATCAAGGCGGAGATCGCAGCCTGGTCGGAGCGATGGCGCGAGCAGCAGATCACCGCGCTGAACTTCATCGTACGAGAACACGGCATCGACACCGACGAATTCCCGCCCGCCGCGATCGCGGTCGTCATCGCGGCGATCGGCCGCACCCTGATCCTCGAACAGGGACTCGGCACCGCCGGCGGTCACCAAGAGGCCGTCGCATTGGTCAATCGTTTCCTCGACCGATTCGAGATGCCGACACCGAAAAATCGCCGGGCCCGCAGCTGATCGGGAGCTCTGTTAGGGCAGCACGACCCGCAGCCGCTCCCAGCCGCGGACGGTAGACGTCGACGCGAGTTGTGCGGTGTCGTAGTCGATGTCCCATTCGGGCCAGCGGTTGAGCATCTCGTCCAGCGCGACGCGACCCTCGAGTCGCGCCAGGTTCGCCCCAAGGCAGTAGTGCACGCCTTTTCCAAAGGTGATGTGCGAGATGTTGTCGCGATGGATGTTGAACGTGTCCGGGTCGGTGTAACGGCGCGGGTCGCGATTAGCGGCACCGAACAGCAACAACGTCGCGCTGCCCGCCGGAACAGTGGTGCCGTAGCATTCGAAATCCTTTGCCATCCATCGGGCGACGTGCGGACCAGTAGGCTCGAACCGCAGCGTCTCGTCAACGGTACGGTTGAGCAGCGACCGATCCTGATGAATTTCCCGTCGCTGGTCGGGATGTTCGGCCAGCACCTTGGCCAGCCAGCCGATCAGCCGACCCGTCGTCTCGTTGCCGGCACCCGCCACCACCTGGGTGTAATGCAGCACCTCTTTGCGCGTCAGCTTTCGGTGCACGCCATGCTCATCGGCGAACTCGACGTTGAGCAGTGTCGTCATCAAGTCATCGGACGGGTTCTTCGATCGCCATTCGACGTAGTCGGCGTAGATCCGGCCATCGGCGATGGAGTCGGCGTCGGCGACCTTGAGCGGCGCGCCCGGCTTGGTGCGCAAGTTGGCGTCATTCGCATCGCGAACCGAGATCTGCTCAGACTCAGGAATTCCCAGCAGCATGCCGATCACTCGCATCGGCATCATCGAGGCAAGCTCGGCGATGATGTCGAATCCTTGCGCGCCGACGAGCGGATCCAGGCACCGGATGCAGTACTGCCGGATCTGGTCTTCGATTTCGGCCATCCGGCGCGGCGTGAAGACCCGGGACATCAGGCCGCGCAGTCTGGAATGCTCGGGCGGATCCTGAAACATCATCACGCCGCGGGGCATGTCGAATTTCGACTTGACTAACTCGAGGATGTCACTACGACGGCTGGAAAAAACTTCCCAGTTCGCCAACGCTTGTTCGACGTCGGAATGCCTTGATATCGCCCAGAAGTCGTATCGCTCGTTGTAGTAGATCGGGGCCTCGTCACGCAGCCGCGCGTAGGTCGGGTAAGGATCGGCGTTGATGCCGACGTGGTAGGGGTCGTAGTAGACGTCGGTGTCGCTGGTGACAGTCATCGATGATTCCCTTATTTCAGACAGCTGCCGGCATCCACCGCGAGCGCAACCCCGGTGATGTAGCGCGCTTCGTCGGAGGCCAAGAACAACACCGCGTTGCTGATGTCTTCTGGGGTCACCCAAGGGATGGGCAGGACGTGGAAGCTCTGGCACACCGGCGCAAGATCGTCGGGCCCGGGGTTGGCCAAATCTGGCCGGAAGGCGCGGAAGGTGGCCTCGTTCATCAGCAACGGTGAATTCACGTGCGTCGGGAGAACGGCGTTGACCCGGATCATGCGCTGCCCCAGTTCGACGGCAAACGAGCGCATGAGGCCGATCACACCGTGCTTGGCCGCGACGTAATGGCCGACGTGCGGATAGGCCTTGTTGCCGGCGACCGAGGACGTCAAGATGATCGAACCGCCGCGATCGCCCGCCAGGATATGCGGGACGCCGGCCTTCACCGTCTTCCACACCCCACTCAGGTTGACGTCGATCATCTCCTGCCACAGCGCCTCGTCGGCCTTGTGCAGCTTGCCGGCCGTCGTACCGATGCCGGCGTTGGCGACGATGACATCAAGCCGTCCCAGCTGTTCGACCCCGCTGTCGACCGCGGCACGCAGTGCGTCGTAATCGCGAACGTCGACCTCGGCCGTCACGACGCGACCGCCCGCGTCCTTGACCATGCCGGCGGTCACATCGAGATCTTCCGGCGTCGCACCGTCTGCGGGCGAAGCATCGAACCCGCGGCAGATGTCGACGGCGATGATGTCGGCACCTTCTTGTGCCAGCCGGACGGCGTGGCTTCTGCCCTGCCCGCGTGCAGCGCCGGTCACGAATGCGACCTTGCCGTCCATCCGGCCCGCCATGCCCACCTCGATTCCTCGGAACTACCGATGCGATGTTGGGCGATCGCCCAAAATTGCGGCGCACGCCATGTCTAACAGCACCGCGCTCGGCTCGTCAAGAGCCTGAATCACCCGGCCGATATGAACTGTCGAAGGGAACTGACGGTGATGGCACTCGGGCGCAGGAGACGAAAATAGCGCGACGGCGCTACTACTACTACCCTCGGCAGACTTCCAGCGCCTTCTCTAGTGCCTCGATCTCTAAACGCAAGCCGGGTTGTGCCCGACGCGTGTGGTGCCTTGGCATGGGCGCTGTTGTTGTGCGGGCTCAACTCCCCCCAATGCGCTGAGGAAAGTTGCCACACCGCGTCGAACACCGCAGTAAGGTGCTGTCCGTGAGCAGAGACAAGTTAGCCGAAGGGCGGGGCCGCTGGTTGGGGTTCGCCGCTACGCTCGTCGTCTCTGCCGCCATGCTCTACGCCCAACACACAGAGCCTCGGTGCTGCGTCAAGGCCCCGCCGGCGACACCGGCGACTCCGGCGACCCCGGCGGCAGCGCCGACCAGCCCCCGACCTGCGCCGGCCGACGCTCCACACACGGCCAGTCCCGCGGAGGCGCACTTGCTGACGGCAGACGCGCCTATCGCTGCCCCGAATTTTCAGTTCGTGCTACCCGTCGGGGTCGCGCCGGAGAAGGGGTTGCAGGTCAAGACCATCTGGGCTGCCCGTGCTATCAGCGTGTTGTTTCCGCAGATCACCACGATCGGCGGTTACCGGCAGGACGCCTTGAAGTGGCATCCGAACGGGTTGGCCATCGACGTGATGATCCCGAACCATGACTCCCCCGCGGGCATTGAGCTCGGCAACCAAATCGCGGGGTTTGCGTTGGCGAATGCCAAGCGATGGGGAATCAACCACGTGATCTGGCGGCAGAAAATCTATCCGGGCGTCGGCAAGGGGAGCTGGACGGCGGACTACGGCAACGAAACCGCCAACCACTACGACCACGTTCACATCGCCACCGACGGCGGAGGATACGCAACCGGGCACGAAACGTACTACATCGGATCGATGACCCCGACGCCGCCAGACTGATCACTGCGACCAACTTTTCGGCTGGCTCGACGACGGGTACAACCAGGAGATGACTGGCGAGCGCACAATTCTGCGCGGCACCACCGTCGTCGACGTCCGCGACGGCAGCCTGCGTCGCGCCGTTGACATCACCGTCGAAGGCGGCCAAATCGCCGCGATCACGCCGACTTCCGACGGGCACCCCGGCCGGGTCGCGGTAGTCGATGCGCGGGGAACGTTCGCGGTGCCGGGGTTCTGCGACATGCATGCCCATCCGCTGTCCGACCGACGCGACGCCGAGTCGGCGCTGCGGTTGATGCTCGCGTGCGGCGTCACCGGATTTCGCCAGATGGGGGGTTCGCGCACACTGCTCAACGACCGCAGCGCCGGTAAGCTCGGGCTGCCCATCGACGGACCCGCAGTGTTGTCCACGCCGGGCGAGGTGCTGCTTCCCTTCAACGCCGGCACTGAATCGGTTGCACTGCAGTCGGTTCGGCAACAGGCAGACGCTGGAGCCGACTTCATCAAAGTTGCGATGGTGGCCCCCCGAGTGTTCTTTACGGCTCAGGCCGAAGCCGCTCGGCTGGGACTCACCACCGTCGGGCACCTGCCGGTCGGGATCGATGTCCGCGCAGCCTCCGACGGCAGGATGCGCTCGATCGAGCACCTCGGTCCCGGGATCGGCATCGTCGCAGCGTGTTGCGACCACCAAGGTGCCATCGAGCAGGCCGTGGCCGACCGTCCGGCCCCGAAATTCCCCAGCGTCCCCAGGCTCCCGTTCGCCGAGCGCCTGATGGAAATCCTGATGGCCCGCGTGATGGCCAAGACCGTCATCAATCCCCTGCTGTTGGCCAAACCGGCCGACGCCGACCTGATCGCGGACGCCGGTCGGTCGTTCAACGACGACAAAGCCCGCGCGTTGGCACGGGTATTCGTCACCGACCAGACGTGGCAGTGCCCCACATTGATCCGCTTGCGCACCCAACAGTTCTGCGACGACCCGGTCTACCGCGACAACCCCAACAACCGCTTCGCGTCCAAGCGGACTCTGAAAGACTGGCGAAAGGCCACCGAGAAATACGCCTCACGTCCCGAGACGATGCGCAGCGCCTATCGCAACCATTACGCCCGGCAACTGGAGATGGTTCGCATCTTCGACCAAGAGGGCGTCAAGATGATGGCCGGCAGTGACGTCAGCGGATCCGGCTGGGAGATACCCGGATTCGCGTTGCATGATGAGTTCGACCAGTTGGCGGCGGCAGGCCTTACGCCGTTGCGGATCCTGCAGATGACCACCATCAATGCTGCCGAGTTCCTAGGCAAGACAGCCACTTTAGGCACGGTGGAACCCGGGAAGGACGCCGATATAGTCCTGCTGTCGGCTAATCCCGTCGAGAACGTGGCCCATCTGCACGACATCGCCGGAGTGGTCCGAGCCGGCCGGTACTACCCGCCGGAAACTCTCACGGCGACGATCAAGACCATCGCCGAAACCCGTTCCGCCGTCTGATCGGCGACCCGGTTATCCGGCTCGCTGAGACACCGGGCAAGCGCCGGTGTAGTCGACCTGCCAGTGCTTGATTCCGTTGAGCCAGCCCGACCGTAACCGCTCCGGATCAGCCAGCGCGGTGAGGTCGCGAACGATATCCGCGATCGCGTTGAACATCAGCTCGATGGTCAGCCTGGCGAGGTTGGCTCCCAAGCAATAATGCGCGCCGGTGCCGCCAAAACTCATGTGCGGATTTGGATCTCGGAGCACGTTGAACGAGAACGGATCGTCGAACACGTCTTCGTCGAAGTTGGCCGATCGGTAGAACAACGCAAGCCGCTGACCCTGCTTGATCGGGACGTCGCCGAGTTCGATATCGCTGAGCGCCGTGCGCTGGAAAGCGGTAATCGGAGTGGCCCATCGAATGATCTCGTCAACGGCAGTGACGGGGCGCTGCTCCTTGAAGACCTTCCACTGCTCGGGATTGTCGAGGAACGCCATCATCCCCTGCGTAATCGAATTGCGGGTGGTCTCGTTGCCGGCCACTGTCAGTGTCACCATAAACAGCCCGAACTCTTCGTCGGAGAGCTTGTGGCCGTCGACGTCGGCCTCAATCAGCTGGGTGACGATGTCATCGCCAGGATGGTCGGCCTTGTGTACGGCGAGTTGCATTCCGTAGAACATCAATTCGCCGGCCGACGCCAACGCCTCGGACCCGGCGAATTCGGGATCCTCGTCTCCCACCATCTCGTTGGTCCAATGGAACAGCTTGGATCGATCCTCGAACGGCACCCCGAGCAGTCCGGCGATCGCCTGCAGCGGCAGCTCGCTGGACACCTGCGCCACGAAGTCCCCCGTTCCGGCGGCGGCTGCATCGCAGACGACACGCCGGGCTCGCTGTGCCAGGTCTTCCCGAAGCCGTTCCACCGCACGGGGTGTGAACACCCGGGACACGATCTTGCGCATTCGGGTGTGCTGCGGAGCGTCCATGTTGATCATCGAGAATCTGCCGGCCTCGATCTGCCCGCGTGCCGTCTGCTCGTCGCAGTAACGCGGGACGATGCAGTTCTGCGCGCTGGAGAACACATCGTCGCGCCGTGACACCTCACGTACGTCACGATGCTTGCTGACCACCCAGTACCCGCCGTCGGTGAAACCTCCCACGCCGCTGGGCTGCTCGTTCCACCAAATGGGCGCCGCCCGCCGTAGTTCGCGCAGTTCCTCGGTCGGCAGGCGCGCGGCGTAGACGTCGGGGTCGGTGAAGTCGAAACCCTTCGGCAGCTGCGGTGCCGTCATGACGCCTCCCAAATGCGTTGCTCAATCGAAAACCTAAGTCAGCCAGTGGTCGACGAGATCGGCCCACCGGCGCGAGATGGTCTGCTGCGTTTCGTCGCGCCCGGCACGAGTGTCGGTAGCGCCGATGGTCAACCGCGCGACCTCGTCGACCTGATCGCGGTCCAACCCGAAGGCCACCAGGGCGTCGAGGGCGTGGTCGGTGTCGATCTCGTCCGGCAGTGCAGAGCGCGCGAGCAACACTGCCGCGTTCTCCTCGCCGACCTCTAGCAGCATGGCGACCAGGCTGGACTTGCTCACATTCACAAAGCGGTCACACCGGCCTGCGGATCGACAGCTCAAGCCCGTTGTCGCGCATGATGGTTCGGCACTGCTTGGGCGTGTAGTCGAAGTTCTCCAGGTCCTTGAGATAGGAAGCCGGCTCGGCCAGGCCTTCGACATGCGGGAAGTCGGAACCCATGATGATCCGCTTCTCGCCCAGCAGCCTTAGCAGGCTGGCCAGCTCGTCCTCGTAGAAGGGCGACACCCAGACGTGGCGTTTGAAGGTCTCTCGCGGGTCTTCCTGGTAGATCTGTGGGATCTGACCGAAAGACTTAGTGAGCTTTTCGAACAGGTGGAACACCCAGGTTGAGCCGCTCTCGATGGAAGCCATCCGCAGGTTGGGGAACCGCAGGAAAAGCCCGTTGTGCAGATGGTTGGCGAAGGTGTCCTGCAAGGCGTCCCCGGAGAACAAGCTCCGAAAACCAAGCAGCGCCTGGAACGACATCATGTAATCCGGCTCGCCCCACGCCGGCATGAACTTCGAGTAGTACGTCTCGCCCGAGTGGTAACAAACGGTGATGCCTGAATCGTTCGCCAACTGCCAAAAGGTGTCGAACATGGGATCGCCGGGTGCGCGCATGCCGACGTCCGTCATGATCGGTCCGGGGACCATCACGATGAAGCGCGCGTCACGCTCAAGCGCCCATTCGAGTTCACGCACAGCGTTATCCGGTTTGCACAACGTGATGTACGGCGCACCGAAGATGCGCTCCTGGTAGGTAAATCCCCAGTCCTCATCCATCCAGCGGTTGAAAGCCCGGAAGGTTGCCGCTGCGGCGTCCAGGTCAGGTAGCAGCGCCTGCTCCATTCCCACGCCGAGCGTAGGCAGCAGGATGCAACCCGCCATGCCCTGCTCATCCATCAACGCCAAGCGCGCATCGCGGTCCCGATACGCCGGCGGGATCGGTTCCAGGTCGCCGAAAAGCGCATTCAAGTCGGCACCCCTGGGGTTTCGGCCGCGAAAGTATTCGTCGAGCGCGCCGGGCTTGCCCACCGGGTCGAAGGTCGGATTCGGGATGAACCTGTTGACCCTGCCGCCGACGATGAGACGTTGCTTACCGTCGAGCTCAGCCCACTGGATCGCGCGTTTCTTGTATTGCGGCTCGATGTGGCGGGTAAACGCGTCGAGCGCTTCGTAGTAGTGGTTATCGCAGTCGAAGAACCTGAATGGGAGCTGTGTCGTCATCGCGGCAAACGTCCTTTCTGTGGCCCAGATTTAGAGGATTCAGTTGCGCGGCAAACCGAGGACCATCGAGGCGATGATCGTCAGCTGGATCTCCGGAGTGCCTCCGCCGATAAGTTCTGCAGGGGCGTCGAAATAGGGCTGGAAGACGGCCGGGTCGGAATCCTCCAACATCGCGATGCGACCGGTCAGGCCGAGTGTCGCTGTCAATGCGCGACGCAGCAACGTGACCATGGCGTACTTGGCGATGCTGCTGGTCGGTCCCGGCCCCTTCCCCTCGACCAAACGAAGGGTTTCGCGTAGCACCACGGCCCTGATCGCCGTGCTGTAGGCCTCGACGTCGCCTAGTGCCCGCAGCGCCGCATCCTGGTCGGGGCCATCAATTTCCGCCATTCGCCGAAGCGCATCGGCTCGATCGATGCTGACGTAGTTTCCGATGGCCGTTCGTTCGACCGCCATGGTCGATACCGCCAGGCTCCAGCCATCGCCGGGCTTACCGACCAACATGTCGTCAGGCACGAACACATCGGTCAAAAAGACCTCGTTGAATTCGGTGCGTCCGCTGGCCTGCTTGATCGGCGAGACCTCGATGCCCGGCCAGCTCATCTCGACGAGGAAGTAGCTGATGCCGCGGTGCTTCTTCGCTTCGGGATCTGTGCGCGCCAACAACGCTCCGAACTGAGCCCGATTGGCCAGCGATGTCCAGATCTTGTGCCCGTTGACCAACCATCCCCCGTCCACCTTGTTGGCGCGGGTGGATAGCGACGCCAGATCCGACCCGGCACCGGGTTCGCTGAACAGTTGGCACCACCGTTGTACGCCACGCAGGATCGGCCAGGCGAAGCGGTCGCGCTGCAGATCCGATCCGCTGTTGAGAATCGTCGGGAGGATCCACTCCGCAATGCCGAACGAGGGTCGTATCAACTCGGGACGCTTGTCGAACTCCTCGGCGATGATCACCCGCTGCACCGGCGAAGCGCCGACTCCACACGGCGCCGGCAGATTCGGTGCGACCAGGCCTTGCTGCGCCAGCAGATCCCGTTGCGACCCAAAGGCCAAGCCGGGATTCCGGGTGTCGTCGGAAGGGTGATCGTTGGACAGACCCAGCGCATCGTCGAGCGTTGCCGCCACCCTGGCCCGGAATTCGGATTCGACGGCACCCAAATTGATTGTGGTAGATCGCTTCAGCGTGCGCGCCAACTCCCCCACTTCGCGATTCCATCGCGTCATCGGCCCCGACGACGCGGCCAAGCTGGTGGCGCGCCGCCAGTACAGGTGTGTGTCGTGCTCCCACGTGTAGCCGATCGCGCCGAACATCAACAACGCATCGAGCACCAGATCGGGGGCCGCGGCCACCGCCATCACCGCGGCCGACGCCGCGGCCAGCCGGTGCTGCTCGATGGATTCGCCTTCTGCCCGTACCGCGTCCCAGGCCGACGCCGTCGCCAGTTCCGAGTTCACCAGTAGCGTCGCCGCCTTGTGCTGCAGAGCCTGAAAGGCTCCAACCGGCCTGCCGAACTGTTCACGTGTGCGGATGTAATCGGTTGCCGCGTCGGAACAATGGCGCACCGTCCCGGCGGCTGCGCACGCCGCGAGGGCCACCACAACGCAGCGGGCCCGCTCGGTGGAGATGCCGGATATCACCGAGCTGGCCGGCACGATGTGCTCAACGAGATCGAGCACACCCACATCGGTGCACAGATCGGTGCCTTGCCGCGGTTCGACTTTCAAACCTTCCGAGCACGGGTCCAGCGCGAACCACCGTTGACCGCTGTCCTTAGTCTGCGCGCAGAGCAGGATGTGTTGTGCCGCGCAGATTCCCAACACGGAGCCCGACGACCCGTTGAGTCGCCACGCGTCTCCGTCGGATACCGCGTGCACGTCTGAATGCTCGGGCAGTATGACGACCGCCGTCGCGCCTTCGGCCAGTTCGGTTAGCAGCGGTTTCGCCGACACATCAGCCAGACTCGCGACGGCGCTGGCCGTCGCCGTGCTCAACAGCGGACCCGGCAGCAGCGCCGCGGCGGCTGCCTCGACCACACAGGCCATGTCGACCAGGCTGCCGCCTTGGCCGCCGATGTCCACCGGAAGGTGTACCGCATGAAAACCGTGTACAACGAATTCCGACCACCAGGACGGCAATTCGCCGGACGCTATCGAATCGAACGCGGCACGTGTCTTGTCGATGGGCGCGTGCCGGGTAGCGAACCGGCTGACAGCATCGACGAGTTGCTCCTGCTCGGCGGTGATCGCCAACGCCATAGGACTGTCAGTCTTCCAGGCCGAGGATGCGGGCGGCGTTGCCGTACAGGAACTTCGGCCACACCTCGTCCTTCAGCGGAACCTTGGGCAGCTCGCTGAAGATCCGCTCCAGCGACAAGCCCATCGGGAAATAGCCGGCGTAAAGGATTTTGTCGGCACCGCGGGAATTCGCGTAGTCGATGATGGCCTTCGGGTAGTACTTCGGCGCGAACGCTGATGTCGAGTAGTAGAGGTTGGGCCACTTCAGCATCAGCTTGACCGCCAGATCCTCCCAAGGTTCGCAGCCGTGGCGGGTGACGAACACCAGATCGGGGAAGTCGAACATCACGATGTCGATTCGCGAAACTTCCTGCGGTGAAAAAGGAACCCGCGGTCCCGGGACGCCGGCGCAGACGAAGATCGGGATGCCGAGCTCGACGCAGATGGCATAGATCGGGTACATCTTCGGGTCGTCGATCGGAACCTGCGGGAAGGTCCCTGCAGGGAAGACTGATGTGGCGCGGATACCGAATTGCTCGTACTCGCGACGGATCGCGTTCACCGAACCCATCACGTCATTGGGGTCCACGAGCGCACCGGAGGGTACGAAGCGATCCGGGAACGTCTTGAGCGCCAGCTGCGCTGAGTCCTCACCGACTCCAATCATCGCCTTTTCGATACCGAACCGGTCCATCTGCCGGAGCACCAGCGACACCGGGTCGTCGGTCGGTAGCCCCTTCGGCACGTCCTTGAACATGTACTCGACAGGGAACTCGAAGTCCTCTTTGGATTCGCGGTCCTTCGTCTGCTTGCGGATGAAGTCATATTGAGCGGAACCCTCATGGGGGAACCCGATCATCGTGTCGATCACCGGCAGACCCACAGGTCCGGCCATGGCGTCCTCCGATCGCTGACAGCGTCGCTGCTCAATCCATACTGAAACACGGTTCTACTACTGTCAAGGAGCGCGGCGAGTCTAGCTGGGATAACACTGTGCGCAGCGGCTGTTTGCCGTAACATCGAAGCATTCACTGAGAAGGCGGTTCCCGATCCGAGCCGGAGGTCGCATCGTCAACACTCCCGTCGAGCGGGCCGAATCCGCCGTAGTTCCCCTTGCGGAAATGACCAGCCGCCAGCTGATACGGCGAGCCAAGGTCATCGAAGCCGTAATCGGTCTGATTGCCGAGGTGGGCGCCGAGGCGGTACAGATGCGCGACGTGGCACAGCGTTCAGAAGTGGCACTGGCCACCGTCTATCGCTACTTCAGCTCGAAGGATCACCTTCTTGCGGTGGCACTGGAGGACTGGCAGAAGCGACTTACCCGCCGCATCCTCGCATCGCGCGGGGCACGAGCCGACCAGGACCCGTTGCCAGGTGTCCTGGATTACTTACGACGCGCGCAGCGTGCCTTCTACCGCAACCCCGAAATGACCGCGCTGATGCTTCAAACTACGAGATCCACTGCTCCCGAAGCCAAAGCGGCGATCGACCAGATGAATCGCACGAACGCCGAAATGTTCAACAGTCTGCTCGATGGCGTTGCACCGGAGGACATTCCGAACATCACATTCGGCCTCAACGGCGCGCTGAGCAATGCGCTCGCCGGAGTGCTGGCCGGCATGTTGACGTTGGAGGAGTCGCTAGGCCGGGTCGAGTGGGTCGCGCGTGTTCTGCTGACCGGCCGTCCGCGAACGTTGGCCGACTAGAGGCGGCTCCGACTCGGAGCTTGCGCCGCTCTGATGTCGCGTAGAATGCGCGAGTTGCTACGAGACCGGAATCGGAATCGGCTCGAGCGGGTTGCCCGCGGCGATCGACGAACAGTTCTGCGGCGCTGTTACGTCGGCGAAGCGCTGCTGGATCCAGGCGATCGCGTGCGGCAGCCAGGGCACGAGGCTCGAAATATGTGCCAGCGCGTCGTACTGCTCGTAGTAAACGTTCACGCCCTTCGCGCAGTAGTTACGGGCGAGCGTGCGGACATCGCCGGCAATCATCACGCCGTCGCCGGCGTCGATGCCCGGCTGGTCGCCCGGAGTGCCCTCGAGCTCACCGTTGGCGCCCTGACCGACGAACAACGGGATGGTCGGCGTACCGCCGGTGCCCATGATCAACTGGTTTGCCACCTCGACGTAGAGCGGCAGGCTCTCAGGAGTCGGGTACGCGGGGATGATCAGCTTCTGCCAGGTCAGACCCTTGTAGCGGCCCAGGACGTCGACGATCGAAGCGGTCTGCATCTCCTTGAAGACCGTCACGCCGGTGGGGGTGAGATATGGCGTGAAATCCTTGTCGAACGCTCGCGCGATGCCGACGAGCGCCATCGGCATGACGCCGCCCCAAAACCACGTGCCCTCGATGTAGTTCAGGTTGTGTGCCGGATCGACGAGCACGCCGCCCATCGCCGCGCCGATCATGCGCGCGTTGACGTCGGGTGCGTACGTCGGAGCGAGTTCGGCGGCCCACTCGGTGGCGATCGCACCGCCGGAGTATCCGAGCATCGCAACCTTTGCATCGTCCGGGAGCCCGATGGTCGACGACGGTGAAAACACCGCGCGAATCGAGTCGAGCGTGTTCATTCCGTACTCGGGGCCTGCGGCGAAGTCGGCCCGCTGGCCCTCGGTGTCGGGGACGATGACCGTGTACCCGTCGGCGAGAAACGGACCAAAGACCGCCCCCTCCACGTTGGGAACGAGTCCGCCCAGCGTGACTCCGCCCGAGATCGCATACGACGGCTCGTCGTTTCGGTTCAGCGAGTCATAGGCGGACTGGTACGAGATCACCTTCGTCTTGTCCTCTTGGTAACGCGGCTGAATGACGGAGGTGACGTTGACGGTCGGATTGCCGGTTTGGCTGGTCGACCGGTAGAGCAGCTGCGTGGCCTTGAGCCATGTCGGGACGCCGAACGCGCGGTAGGCAAGGTTGCGAGGCTTTAGCACCGTTCCCGGCGGGATGCTCTCCAGGCTGCCGGTGTACTTGTAGAACGGATCATCCCCCGGCTGCGGCACGACCATGCCCCACTCGTAGCTCGGATCCGGATACCAGGTTGTTGGTTGCAGTGGTTCAGTCATCGCTCTCCCTTGGTCCTGGGCACCATGGTGGTCCGGCGAGAGCCACGCAACAGGGACTTCCACCCGTCACGCGACCGCCACCAATTCCGCGCGCGTGGCGTTGCACGCATAGCGAATCGTCCGCGCGCGTGATCCCAGAGATATCTCAGCTCTGAAGCATGCCCGACTGGATCAGCCTTGTTTCGTTTGTTCGAGCCATTGTTGTTCCTCACCGGATTCGGGGACGATCACGCCGGCTTCGATTGCGTTTTCGGCTTTGACTTCCCGCAGCGCGATGAGAACCTCCCCCTCTGGCTCGTCAGTAAGCCGTGTCCACATTAGCGACAAATCTCGAAGCCTCGCCTGCCGTGTCGCGCCATCCCGGCCGGCGCGGATGTCGCCGAACACTATCGAGTGGGTAGACCGGCTGGCGCCGGCGAAGACCGTGCCGTTTTGCATGTCATGGAAAAGGACATTGACGAACGAGCGCGGAGCACCGTTCGCGTCGCAGTGAATGCGAGTGATCTCTCCAGCGATGTTCTCCCTTTGGGATTCATCAAGCAGTCCCTCGGGGATGATGCACTGGTAGATGGGCATGATGCCTCCTGATTTCGCGAATTATCCGGTTGGTAATGGTAGGTACCCGCCGCCCGTTACTGTGTGGTCAGGCTTTGCAAGTGAGCGTTCAGGAGCACAACCCATGCAGCGGCAACGGCTGATCATCGACATCACCGGCTCCAGCGCGCCACAACTGGGTTGGGCGACCCTCCGCGCCCTGCACCACCACCCGAACATTGAAACCCACCTGGTCATCTACCGGGGGGCTGAGAAGACCATTCAGCTCGAAATGGGGCTAGGTAGAAGCGATTTCGAAAGCCTCGCCGACGTTTGTTATGACCCCGAGGACCTGAGTGCGGCAATCTCGTCGGGATCGTTTCAGACCGTCGGCATGGTGGTGGTGCCCTGCTCGATGAAAACCCTGGCTGCGATCGCCGCGGGCAGCAGCACCGACCTGCTCACCCGCGCCGCCGACGTGTGCCTCAAAGAGCGCCGCAAGCTCGTACTCGTCGCACGCGAAACCCCGCTGAGCCTGATCCACATCCGCAACATGGAAACCGTCACCCTTGCCAGCGCGATCGTGCTCCCACCAACCCCAGCCTTCTACCATCAACCCAAGACAATCGACGATCTCCTCAACCAGACCGGCGGCAAAATCCTGGATCAATTTGGCATCACTCATGAACTATTTCGACGCTGGGACGGCGCGCCAGGCGGTCGGGTGACATCTGTGCCGGAGCAGACCGCGGCGCGAAATGACGGATGAAACCGGCACTGCGGGCCGCTTCAAGCAGTTTGCACTGGAGCTCTATGGCAGCGAAGGCGTGGCCGCCGCGTGCCTGTATTTGCAGAACCGATACGTGCTCGACGTCAACGTAGTGTTATTCGCCGCGTTCATCGGTGCTAGGCGACGGCAGACGCTAACCACCTCTTGCCTGGATGCGGCCCGGTCCCGGGTAGACGCGTGGCATCGCGAGGTTGTGCGTCCGTTGCGTGCCGTTCGGCAACGGCTCAAGACGGGTGCCGCACCCGCACCCAACGAACTCACCGCGCGGCTGCGTGGCAAGCTCCAGCAAGTCGAGATTGACGCCGAGTTGATCGAGCTGGACCAACTCGCTGCGTTTGATCCCGCTCGGTGGCGCCGACCCGGTACCAGGGAGCCCTGCCGAATGTGCAACGGCGGCAATAGAAGCCGTCGTTCGGACATACTCCACTAGCGCACCTGACGACAGCGACCAGCGTGCGATCGAAACAATCGCGGCGGCAGCCGGTGCGACCAGTGGATCCTGATCGCTCACCATCACCCGCGTCGCCCTATATGACCACTTATCCTCCGTGACCACACCACAGAACGTGTCGATGTATTGATGCGGGCCTACTAACCGCGTACAGCCGAGACCAACGCTTCGAGTTCGCGTGCGATATCGGGGCCTGAGGGCTCATACATGACCTCGGTGCCAGCGGCTTGGGTCATTGCGGCCACCGCCTTTCCGACTGTGTCGGCGGACCCGGTCAGCGTGACCGACGGAAGCGAGATGTGGCCCCCGGCACGCCAGGCCGCCAGGTCGGCGTCGTTGATTTCCACCATGTGGCCCTGGTGAATGTGCAGGTGGCGCTCACGTTGGGGGAACTTGTCGATCACATCGAGCCACGCGGTCCCACCGGGCATCTGGCGGACCGCGTCGGCACCCGGGCTGGTATAGACCAGGTGATACGTTGCCGCCGCCCACGGGGCTCCGACCGCCAGGCGGACCCGTTCGCCGGCTGGGTCTTCCTGTTCGTCGACGATGGTGCCCAAGGGGCAGAGCATCCGCTTGCGCAGAGGTGAGCATCAACCTGATGGCCGCGCGCTCCCAGTCGACGACCTCTCCGGCTAATAGTGCTTGGTAGGCACGGATATAGGCCTCCATGTACGACCATCGGATCGGCGGCTGGCCCATAGCTGCGCGGCTGGAGAACCCGGTGCCGAAAGCGGCCATAATGCGTCCGGGCGCGAGTCGACGCAGTGACACGGTCTGTGCGGCGTTGACCAACGTGCAAATCCCACTGTTAGTCGCCGCGACCGGGCCCAAAGGCGCTGGCGTCGCGCAGCAGGTCGGCGCCGATGGACTGATCTCATGTTTGAGGTCGTGCCCGCGCAGCGCGACTTCAAGCGTGCCGTGGTAGCCACAGTGGTCCGGCCACCTCCATCGGATACCACCGTTGAGCACAATTGTCGAGGCACCCATGGCACTAGCGGAGGGTAGGCCGACCATGAACCGGGCCCGCAGGGAAGAACGGCGTCGAAAGTGTGCATTTCCCGACAGGGGAAGTAGTCCAACGACGACCCCATTGCGTTCTACGTCGCCCTACGCGACCGCTTCCATGATCCCGCCGAGCCCGCCGCACACCACCGTGGCGACTCGCTGGTGTGGCCAACGGGCCGAGGTTCCGTGCGCTGTTCGGTGACGACCACAGACCTCCGGCGATGCCCGCGGAAAACCGTTCATCGTCCACGGCTCGGTAAATGTTTAGCTTCCCTGCTGTCGGGGTATGGGGACCCAACCGGGCGTGCCCCCGACCCGGCGATCGATTATGTCGTGATCAGCGACGAGGCGGCCATGTCACCGCCGCGGTCATCAAGATTTAATGTGGAAAGCCCTTGTTAGGGACTGGATCTGCACGATTTCGGGCCTAAGCTCTCTGTGGGGTCGGGGAATTATGGAAATTAATTACTAGGTCGGGCGGGCGGCTATGGAACGACTCAGCGGACTTGATGCATTTTTCCTCTATTTGGAGACGCCGACGCAGCCACTGAACGTGTGCTGCATTTTGGAGTTGGATACCTCGACGATGCCGGGCGGCTATACGTATGGCCGGTTTCGCACCGCGTTGGCGAAGCACGTGAAAGCGCTGCCGGAGTTTCGGATGAAGCTCGCCGATACCCAGCTGAACCCGGATCATCCGGTGTGGGTGGACGACGAGGACTTCCAGCTGCGGCGCCACCTGCACCGGGTCGGTGTGCCGGCACCCGGAGGGCGCCGCGAACTGGCCGAGATCTGTGGGTATATCGCGGGGCTGCCACTGGACCGCGACCAGCCGCTGTGGGAAATGTGGGTAATTGAGGGCGGCCCCCGCGATGACGCACTGGCGGTGATGCTCAAGGTCCACCACGCCGTGGTCGACGGGGTTGCCGGCGCGAACCTGCTGGCCCAGCTATGCGGCCTGGAGCCAGATGCGCCGCCACCGCAGCCTGTTCGTGGCGCGGGTAGCGGTAGTTCGCTGCAGATCGCCGCGAGCGGACTGAAGGGGTTCGCGTTCCGGCCGTTGCGGTTGGCCACTGTGGTGCCGGTCACGATGCTGACTTTGATGCAGACGCTGTTACGCGCGCGCGAGGGCCGAACCATGGCCGCACCGTTTTCCGCCCCACGGACCCGGTTCAACGCCCCCTTCAGCCGGCGTCGCAATATCGCTTACACCCAGCTCGATATGCGGGACGTCAAGAGGGTCAAGAACCGGTTCGGCGTGACCATTAATGACGTGGTGGTGTCTTTGTGCTCCGGGGTGTTACGGCGGTTCCTGCTCGAGCGCGGCGAGTTGCCAGACACCCCACTGGTGGCCACTGTGCCGGTGTCGGTGCACGACAAGTCCGACCGTCCCGGACGCAACCAGACCACATGGATGTTCTGCCGGGTGGAGAGCCAAATCAGCGACCCCGCCGAACGTATCCGCACCATCGCCGCGGGAAACACCGCCGCAAAAGACCACACCGCGGCCATCGGACCCACCTTGCTGCACGACTGGTCGCAGTTCGGCGGCCCGTCGTTGTTCGGCGCAGTTATGCGGATCCTGCCGCGCATTCCGATAAGCCATAGCCCCGCCTACAACCTGATCCTGTCGAACGTGCCCGGCCCGCAGACGCAGTTGTACTTCTTGGGCTGCCAAGTCGACACGATGTATCCCCTCGGCCCGATCCTCGGCGGCGCGGGACTCAACATCACCGTCATGTCGCTCAACGGGGAACTGGGTATCGGCATCATCTCCTGCCCCGATCTGCTGCCGGACCTGTGGGACATCGCCGACGGGTTCTCCGACGCGCTCAAAGAGCTGCTGGAATGTAGCGATGAGCAGCCGGAAGGTGACGATCCGGATGCGTGAGCCGACGTGCAATTCCCATCTGTATTTGTGGTCTTCGAGGCAGGGCGGGCGGGGCTCGAACCCGCGACCAACGGATTAGCAAACCTTAGGTCCTGATAGTTCCAGTTGTTGCTCGTTTCTCATTGTGCGACAACCGGATTGACTATCTCGAAGCTTCCATAAGAACCGGGCAATTCCGGTCGGTTCCCGGTCATTGGCGGTGAATAAGCGGTGACTTCCAGCGAGTGCGTCGAAGTGCCGTTTGTACTGGTCAGCTAAGGGGACTCAAACCCCTGACCCCCACACTGCCAGTGTGAAACCGGGTGTGCTGGTCGGTGTCCCGGTGTCTAGTGTGTGCCCAAACGTCTACGTCACAGGGCCACTACTGTGCTCATCTGTCTAGTGCGTGTTTGCGCGTAATCGAGAGTCTTAGGACACCGCTAGGACACGCGAACAGAGGTTCACAACCATCGCTCCGATTACCGCATCGTCGCTGGTTGGATTCCTGCCGGGGCGCAGGCCAGCGTTGGCCGCCGACAGCCTCGGGAAAACGCGCCACAGCGAGTTCTCTAGACCACCCACGTGACGGGTGTCACACTCAGGGTCGGACCGGGAGGTCACCATGACAAAGATTGACTCGGGTATCACGCAGCGCGAAAGCGGCACAGCGCCACCGGAGGTGCCGTTGAGCGATATCGACCTGGGCTCACTCGAGTTCTGGAGTTGGGACGACGACCGCCGCGACGGGGCGTTCGTCACGCTGCGCCGCGAAGCGCCGATAGCGTTCTTCGAGGCTCCCAACGTACCCGGATTCGAATCGGGCCCCGGGCATTGGGCACTGACGTCGTTCGACCATGTGCACCATGCGAGCCGGCACCCGGACGTGTTCAGTTCGATCCCGACCACCGTGTCGTTGAGCGAGATCGACCCGGCGATCGCGGAGTTCAGCGGATCGATGATCAACCTCGACGACCCGCGCCACCTGCGGCTGCGATCGATCGTCAACCGCGCGTTCACCCCCAAGATGGTGGCCCGCATCGAGGAAAGCGTACGTACCCGGGCGCAGCAACTGGTGAGCGACATGGTGGCCAACCACCCCGACGGGGAGGCGGACTTCGTCGAGTCCCTCTCGGGTCCCCTTCCGCTGCAGATCATCTGCGACATGATGGGCATCCCCGAAGCGGACGAGCCCAAGGTCTTCCACTGGACATCGGTCATCTTGGGAGCCGGTGACGAGGAGGTGACCACCGGCCACGACGAGATCATTCAGGCGGTACTCGACCTCGCCGCGTACGGCGCCCAGTTGGCCGAGTCCCGCCGGGCCGAACCCGCCGACGATCTGACCTCGAACCTGGTGCGGGCAGAGGTCGACGGTGAGCGGCTGTCGTCTGCGGAGATCGCCTCGTTCTTCATGCTGTTGTCCGGTGCAGGCAACGAGACCACCCGCAACGCCATCAGTCACGGCATGGTGGCGTTGAGCCGTTACCCCGATGCGCGGGACAAATGGTGGGCGGATTTCGACGGCGTCGCCGCTACCGCGGTCGAGGAGATCGTGCGCTGGGCCACTCCGGTGATCTTCATGCGACGCAATCTCAACGAGGACGTCGAACTCGGCGGTGTGACGATGAAGGCCGGCGACAAGGTTTCGATGTGGTACAACTCGGCCAACCGCGACGAAACCAAGTTCGGCAACCCGTGGTTGTTCGACGTCACCCGAAATCCCAACCCGCACTTTGGATACGGCGGAGGTGGAGCCCACTTCTGCCTGGGCGCCAACCTGGCCCGGCGGGAGATCCGGGTGCTGTTCGAGGAGTTGCACAACCGCATCCCCGATATCGTCGCCGTCGAGGAACCGGCCATCCTGCGCTCGGCGTTCATCCACGGCATCAAGCGACTGCCTGTCGGTTGGACGCCCGCGGGTCACTGAGTGGGGGCGGGCGCTCGCACGTCTGGTTCTAGATTGAGCTGCGATGGCCTTTCACATTCATCGTGCGATGCGCACGGACCTGCTCGCCGGCCACCAAACGGCGGGCAATCGTCGGGCTCAAATCAGTCATGATTCACGCACGCAAGATGCGATGGTTGACCTACGACCCCTCGGCAGACCTTGAGTCACGAAAACGCCCACATTGCAGCGCGCCGCATGCGTATCTACGACCCCCCGACCGATCTACCTACTGTGGCCGATGATCTGAGCCTCCCGGCGCCGGACAGCCGACTCGACGCCGACTCCAGGAACCCGTCAGTGCTCCCAATCAGTTCCCACTGGATCCGTTAGCGACGCTAATGTTCCCAAAAGTGTTCCCATCGGGCATGAAAACGGCCCCCGAAGTCTCCTCCGAGGGCCGTTTCGCCTAGTAGCGGGGACAGGATTCGAACCTGCGACCTCTGGGTTATGAGCTAGCCGGTCGCGGTCTTTCCCGGTACGCGCGGTCTCATAGCTGCAGGCCAGCGACGTTCAGCCGTCCGACCTGTCTCGCCCCGTCCCGCTTGTTCGCATCGGTTCCGCCGTGTTCCGTGGCCAAGTCCGTGGCCCACCCGCCGCTTGCAGCCGCTGCGCCCACTGCAAGCGGCGACCGAATTCAGTAAAGGCGTACCGCCCTCGGAGATCAGGGGCCACGGTCGACGGCGCCAGTTCTTGCCGGACCGTCTCGCAGCGCCGACTCCAATCACTTCCGACCACAATTCGATGAGCAATCAAGTCCGACCGCCGTGGGATGCGGGTAGCCGTTGCTCGACCCAATGCCAGTCGATTCGCTCCTGTTCGAGGCGCACTCGTTCACCCAGCCCGCCTCCGACCAGTTCTGAATAAAGGTCGTACTCGTCAGGCGTCAGTCGCGTCAGGACCGACTTCGCAGGGCGGTCCTCGGTCACCCAACGGTCGCGGTGGGCCAGCAGCGTGTCACGGTCCATCAGCACCGAGCGCGCTCGCGGGAGCCGCGCCCGCAGGCGGTCGAGAATGGCGAATCCGTGAGTGTCGATGTCTCCCCAGTAGAGGACGTCGGCCTCCGCCAGCCATCGCAGCCGACCTATGCTGTCGACTTCGAAGCCCTTCCCCCAGAACACAATCCCGCCTTCGGGGACATCGACACTCAGATAGCTGATCTCGTTCTCGACGATTACCGCAACGCGCGGTTCGACAGTGAGCTGTGCCAACTCCTCGGAACGCACCGCCAGCTCAGTCAGTGTCGGCCCCGGGAAGCCGAGTGAGGGCGAGGGCCGGAGCCGCACCAATCCGGGCCTGCACCTGAGACCGAGATCGGCCAGGAACCCGGAGGCCGTCGATGAAACGCGAAGCATCGCGGCCAGGACCGTCCGGTGCCTCTCGGCGAACTTGGTGTCAACGCCGGGTGCATCGATCTCGCGAAGGTACCGCTGCGACTGACGGTGACTGTCGAGCCAAACATAGGCAGCGATCAGCTGCGGCATCTCGGGCCCCAGCTCGAGCGCGTGATGCGGATGGCCGACGACCCACTCGCGAACCCGCGGATGCTGATCTGCCAGAGCCAGGAGATCGTCGAATCGGCGAACCATAGTCGTCACGCCCAACGAAGCCCAGGCTTGCGCGATCGAGGACACCACCGCGCGGACGGGCAGCCGGTTGCGGCCGATCTGTCGGCCGCCGATTGACTGCCATTGCAGGGCATATCGGCTGTCGTCGCGTCGGCCGGCGTCGAGCGCCGCCACCCAGTCGCGCGCCGCGGCAATGTCATCACCGACCTGCGAGGGTTTGGGGCCACGCAGCGGCACCTCGATCGGCTGAAAGGGATCTCCATTGGCGTAGGCGCGCAACAGCGATCCGTCGTCCCACCGGCGTCTGACCCTGGCGGCAATGTCATCCGGTGTGGTCCACCCGGCGCTCACGACCGCCGTCCGTCACGTCGCGTCCGGTACTCCTCGATCGTCATCGTCTGGAGGCGAGAGGACGTTCCGGTCGGATTGTCGACGAATCCGATCGCCTTCACGTAGGGCTCGATGACGTGAACCTTCTGCAGAGGCGTGACGATGAGAAGTTGCAGCCCAAGCGTCGCGAAAAGGTCCAGCGCGTAGCGCGTCGAGACATCCGAGCCGCGCCCAAATGCCTCGTCGATGACCGCGAACCGGAAGTCTCGCGACTTCTCAGCACCCCACTCGAGCCCGAACTGGTAAGCAAGTGACGCCGCGAGGATCGTGTAGGCGAGCTTCTCCTTCTGCCCGCCGGACTTGCCGTCGGAATCGCTGTAATGCTCCCATTCATCACCGGTCTCCACGTCGCGCTCCGACGCGGAGAAGACGAACCAGTTGCGCACGTCAGTGACGCGCCGGGTCCAGTTCTTGTCGGATTCGGCGTAGCCGTCGCGACCGCGGAACCGCTCGATGATCCGCTTGACGTCGAGGAAGCGCTGCTCCGAGTACTGGTCGCCGTCGAGCGCAAGGCTGTCGTTGGTCAGGTTGCGCAGGTCCGAACGGAACTGTGCGACATCCTGATTCGTGGTGGGCTCCTTCTCCAGCCGGATGTAGCGACCCGGGTTGTAGGGCACCGCACCGAGCGCCTCGTTGATCCGATCTACCCGCTCGTCGATTGCCGACGCCTGCCGATTGAGCCAGTTGTTGAACCCCGCCAGCTCCTGGATGGCGTTCTTGTTGAGCTGCTCCTTGAACTCGGCCTCGAAACGAGGAAGGTCGTCGGTCGCGACGCGATCGCGGAACGCCAAAAAGTCTTGGCGGGCCTCAACATTGGCGTCCATGTCCGCGCAAAGCTCGGGCCACCGACGCAAGACCTCGCTCATGTACTGGCCCAGGTTCAGCGCATAGCCGTTGAGTTGGCCGGTGAGGCGCTCGATGCGCCGATGGAGATCGGCCGACAGCGCTACCTCCGTATCGGCGCAATCCGCCGCCCGCAGCGGGCGGTTCTTTCCAAGGCGTTCGTCGAGGGCCGCGTACGACGCGCGGGCGACCGCCAGCTCGTGCTCTGGCCGCGCCGCGACGAACTCGTCGTCGCGCTTCTTGTCCTGCTTTGCTTTTTCCGCCGCCGCTGCCGTGGTCGCGAGCCTGCCGGTGAGCTTTTCGATCAACTCCCCCACGGCGTTGGCTTGCGCTTCGTTCTCGTCAAGCGCCCGCGCGATCTCCTCTAGGCGCGACGAGCCGGCCAGCAGGCGGTCGCGTTCGGCGTCGTGGTCGTTCGCACGCGATTCGGCCTCGCCGATGTCGAGATCAGCCCAAGAGCGGTACTCCTCAACCCGGGCAAGGGCTTGCAGCTTTGCGTGCACCGCATCCCGCTGCGCATCGAGCCTGGTCAACTCGGCGGCAGCCTTCGCCTGCTTTTCCTCCAGCTCGGTGAGTTCGTCGCGAAGCGCGGCGATCTTTCGCTCGTTGGCCCAGCCGAGGACCCAGCGACGGGGATCGTCGACGCGGTGTCGGTCGTCCTTCTCGTGGCGCTCGCCCGAGCGCACCTGGCCCTCACGGGTCACGGCCCGCCGCTGGCTGCGGAACTCGTCAAGGCTCGACGAGCATCGGTAGTCGGCCCGCTTCGTGAGCTCGTCGACCAGGTATTGATGAAAGGGCCCGTCCCTGACCTCGATGCAGTCGGCGAGCCAGAGCCCCTCATGCCCCGGGGATTGCAGCGGAACCCGTTGTCTGGCAACCCTTTCGTAGACGAGCTTGGCTCCGATCGCCTTGCCGCCTCGGCCATGGAACGTGAGCCTTCGGCCGTTCACCCATCCGGCGACGGAGTCGTAGTGCTGCTGCGGCACCAGGAGCGACAGAGCGAACCCTCGCAGGACCCGTTCCGCGGCGCCCCGCCACTCGGCGTGTTCATCGGTCACGTCGAGCAGTTCACCCACATACGGAAGGTCGTCCGGCGTCAGCCCGAGGGCCGCACATAGCTCCGCGCGCACCTCGACCTGCTCGACGGGGAGGTTGCTGGTGCGTTGCTCCAGGCTCGTGAGTTCCTCGGAGATGAGGCCGCACTGCCGCTGGAACTCCCTCTCACGCCCGATCGCGTCGGCCGTGGCCGCATCGAGGGCTCGCTTCTCCGCGGTAAGCCGCGACCGCTCGGTGGGGGCCAGAGCGGAAAGGGCCGCGAAGTCCTCGCTGCCGACGACCGGTTCCAGCCCGGCGTCGGCGACCGCGACGTCGAACCGTGTCCGGGCATGACGACGACTCTGGGCCTGGGCACGGGCCTCGCCGGCGAGTCGCTCCAGCTCGCCGATGCGATCGCCGCCGGCCTTGGCGCGCTCCTCGATGAGGGATTCGCGCTCGCGGCTTAGCTTCTGCTCCTTGGCCTTTGCGGCGTCCTGCTCCTTCCACAAGCCCAAGCCCTCGGCCTCCAGCTTGGCGATCTCGTCGGCAAGCAGGCCGGAGCGAAGCTCGGCGATGAACAGCCGGACGGCGGATCGCTCGCGGTCCAACGACTCACGCTCGGCGAGCCCGGCGTCATACTTTGCCGCGGTCTGCACAATGGGCTCGAGTACTTCGAGCTGCTCTCTCGCTCGCTTGACTGCGTCGTGCGCCTTGGTCAGGTCGTCGAAATGGGCGATGATGTCGCGAACCCGCTCGGTCGAGTCGCTCGGTTCGAGCATGTGGTCGCGCACGAACTCATTGAGGTTGCCGACCGACTTCATCGAGACGGTCTGGTGGAACAGCTCGAGCGCTTGCTCCGATCGGATTCCGAGCAGGCGACGCAACGAGGTTGCGTACTTGGGGAACTCGTCGAAGATCTCCGCCCCTGCAGCGCGCAGCCTCTTGCGGAGGTCACGCAGATCCGTGCCGAAGTCGGCGAAATCCGTTGCGATCGACAGCGCTTTGGTTGCGGTGACGAAGAAGCGGTAGGGCTGTCCCGTGCTCTCGCGCTGCTGAAAGACCTGGGCCAGGGTGACTGTCTCGTCGTAACCCTGGTTCGTGAAGACCCCGAGGACGACGGAGTAGGTCCTTTTGTTCTCCCGCAGGCCCTTAGCGCGGGACCGTCCAGTGGTTTCGTTTCGCTCGGACTTGTAGTGGCCTTCGACGTACGAGCGCAGGGTGCGTTCCTTGGCCTCGGCGCCCGCGGCCTTGTTGTAGGCGGCCTTGTGGGACGGCATCAGCAACGTGGTAAGCGCGTCAACGATCGTCGACTTGCCGGAGCCAATGTCCCCGGTAAGCAGTGCGGTATCGGAGCCGGCAGTGAGACGCCAGACTTGGGAGTCGAACGTGCCCCAGTTGAATACTTCGGTGTACTGGAGCCGGTAGCCGGCCCTTCGGGTGTCGCCGAGTCCGACCATCGAGAAGAGTCCGTCACTCATCGCCGGCCGCCGCTCCGGCGTACTCTCGCAGCTTCGTCGCGAAGTCCGACAGGGTCTGGGCGTCGACGTAAGCCTTGAGGATGCGGCGCACCTCCCAATGGTCGCTTTGACCGCGCAGCTGCCGCAGAAACCCGAGTTCGCGGGCCTTATTGATCGTCGTCTCCGCCTGGTCCACGACGCGCGCGTCGTTCGTGGACTCGGCCTGGAAGAGCCTCAGCATCTCGACGATCTGGTCGGTGGTGAGGACCAGTCGGCCGTCGCCACCGGCCGTCTCGAACTCGACGAGCCGCTTACGCAGCAACACCAGCAGCAGACTGACGTTGTATGTCAGTGCGCGCCTGCGCACCAGGCGCGGGAGCACCTCATCGCCATCGTCCTCGGGCCGGGACCGAAGATAACCGAAGCCCTCAATGTCATCGACGACCACGTCGATGCCGATGGTGGCGAAATGGTCTCGGACACCGGCGCCCAGGCGTTCCAGCGTCAGCCAGGTGTCCTCGTCCGACTCTCGGTAGACGACACCTTGCATCAGCCGGATGATCGCGCTGGCGACTGCGTGCTCGCTGCTCATCGCCGCCTCACCGTCACTTTCGGTAGCCTCGCCCGCTTGGTGATGTCCGGGTCGGCGGGGTCGGAGTACTCCAGGAAAGTCTCATCGGTGTCATCCATATCGACGGCAACGTCTTCGTCATTGAGCGCGAGGTAGCCGACGATCTCCGCCGCGCCCTGCTCGATGGGGTGCGTCGCGATGACGTCCGACAAGAGAGCCATGGAGCCCTCGGGCAGAACGCTTCGGATAATCTCGGCCAGGCGCGCCTGGTCGACGAACGTCTGACTGAAGAGGAGGTCGGCGTCGACCTCCTCGGTAGCCGCCGCAATTTGGCTCTCAACCGCTACCGCCGCGGGGGGTTGGTAGAGCGGGCGTTCGAATGGCAACGCGATCTCGATCCCCGGCTGATCGAGCTCCAGCCCGAAGGTCGGCGGGTTGTCGCGGAGCTCAAGCGCAACGCTCTCCACCGACCGGACCAGGTCGAGTACGCGCCGGTTCTCGAGCCAGACCTGGTCGTCGAGGAAGCGGCGCAGTTGTTCGGAAATCTGTCGGACCGTGCGCTGCGCTCGATCAGCAGCTTCGGACCAGTCGTGGTGAATGCCGCGAATGCGTTGGTCGGCCTCGATCGTGTCAAGGGCTGACACTTTCGCGAGCAGATCCGCGAGCTCGGCTTGCCGCGACTCAGAGAGAAGGAAGTCGTAGAACGACTGGAAGCTGCGCCCCTGGTCCGAGCCGGCGATCTCGGAGCGGCTTCCGACCAACTCGGCGAGCAATTCGCCCTTGGAGCCGTCCCATGCCGCAATCTTTTCTCGCGCGGCACGGTCGAGAAGCCGGAAGTTCTCTTCAACCTCGCGAAAGTCCGAGAGCAGTTCCCGCGCGGTTGCGGAGAGCTGTTGGTAGCGGTCGCGGACCCCCGTCGCGTCCAGGACGGTAACGACGCCGGCCTCGACGGCCGCGATCTCCGCGTCGAGTTCGTCGCGGCGGCGGCGTAGTTCGGCCAACCGGACGTCGGGTTCGACTTCGGTTCCGTGCACGATCTGCCGAAGCAACTCGACCACGGTGTGCAGTCTGGATTCGGTCCCCACGAAGGACCTGCCCTTGAGGGTCATGACCCACGCGTAAGCCTTCTCGAACGCCGGTGTGACCTCGTAGTGGACTTCGTCATCGCCGGGCGGGTAGAACCGGCGCAGATACGCGGCGTCGGTGGCCGCCCAGTCCTCCAAATATGATCGGGGTTCCTTCGGAAACCGCTCCTCCCCGCGTTCAGTGGGGATCTCGGCGTTCAGAGCGTGCAGGTGGTCGTCCAACGCGGCCGCGACCTCGCTTGCCGGGCACGCGCCTCGGTTGCCCTCGACGAAAAACAGCCCGAGAAAGGAGAGGACCAGCGTGGAGTTACCGGCACGCAGTAGCCGCCAAGCGGGATGCCGGTCCCGCAGCGCGTCGATCGCAGCGTATTCCACCAGGAAAGCGTAGAGAATCCCACGGACAGATTCGGGTCGCGCTCGCCGGGGAAAGGCCATCTCTCCGCCACCTGCCGACCTAGTTGCGGTGGCACTGGGCGTGACGTGGGATCGCACGACAGCACAATGCTGGAAAAGACCAACATTAGCCCTGCGTGGCCACAATGTGATGATTCCTTGACATTAGCAGCGACGCCACCTAATGTGAGGAAATGGCAACATCTGGCGGTCGCGAGATGACGGCGCGCTCAGCGTCCGCGCTGGGGCGGGCGCTACGCGCTGCGCGCCAGGCTCAGGGACTGACCCAGAGCGAACTTGCCGAGCGATCCCGAACCAACCGATTTTCCATCGCTCAACTCGAAACCGGCGAAGCCACCAAGGCCGTCGAGAAGCTGTTCGACACGCTCGCCGCGCTTGACCTCGAACTGGTGCTCCGCCCCCGCCAAGGCTGGAAAGCCCTATGAGCCTGGATATTTGGCTGCACGGAGTACTGACAGCGCGAGTCACCCCGAAATCAGGGGGACGCAAGGTCGTGAT
>NZ_JBKQTQ010000164.1:0-11622 GCF_052143115.1 Mycobacterium sp.
TGGCCACCGGGCAGGCACCGATGATCCCGCTCGACGACGCGCTGCGGCCACAGTGGTTGTTCGGCAATACCGTGCACGAGGGCTGTGACCGGGCCGGCTACTACGAGCAGGGCGACTTCGCCACCGAATACGGATCACCGAAATGCATTGTCAAACTTGGCTGCTGGGGCCCAGTGGTCAAATGCAACGTGCCCAAACGCGGATGGTTGAACGGTATCGGCGGCTGCCCCAACGTCGGCGGCATCTGCATCGGGTGCACCATGCCCGGGTTCCCGGACAAGTTCATGCCCTTCATGGACGAGCCGCCGGGCGGCAAGGTTTCCACCACCGCGTCAGGACTGTATGGCTCGCTGATCCGCAACCTGCGCGGTGTCACCGCGCGCACCGTGGACAAAGAGCCGAAGTGGCGACACAAGGGCGACAAACTCACGACGGGCGCACGCCGCACCTGGTAAGGCGCGACGCGGCATCTCAGCTGAAGATAGGGAGCTAAGTTCGATGACAACGATCATCCCGGAGCCGTCCCACGCGAAGCGCGAGCCCGGCCAACTCGTCGAAATGGCATGGGATCCGATCACCCGGATCGTAGGCAGCCTCGGCATCTACACCAAGATCGACTTCGAGAACCGCGAAGTCGTCGAGTGCCACAGCACATCGTCGATCTTCCGCGGCTACTCGATTTTCATGAAGGGCAAGGATCCTCGCGACGCCCACTTCATCACCAGCCGCATTTGCGGTATCTGCGGTGACAACCACGCCACCTGTTCCTGCTATTGCCAGAACATGGCCTACGGGGTCAAGCCGCCGCACCTGGGCGAGTGGATCGTCAACCTCGGCGAGGCCGCGGAATACATGTTCGACCACAACATCTTCCAGGAAAACCTGGTCGGCGTGGACTTCTGCGAAAAGATGGTCTCCGAGACCAACCCGGGTGTGCTGGCCAAAGCGGAAAACACCGCGGCTCCGCATGCCGACGCACACGGGTACAAGACCATCGCCGACATCATGCGGTCGCTCAACCCGTTCAGCGGGGAGTTCTACCGCGAGGCGCTACAAGTCAGCCGGTACACCCGAGAAATGTTCTGCCTCATGGAGGGTCGCCACGTACATCCATCGACGCTGTACCCCGGTGGAGTCGGCACGGTGGCGACCATTCAGTTGATGACCGACTACATGAGCCGCCTGATGCGCTACGTCGAGTTCATGAAGAAGGTCTTGCCCATGCACGACGATCTCTTCGACTTCTTCTACGAGGCGATGCCCGGTTACGAGAAGGTCGGTCTGCGCCGCACCCTGTTGGGCTGCTGGGGCTCGTTCCAGGACCCCGACGTGTGCAACTTCGCATACAAGGACATGGAGCGGTGGGGTAACGCCATGTTCGTCACACCGGGCGTGGTGGTCGACGGCAAGCTGGTGACACACTCGCTGGTCGACATCAACCTGGGTATTCGGATCCTTTTGGGCAGTTCGTATTACGACGACTGGACCGATCAGGAGACGTTCGTCAAGACCGACCCGCTGGGTAATCCGGTCGACCGGCGCCACCCGTGGAACCAGCACACCAACCCGCATCCGCAGAAGCGGGACATGGACGGCGGCAACTACAGCTGGGTGATGTCGCCACGCTGGTTCGACGGCAAGGACCACTTGGCTCTGGACACCGGCGGCGGTCCGCTGGCCCGGCTGTGGTCGACGGCGCTGGCCGGACTGGTCGACATCGGCTATGTGAAGTCCACCGGTCATTCGGTGCAAATCAACCTGCCCAAGACCGCACTCAAGGGACCGGTCGAGTTCGAGTGGAAGATCCCCCATCACGGGTCCAACACCATCGAGCGGGACCGGGCACGGACTTACTTCCAGGCTTACGCCGCCGCGTGTGCGTTGCACTTCGCGGAGAAGGCACTGGTTGAAATCCGGGCCGGCCGCACTAAGACCTGGGAGAAGTTCGACGTGCCCAAGGAAGGCATCGGCTGCGGGTTCACCGAGGCGGTGCGCGGAGTGTTGAGCCACCACATGGTGATTCGCGACGGCAAGATCGCCAACTATCACCCGTACCCGCCCACCCCGTGGAACGCGAACCCGCGCGACAGCTACGGCACACCGGGGCCCTACGAGGACGCGGTGCAGGGCCAGCCGATCTTCGAGGAGAACGACCGGGAGCACTTCAAGGGCATAGACATCATGCGCACGGTCCGCAGCTTCGACCCGTGCCTGCCCTGTGGTGTGCACATGTATCTCGGCAACGGCAAGACACTGGAGCGGCTGCACTCGCCGACGCAAACGGCGACCGGGGAGTGATGCATGGCTGATCGCCCCGAGGAGTTGCAGGGGGACGCGCAGTGGCGCTCGGCGGGCGATCGGATCCAGACGCTGCTGGACGCAACGGCGGCCAGTGGGGTGGCCGCGCGTGAGCGCGCCGAGCAGCTGGTCCGCGAAGTAGTCGAGCTCTACGGCGCGGGCCTGTCGCGAATCCTCGCGGCAGTCGGCGATCAGGCGGATCCGGGCATTCTGGACCGCCTGGTCGCCGACGACTTGGTGGCCAGCTTGCTGCTCGTGCACGGCCTGCACCCCTACGACGTGCGGCGACGGGTGTCCGACGCACTCGACCGGGTCCGGCCGTACCTGGGCTCGCACGGCGGCGATGTGCATCTGCTCGACATCGTCGGCGACACCGTGCAGCTTCAATTCGCCGGCAGCTGTAAGAGTTGCCCGTCGTCGGCGGTGACGCTGGAATTGGCCGTCGAGGACGCGATTCGGGCTGCCGCACCGGAGGTTTCGTCGATTGAAGTGGTGGCGCCCGACGCCGGCGCGGGAAAGTCGGCGACCGTGATCCCGGCCGAATCGCTGCTCGCTTCCGTCCATTCCAGGGCGCCCTCCAACGGCGGCGGCTCGGCGTGGCATCAGGTGCCCGACCTGGCCGACCTGGCTCCCGGGGAAGTCGGCGGTTTCTCGGTTGCCGGCGTGGTGGTGCTGGCCTGCCGGGTCGGCGACCAGTTGTACGCCTACCGTGATCACTGCCCGGCCTGCGAGGGATCCCTCGCCGGTGCGGCGCTGCATCGACCGGCCGCAGGGGGCGACCCGGTGCTGCGATGTCCGCGCTGTCACGCGCATTTCGATGTCGTGCACGCCGGGGCGGGCCTCGATGACGGCACCGAGCGCCACCTCGATCCCATCCCACTGCTGCTGCGCGAAGGGGTGCTGTCGCTCGCGGTGCCGGCCGAGCCGATGGGCGCGCCCGCATGACCACCCCTTACGACGTTCTGGCCCGCATCACCGGAAACCGGCGTGGGCCGGAGCCGGCCGGACAGCGGTGCGAGATGTGCTCGGAGCCGATCGCCGACGCGCACCAACACGTAGTGAATGTGCCTGGGCGGCAATTGATGTGCGTGTGCCGCGGCTGCTATCTGCTGTTCACCGACAGTCACGCGGAGCTGCGCTACCGCGCGGTACCGGACCGGTATCTATCATTTCCCGATTTCGCGCTCGATCGCCGCACCTGGGATGCGTTGCAGATCCCGGTCGGCCTGGCGTTCTTCTTCCGCAACTCGACGCTGGATCGCACCGTCGGGTTCTACCCGGGGCCGGCTGGGGCAACCGAATCCGAACTCGACCTTGACGCCTGGAGCGCAATCAGCGCAGCCGAACCCAGGGTCGGTCTGCTCGCCGACGACGTCGAGGCGCTGCTGATCCGCGTGCCCAGTGATGCAGAAGCCGACCGACCGCCCGAGTGCTACCTGGTCCCGATCGACGCCTGCTACGAGTTCGTCGGCGGACTACGAACGCGGTGGCGCGGCTTCGACGGTGGCCAAGAAGCGCGCGAGTTCATCGACGAGTTCTTCACCGCGCTCGCCGAGCGCAGTGTGGAGCAACGGCCGTGACTGCGCCAGCGACGATGCAGAGCGAAGCGATGAGGAGGAGCGGCGCTCATGACTGAGCCCGGCACCTCGTTCACCGTTGCCGACGTGGGCCCCGAGCCGTATGCGATCACGCCGATGCTGACCGCGCGCATCGCTGTCTCGGTGCCCGGCGATCAGCCGGTGCACGCGATCGCGCTGCGATGTCAGATCCGCATCGACCCGTTGCGGCGCGGTTATTCCGACGACGAGGCCGCCGGACTGACCGACTTGTTCGGACCACGGGAACGTTGGGCAACCACCCAGCACACGTTCCTGTGGCAGCACTGCGCGGCGATGGTACCGGGATTCACCGGCACCACCGAGGTCTCGCTCCCCCTGGAATGCACGTACGACTTCGAGGTGACGGCGGCCAAGTATCTGCACGCGCTGCGCGATGGCCTGGTCCCGCTGCAGTTCCTGTTCAGCGGAACGATTTTCATGGCGGGCCAGCAAGGGTTCTCGGTGCAGCAAGTACCGTGGGACTGCGAGGATCGCTACGACATGCCGGTGTCGGTGTGGCGGGACCTGATCAAGCAGCACTACCCCAACAGGGGATGGGTGCGCCTTGGCCACGACACGGTGGCGGCTCTGAACGCGTACAAGTCCGCGCGCGGCCTGTTGGGCCTCGACGACGCCGTCACTGAGTTACTGGCCCAAGCTCACGAGGAGGTCCGGTGAGCGCGAATTGGGACCGGGCCCGTACCATCGCCGACGCCGTACTCTACGAGGGCTACCTGCTGTACCCATACCGCGCATCGTCGCGGAAGAACCAAACCCGTTGGCAATTCGGGGTTTTAGGTCCGCCCGGTGCTGCTGATGCGGGCATCGGCGAGGATGACAGCCTCTCGGCGCAGTTCCTCGTTGACAGCGCGGATGGCATCAAGCTGGTCGTGCGTTTCCTGCAGTTGCAGCACCGGGCCGCCGAGCGCGACACCGGCGACGGGCGCTACCAACCGGTCGACGAACTGACCACGCCGGCCGGGTCGTGGCTCAGTTGGGACGAGGCCGTCGAAGTCGAATTGCCGTTCGGCCCCTTCGGCTTCGCCGCGCCAGCCGGGCCGTGGACGCTGCCGGTGACGGCGCCGCCGGGCAGCGATGTCGACGCGGTCGAGGGCGGCAGGCTGGTGCGAACCAGGGAAAGCATCCGCGGTGAACTGGGCGTCGGCGTCGAACACGTCGACGGCCTGAACCGCGTCACCGTCACCGTTCGCAACACCGCGCCAAGCATCGACCAGGCCGGGAAAGACTGGGCGATCGCCAAATCCATGATCGGCACCCACGTCATCGCAGAAGTCGTTGGCGGTGAGTTCATTTCGCTGCTGGATCCGCCCGATCGCGCGGCGACCGCGGCAGCTAACTGCCACCAGCACCGCTGTTTCCCGGTGCTGGCCGGCCCGCCCGACGAGACCGACCTGCTGCTGGTGTCACCGATCATCCTCTACGACCACCCGGAGATCGCGGAACAGAGTGAGGGTGCGCTTTACGACTCCACCGAGATCGACGAGATCCTGACCCTGCGGGTGATGACCATGACCGACGAGGAGAAGGCGCAGGCCCGCGCCACCGATCCGCTGGCCGCGCAGATCATCGACCGCTGCGATGCGATGTCACCCGAAGCGATGCAGCGCCTGCACGGCGTCTTGCGTGATCCCCACCTTGGTGAGCCCAGCGGCGAGCCGGGCCTCATTCCAGAGATACCCGACGGCGTGGAGTGGTGGGACCCACTGGCCGACAACGCTGTTCGTCCGGACATCGATGCAGTCCTGGTGAACGGTGTGCGGGTGTCGCGGGGCAGCCGGGTGCGGTTGCATCCGGGTCGACGCGCCGACGCGCAAGACCTGTTTTTCTTCGGCAAGACCGCTCGTGTCACCTCGGTGCACGAAGACGTCGACGGCAACCAGCACGTCGGAGTCGTCGTCGATGACGATCCGGCCGCCGACCTGCACGAGTGGTACGGCCGCTACCTGTACTTCGCACCCGACGAAGTCGAACCGCTCGAAACCACTACCACGGAAAGGAATTCCACATGGAGATCGTAGGGTGGGTGTTCATCGGCATACTTGGACTGATGGTGTTCTCGGCAGTGGTGCTGGGCCTGGTGTCCCTGCCAGATGCCCGGCGCTACCTGAAGATGCGGCACATGTAGCGGATTCGACCGCGGCGGTATGGCGTCCCGCATCCTGATAGCCGGCATCGGCAACATCTTCCTCGGCGACGACGGCTTCGGTCCCGAGGTGTTGCGTCACGTCTTCGACCGGGTCAACGGCTCCGACGGGGTGCGCGCCACCGACTACGGCATCGGGGGCATGCATCTGGCCTACGACCTGCTCGAGGACTGGGATGCGCTGGTACTCGTCGACGCGATCCCCAATCGCGGGTCGTCCGGGACGGTGCACGTGTTCGAGGCCGACCATGGATCACCGGATGCTCCAGCGGGCCTGGACGCACACGGCATGGATCCCGCGACGGTGTTCGCGAGTCTTCGCGCCCTGGGCGGGACTGCCCCGCGGACCATCGTGGTGGGATGCGAAGTCGCCGACGTCGCCGACGGAATGGGCTTGAGCGAGCCCGTCGAAGCCGCGGTCCCGGAAGCGGTGCGGGCGGTCGAATCGGTGGTGGCGATGTTGCGCGCCGAAGACGAAGCTCGGGTAGGAGAGGTTTGACAGATGTGTCTGGGGATTCCCGGCCAAGTAGTGCGGATGCTCGACGGCTACAACAACCAGGTCGCGCTGGTCGACGTCGTCGGTGAGCATCGCAAGGTCAATGTCGGCATGCTGCCGGAGGAAACATTCGCGCCGGGCGACTGGGTGATCATCCACATGGGCTTCGTCGTGGAGAAGACCGATAAGGCCGCCGCCGAGGAGGCGATGGCCGGTCTGGAGTTGATGGGCCGCGGCCGCAGCGAGCCGGACGGCATTAACTGATCTAGATTTGCGGAACCAACGTCTAACTCGCCGGAAGAAACGTAGCGTTCGTGCCAGCTGGCAAACGCCATGCGCATTCTCATTCGGCTGAGGTGATGGCAATGAGTACAGACACAGCGGCACCCACGAACCCGCCGAAAGCGGATGTCCCCCATGAAGTGGTGGTCACCTGCCCGGCCACCGGAAAGGTGGTCGGCCGCGTCCCGGTGGCGACGTCGGTGGAGGTCGAGGCGGTGGCGGCCCGACTGCGGGCGGCCCAGCCGGCTTGGCAGCGGATCGGTGTCGAGGGCCGCTCACGGTGGCTGGGTAAGTGGCGTGACTGGCTGCTCGACCACAGTGACGAGCTGTTGACGTTACTGCAGCTCGAAACGGGCAAGTCTTGGGGTGACGCCAACATCGAAATCGCCGGTGTGCAGATCATTAATTACTGGATCGACAACGCCGCCGATTTCCTCGCCGACCAGACTGTTCGCCCCTACGGCGCGGCCAACGCAGCGAACAAACTGACCATTGCCTACGAGCCGTATCCACTCGTCGGCGTGATCACGCCGTGGAACGGCCCGCTTTTGGTGCCGCTGTGCGACATTCCTGCAGCGTTGATGGCCGGTTGCGCCGTGCTGTCCAAGCCCTCGGAGGTCGCCCCGCTGGTGTGGCGGATGGCGGTCGACGGGTGGAAGCAGATCGGTGCACCGAACGTGCTCGACGCGGTGTACGGGTTCGGCCAAACCGGGGCCGCCTTGGTCAATCTGGTGGACAACGTGATGTTCACCGGGTCGGTCAATACCGGGCGCCGCATCGCCGTCGCGGCCGCGCAGCGACTGATCCCGTGCAGCCTGGAGCTCGGCGGTAAAGACGCGATGATTGTCTGCGCCGACGCCGACATTGACCGCGCCGCCGACGGCGCGGTCTGGGGCGCATTCACCCTCACCGGCCAAGCCTGCATATCGGTCGAACGGTGCTACGTCGAGGAACCGGTGTACGACGAGTTCGTCAGCAAGGTGGTGGCCAAAACCTCGAGGCTGCGCCAGGGCATGGACGCCGAACATGACTATTCCTGCGAGGTCGGCTCGATGACCACCGCGCAGCAACTCGCCATTGTGTCCGGCCACGTCGACGATGCCGTCAGCAAGGGTGCGAGGGTCCTGGTCGGGGGCAAGTCGAGCGACCCCGCCACTGAGGGACTGTTTTACCAGCCGACGGTGCTCGTCGACGTCGACCACGGCATGAAGTGCATGCGGGAAGAGACCTTCGGCCCGACCTTGCCGGTGATGAAGGTCCGTGATGTCGCCGAGGCGATCGAGAAGGCGAACGACTCCCCGTTGGGGTTGTCCGGCAGTGTGTGGACGCGAGACAAGAACAAGGGGATGGCGTTGGCGCGCAAAATGAACACCGGCATTGTGGACATCAACAATGTCCTCGCTTTCCAGTTCCCGGCACCGATGGAAGGCTGGAACGACTCGGGACTCGGTTCCCGCTCCGGCGGGGCCGACGGGATCCGGAAATACTGCCGCACCAAAAGTATTGTGGCCGGGCGGGTTACGATGAAAAAGGAGCCGCTCTGGTATCCCTACAGCCGCAAGAAGGGCAAGATTATCGCAGCCATGCTCCGTATGGCGTCGGCCAAAGACTGGCGGCGCCGACTCGGACGGTAACGCCGGGTCACAACCACCAGGACGCGGTGGCGTCCAAGTGACGACGCGTGCGGTAACGCGCGAGGCTGTCGTCGCCATCCGCGATTGCCTCGATGATTCGCAGGTGGGCGCGTTGCACGTCGACCAGATCGCTGTGGCTCGGGATCGGCTGCTCGGTGCTGACCCAGTGCCGGCGGAACACTTCGACGAGGATCCGTAGGAACAAGTCCAGCAAGGCATTACCGGCCAGCTGAGCCAGTCCGGTGTGGAACAGGAACTCTTCCATACCGGCCTTGCGCAGATCGTTGCCTGCCTCCTCGATAGTCAGCCGATGGGTGTCCAGGAACGCACGCACCTCCGGCGCGTCGCGGCGCTTCACCACCTTTGCGACGTTGTCGATCTCGATGGCGTCGCGGACCAACCGTAGGTCTTCGCCGCGGGGCTTGCGGTATTGCAGGTAGAGCGCGATGGTGTCAATGCTGGCCTGCGCCTGCGGTTCTGCCACCACCAGCCCGCCGCCGGGTCCGCGGCGCATCTTGGCCACCGCGTGGTGTTCCAGCAGCCGCACTGCTTCGCGCAGCACCGACCGGCTGACTCGATAACGTTCCAGCAGCTCGACTTCGGTCCCGAACACCTCCCCGATCTGACGGCCGCTAACGGCGATGTCGTCGCGGATGGCGGTCGCCAGCACCTCGGCGAGCTTGCCGTGCGGCGCCTGGCGGTACAGTCCGTTCCGGTTGCCCGGCCGGCTCGGAGGCTGGTGGTCTTGCAGCCACCTCGTCATCGATTCCGCGTGCCGTTCGCTCAGCGTCTTGGCCCGCGCCGAGTCGCCCGCGGTGACCGCATTGACGATATCCGCGTGTTCCTGACGCCTGCGGTCGATCGCCTCGAGGGCATCGCTCGCGGAGTCCAGCCGCGAATCTTCGGCGTACCGAACGGTCAACCGCATCAGGATGTCGATAAACAGTTGCAGGACAGGGTTTTTGGACTGCTCGGCCAGTGCTGCGTGGAACTCGTGATGCGGCGTCGACGGGTCGAGCGTACGGTCCTCCTCGGCCCGTAACACCGCGCGCAGCCGATCGATGCCGGCTTCATCAATCTGTTCTCCGGCAAGCGATGCCGCCAACGGCTCCAGCAGCAGCCGCGTATCGAGCAGCTCACCGGTCGTGGTGCCCAGGTACTCCAAATAGATGATGATGGCGTGAGTCGCCGGGGCGGCGTCGGGCTCGCAGACCAGCAGACCGCCGTTGGGCCCGCGACGCATGCGCGCGACTTGGTGGTGCTCGACGAGCCGAACGGCTTCCCGCAGCACCGATCTGCTCACTCGGTAACGCTGTTGCAGCGCTTGCTCGGAACCCAGAATTTGCCCGACCGGCCAGCCACGCCGAATGATGTCAGCCTCGATGCGACGCGCAATCTGTGAAGCTCGCTTATCGGACCGGTGCTCGGCGTCACTACCGGCTTTGAGATGCGGACGAGCTTCAGGGCTCAATTGCACGCCCGCACCAGGTCACTCAACATGTCAGCAGCATGCATCCGGCGATCGGACCGCCGCCCACGGCGGCCACCGCGACTTCGGGCCGGCGCTGCACCTGCCGCTCCCCTGCCTCACCGCGCAATTGCAAACAGGTCTCGTGCAGTAGCCAATAGCCGTGCATGCGGCCCGCCGACAGCTGCCCGCCGTAGGTGTTCAGCGGCAGCGTGCCGTCAAGGGCGATCCGCTCGGCCCCCTCGACGAACGGGCCCGCTTCGCCGTCAGCGCAGATGCCCAGGGCTTCCAGCCACGCGAAGGTGAGGAAGGTGAACCCGTCGTAAAGCTCGGCGAGGTTCAGATCGGCGGGCGTCAGATCGGTCCGCGACCACATCTGCGCCGCCGCGTCGGCGGATGCCATCTTTGGATAGTCGGCGCGGTGAAACCAGCCACCTGCGCCGTCCGTGCCCCCGATCGCCTCGACCTTCACCGCCCGGTGCGGACAGTCTTTGGCGTAGTCGGCGCCCGACACCACCATCGCGATCGACCCGTCGATCGGTACGTCGCAGTCCAGCAGCCCGAACGGTGTGGAAACCGGCCGCGCGGCCAGATAGTCATCCATGGTCATCGGATCCCGATAGACCGCAAGCGGATTCAATGCCGCATTACGCCTGCTGTTGATCGCCAGCCAGCCCAACTGCTCCTTGGTGGTTCCGTACAGCTCCATATGCCGACGGCAATTCAGCGACAGCCAATTCGCCGCGGAATAAGCATGGGCGGCAACCAGATCGTTGACATCGTCCATCGGGCCGACCACCGGCGGTTCTTCGCCTTCCGGCGTCTCGAACATCCGGGCGAGCGGCGGTGCCGGCGCATTCTCTTCCTTCTTCACCGGGACAGTGCCGCCCAGCATTTGAATCGTCCGGTAGATGACCACATGCCGGGTGTGGCCCTCGGACACCGCACGGCATGCCGACATCACCGGATTCAGCAGACCGCCAGTGCCGAACCCCGACCCACAGTCGGACGCTTCGATTTGCAGCGCGGCGAGGACTTCGGCGGCGGGGGTGTCGCCCAGAGTGGCAATGCCGTCGATGTCGGCCGCAGCCAGGCCGGCGTCGTCGATAGCGGCGCGGACCGCTTCCATGGTGAGCTCCAGCCCGGGAATGCCGGTGCGACGGCCGATTCGCGAGATGCCGATACCGGAAATGATCGCATCTTTTTCGAAATAGCTCATCTGCGCCGTCCGTTAGACCAACCCGCTGCACAACAACCCAAGTTAATAGAGTGTACTGTATTGCTCGTGTCGACCGAGGCGACGTCCCTGCTGCTCATCGAGCACTGCGACCATTGCGCGCACTGGGTGCACCCCGCGGCCGGCGAATGCCGGGATTGCGGCGGTCCGCTGGTCGCGCGGCCGGTATCGGGTCACGGCAGCGTATTCACCTACACGGTCAATTACCACGCCTTCAACCCGGCGCTTCCGACGCCCTACGTGATCGCCATCGTCGAGCTCGTCGAACAGAGTGGACTACGGGTAGCGGCGAATATCGTTGACTGTGAACCCGATTCAGTGACGTGCGGGATGCGCGTCGAGGCACTGCCGGAGCCTGGCACCGGCGGCGCGCCACGGTTCGCGCCCGCGGGCTAGCGCGAGCAGACGCAAAAGCCCCCGCACGCCCGGCGTGTCGGGGGCTTTT
>NZ_JBKQTQ010000165.1:0-7104 GCF_052143115.1 Mycobacterium sp.
GAGCACCGTGCGCATCGTGTTCGCTTTAACCCAGGCCATGCCGGCCTCGGTGTAGATCTCGGGGCGGAAATCGCGGGTGAAGAAACGATCGCTCTCCAGCCGTCGAGACGCCATCAGAATGAAAACGCGAAATGCGGTGTCGCTGAACCCGAATCCCGGCGGTTTGCTTTCGGCATACAACCCGATCACCAGGTCCACCTGCTCGACGTCGCCGTAGATCTCCCGCAACTCCTCCGCCCAGGTCGGGTTGTCCGTCAGTTCCTCGAACGACGATGCCGGTTTGAGACGGAACAGCCGCCGGAACTCGTTGTACCGCGGGACGCCCCGTTCGCGCACCCGCAGGATGTCGATTGCGGCCAGGTCGACCAGTTCTCCGTCGGCTCGCTGGAGCTGCTGCAGGTGTTTCGGGAAGTTGTGCAGGATGAGGGCGCCGGGGTGGGACCGGCCGAACGAGTAGAAGATATCGTCCATCGGTAGTTCGGACAGCCGCTCGCGAACGTGCTCCACGGTCAAGTCGGTCAGCTCGTGCTCGGCGATGACCCGGTCGTCGGCCAGAGAGCGGAAGAGGAAGACGTCGGGGATCAGCGGGTGCATCCGGTACACCGCGACGAACTCCTCGGTCAGCGAGTACGGAACGCCGTGCTGGTTCGTCGGCGAACCCGGTATGCCTTGCAACACTTCATTATCGGTGATCCGCCCGAAGCGCTGATCGAACCGCTCCCCGAGAATGCCGAACCAGTTCGCGCGAAGCGCTGCCACGGTCGTGGGGTGCGCGATGATCGCGGGTGTCCAATCGATGGTGTGGATCTTGGCCATCAGTGCCGCGTTGACCAGTCGCGCCGTGTCATACAGCTGCTGGTCGGTCATTTCCGGGTGCTGAGCGGCGAGCTGGTCGCATATCGCGTTGTGTTCGCGCATGAATAGCGAGTGCAGGATGGCCAGGCCGACCCAGAAGTTTCCGGCGGGGCCGGTCAAGTCCAGATATTGGTCGAGATCGGCGGGTGCCAGCCCGAGGTCATCGATGCGGAGCTGACCCTTGTGGCCGGTGCGCAACCCGTCGGCGAAATTCATATTCGCTGAGCCACCGTAGATTTGGGAACTGTCCCACCAGTGGGTGTCTTGGGTGACGAAGGTGGGCGGACCCTCGGGGTTGGGGCTGGGGTCCGGAGCGGTCCGCTCGATCGTCATGGGCCGGGTGGGCCATGGATCGTCGTTTTCCAGTGGGATCGCCCACGGTTGCGTCGTGACGGTGCCGTGGCTGAACCAGTCGTGGACCTCGAACTGGATCCACGCGCCAGCCAGCAGGTTCAGTGTGGTCGCGGGCTGGAAGGTGTCGCGGGTGAGTAGACGCCGACTAATCAGCCGCGGGTTGGGTGCCAGCGGCTCTTTGGGATATGTGTGCGACGGCGGGACATTGCGGCCGAATCTGCACCCCAACGATCCCATCAGGGGGTCGGTGAGGTCGTTGTATGTCCCGTTCAACATGCGGGCGGTGAGACGGTTCGCGATGTCCGGGTCGTCGTAGGGCGGCTTGTCCTGAGGCCCGCGACCGGTGTCGAACAGGTTGTGCGCCCGCAGCTGGTTTCGTAGTCCGACCAACACTGCCAGTCCTAATGGCGTTGGTAATCGGTACCATCCGACCGACCGATCAATCCTTCCGGCGAACCACGACAATAGCCGCGACAGTAGCGCTGCCACCACTGAACCTCTCGTATTGCTCGCGCACGACGCTTTCGGAGAGTAACAATATGCACCCGGCGACGCGGAATAACCGACTATTCGTCGATCGGCGGACAGGTCACCGTCATGTTCATCGGCGTGACTGCCGGATATCGCCTGTCCGGGCATCTCAATCCTCGAGGTGGCGGTTGTAGTCCCAACGCTCGAGCCATGATTCGAGGTTGTGGACACCTATCGCGATGACGCCGAGGAACGCGGCCGAGCAGATGTGGATGGCCACGGTCATCGTTTTCTCCGTTGATAGCGTTGGCATTTCATCGTCGCCGTTGCCTGTTTCACAGTTTGGCCGAGCGGATCGGCACCGACGGAAGAAAGGTACGGCGGAGCACGGCCCTTCGCATGAGTAGCGCGCTACCTGTTCCTGGGGCTCGTGCGAATCGTGGACGGGCGTAAATCGTAAATGAGGTAGTTGGCTACTCTATCCGGCGCCTGTATCACCCGTGAGCATTGCTTTTCGTCGGCAACTGCTGGGTGACATGGGAGTGTGCGATGGCGAAGATCGGTGATCACGCCGTGGTTCTGGGTGCGAGCATGGCCGGACTGCTCGCCGCGCGGACATTGTCCGACTCTTTCGAGACGGTCACGGTGGTGGAACGCGATGTGTTGCCCGATGACGCCGCGAACCGCCGGGGGGTGCCGCAGGGACGACACCTGCACGCGCTGCTCGCACGGGGCGCGCAGGTGCTGGAGGAGTTCTTCCCCGGACTGCCCGACGAGCTGGTCACTGATGGCGTTCCCTATTTCGACGGCCGTGATTTGTCGAAGCTCTACTACAACATGGGCGGACACCAAGCGGTCAGGACCGGTTCGGCCGAGTCGTTCACCGGTTATACGTCAAGCAGACCTTTCCTGGAGTGCTTCGTCCGGCGACGGGTCCTGGCCATCGCCAATGTGACATTGCTGGACGGTCACGACGTCGTCGAGCTGAGCTTTACCCCCGACTGCAAGCAGATCACCGGGGCCCGAATCGCGGACCGGCACAGCGGCATTCAATCGGGGTTGGCTGCTGATCTGATCGTCGACGCGACGGGCCGCGGCACACGGACACCCCTGTTACTGGAAAACCTGGGTTATGGCCGCCCAACCGAGGACCACATCAACGTCCACGTGACCTATACCAGCCAGTCGCTGCGGATGCGGCCCGGCGCCGTGCACGAACATATCTTCCTGATCGGCCCCGTTCCGGGCCGACCCACTGGAATGGGGCTCCTGGGCTGCGAGCATGACTCATGGCTATTCACCGTGTTCGGAATGGCGGGTCACGAGGCTCCTCGTGGGCGCGCCGGAATGTACGCATCCGTCGAAGAATTCGCTCCGCCGCACGCACTCGCGGCGATACGCGACGCGACACCGATCAGCGAGGTGGTGCAGCACCGCGTGCCGTCAAGCGTGTGGCGTCGCTACGACTTGATGCGGGGATTTCCCCGCGGTTTGCTGGTGATCGGCGACGCGATCTGCGGCTTCAATCCGATCTACGGCCAGGGCATGACCGTCGCCGCTCTGCAGGCACTGGCGCTACGTGACTGTTTGGCCTGCGGCACGAACGATCTGGCACGGCGCTTCTTCCGAGCCGCGGCACGGCCAATCCGGCAAGCGTGGCAACTGGCCGCCGTCGGCGACCTCGCCTTACCTGAAATCGAGGGCGGGCGATCGCTGACAACGCGACTGCTCAACAGCTATGTGGATCGAGTGCTCACCGCCGCCGAATTCGACCCCGCCGCACTGAATCAGTTCGCCCGCGTCACCTCGCTGGTCGACCCGGCGACCCGGCTGCTGCGGCCGAGCATGGTGTGGCGCGCGGCATTGGCGAAACACCGCCGCCGGCTGTACGAACACCAGACCGACGACCCCACCGGCATGGTTGAGATCTCGGTGATCTGACCGCGAACCGTCAGCGGAGGTTTTCCGACCCGATCACCGCCCACACCGACGGCGTCGGAGCTCGCTGCCGCCGGTTAACTCGGCAATCGCTGACGCGGCGAGAGTCGGAAGTTCTCGCCGAACTCGCCACCGGCGGAAGCAATCGTGCGGTGGCGCAGCGGCTGGTCTTGACTCAGCGGGCGCTGGAAAAGCACATCAATTCCATCTTCGCCAAGCTCGGACTCACCGGCGATGACTCGGTGGACCGACGGGTCAAGGCGGTGCTGATGTTCGTGGAAGACAGCGCAATCCGCCGCGGCGAGGCGCCATGTTGAGCATGACCAATCTATTTGGAGCCGATCAGGCGCATCGCTTTCGTCGCTCAAACGTCAGACTTTCGAAGTTCGCCCGGACCGGCGCGCAGGATTGCGGCCAAGTCGGCACGCGACGTGGCCCCCACCCGTTGACATGCACGATAGACATGTCCCTCCACGGTGCGGACCGACATGACAAGCCGGTCGGCGATGTCGCGGTTGGACAAACCGGCAATAACCAATTCGATGACCTCGCGCTCGCGAGGAGTCAACGGAACTCCCACCGGAGTCCGCAGTGCCGGCGTGCACAGCCCACCGCATGCGTCGGCCAGTTCCCGCGCCAAAGCTGCGGCATACATCCCACGTCTGCGCTGCTGGGCGTAGCCAAAGGCTACAGCCGCTTGTGCCGCGACGTCAGCCGCGGTGGCGCGATCACCGAGCGCCCGGTAGTCAGTCGATGCCGCAAGCAGCCCCTCGCCGTCGCGGGCTTGCAGCGATTCCGTATGCCGAGCAACGGCATTGGCCAGCGGTAGCGACAGCATGTCGGCGAGCTCCCGCGCTCGCGCAGCCCCGGAGGCGTCGCCCCACTGAGCCGCCGCCTGCAAGCAGGCCAGCTCGTGGGTCGGCTGAGTTCGCTCACGCGCATCTGCGGCGGCCACCTGCACTATCGCGACCGCGTCGCTCAGCGAGCCGGCGGCGGCCAGCGTCCACCCAGTCGACAGGCTCAGCGCGGTCTCCATGAACAGGTAATCTTCCGGCACACACTTTTGGGCTTCGCTCAACGCGTCATTCGCCTCGTCTGGCTGCCCGAGTTTGGCGTGCGCCTCCGCCAGCGCAAAGCAGCTTGCAGGCCGTAAGCCTGTTGTTACGCCATGCTTTTCAACCCCTGCCAGCGCCTCATGCAACAGCTTCACCGCGTTGGGAACAGCGCCTCCTATCAGTTCGGCGTGGCCCAAGAGAAACGCGAGGTTCGCATACGCGAGCCCGGGAATGTCGCTCGCTGAGTCGGCGATCCGTTTGGCAGAGTTCACGGCCTCATCGATGCGGCCAGTTAGCCGGCACGCCCGCGCATACACGGACCCGAACCAGAACCGCATATGCGACGCTTGAAACGATGTCATGGCACGGTGGAGGGCTTCGTCGGCTACTTCGGCGATGTCGTCAACTCGGCCTAGCGCGCCTTGAGCCATGATCAACGCCACCGATGCCATCATCGCGTGAAAGTCGGGCAATGCCCCGGACTTCATTGCCGTCCTTGCTTTTTCGGCGGCCAATTCACAGCGCGCCATTACCGCGTCCACACAGGCTTCGACCGCGGTGCGCTGCGCATGATCCGCTGCGGACTCCCGTTTTGCGGAAAGGGCCTCGAGGATGGTCCATGCTTCCGCGGGTCGGCCGAGCATCCAGATCAGATTGGCTGCCCGCACCGTAGCCCAGTGGTGGCCGTCAGGGCGGTCGGCTCCACCCATCTCTCGCAAGGCGGCCTCGGCTTCGCGACCACGTCCGAGAAGCACCAGGTTCATTGCCCGCAGGCTTGCTGCTTCCGGCGCGTCGGCATCGGCAGCGGCCCTGGCGAATCGGTCGGCCAAGTCGAGATCGAGCAGGGTCATGGCAAACCGCGCCGACCGAAGGAAGAGGTCCGGGTCGGGGGCGAGGTCGGATTCCAGGGTGAGCAGTGCCCGGCGCACGGTAGCAGGCATATCGGCGTCGACCTCCCAGGCCAGCCGTTGCGCCAGCCGACCGCGGATCCGCGCTGGATACAGTTCGCCCAAGGTGGCGCGGCGAATCTCGCCGAAAAGAGGGTGTGCCAGTCGGGCCATCAGCGTGCTGCCGCTGTGTTCAACGGTGATCAAGTGCATTTGTTCGGCATCTTCGAGGTCGCGGCGGCGCACCAGGTCGCACAACACATCGACCGCGAGCGGCTCGCACTGCGAAAGGATGTCGATCACCATTGCGACATCGGGTGTGAGGCGACTCAGCTGGCTGCCGACCAAGTCGCCGATGCTGGGTGAGACCGCAACGGTGTCGTCCCACATCCATACCCCCGCCACCTGACGCATAGAGCCGGCCGCAACCTGGTCCGTCAACAGTTGCCGCAGGAACAACGCGTTTCCGCCAGTCAGCTTCAAGAACCGTTGGGCGCTAAGGGCATCCACCGGTCCACCAAGCGTGGCCTCGATGACCCGGCGGGTGGCCGCAGCCGACAACGGTTGCAGGTCCAGTCGGGCGAGGTGGCCGTCTTTCCATAGTGCTGTCACGGCGTCGGGCTCACCACCAGTCGCGCGCAGCGTGACCACCAGGTGCGCACCGCGCGACTGGGCAAGTTGATGCACAACGTGCGCGGACAGTCCATCGAGAAGGTGTGCGTCGTCAACACCGATCAACACGCGACCCCGACGTTGTTGGGCGACAATGGAATCAACGATGCGCTGCACGTCTAGCATCGGATCAGACATCAGCTTGCCCAGCGACGCAGTGAATGCGCCCAGTGGAAGCGGGCGGGCAGACTCGGTGCCAACGATCCAGTTGGTGCGCGCGCCGGAAGCCTCCGCGCGGATCAGCGCTTCGCGGGCGAGCCGAGTCTTGCCCACGCCGGCGGCACCGACGATCACCACCCCGGAGTAACTGCCAACTTTGTTCAGCGCGCGGTGAATAACTTCGAGTTCATGCTCGCGTCCGGTCAGCGGATCGCCGCTGATCACGGGCATCTCATCGCCTCGGGCCGCTGCATGACAACTGCCGACCGATCGAAGACCGCGGCCATGATTTCGCGTAATCGTTCCGGCTCCAGGGTCGACGCCATATCCATGGAGCGCACCACATCGGCGAAGAGCACTGTAACCTGCTTGTACTCGGCCGGTTCGGGCGTCGTTGCTGTCGGCGCCCCGCAGACATCGCAAAATCGGGCTCCGCCCCGAATGGGTCCGGTGCCACACCCACCGCAAGCTACAGGCGCAGATCCCATCCGAGTACCCCCCGTATCCGTCTGCTGACTGACCGAATCTGCTTACGGTTAGTCGACGCGAGAAGCATACTTCCGGACTACTGCGCCCACCGGCTAAACCGGCTCTTCGTGAACGAGAGTGCGCGGGTGGTTGGCGGATATCCGCGTTCGGGGTCCGTGTCGTTTCGATGAGGTGGGGCCTCGGTGGGTGACGATGCGGGTTGCTGACACTCGACCACCACGCCA
>NZ_JBKQTQ010000166.1:0-3179 GCF_052143115.1 Mycobacterium sp.
AGCTCCAGATTCTGGGTATGGACGAGTGCGGCCATCGTCATGTTGTCGATGTATTCCAGGATGTAGGGCACCAGCCCGCTGGCGAGGATCTTGGGTACTGCCTCCATGACTTGGTCGAAGTCGGCGAACGGGGCGAGCACGGTGGCGCTGTGGTCGAGCCGCGGATGAAGCTTGACGGTCACCTCCGTGGCCAAGGCCAGGGTGCCTTCGGAGCCGACGATGAGCTGGGTCAGGTCGTAGCCGGTGGACACCTTGGCGATCTTGCCGCCGGTCCGGATGATCTCGCCGGTCGGCAGCACCGCCTGCAACCCGAGCACGTTATGGCGGGCTATCCCGTACTTGACCGCGCGCATCCCGCCGGCGTTGGTTCCGACGTTGCCACCGACGCTGGAGGACAGCTCGCCCGGTTGAACCATGTAGCTCAGCCCGGCATAAACGGTCGCGGCGTCCAGCTCGGTCAGGGTCACACCTGGTTGCACGACGGCTACCTGGTTGGTCGTATCGACCTCCAGGACCGCGTTCATCCGCTCGAAGGAGATCACCAGCCCGCCTTCCCGCGGAATCGCCGCGCCCGACAAGCCGGTCCCGGACCCGCGGGCCGTCACCGGCACGCCATGTTCCGAGGCGGCTTTCAGCAGCTGCGAAACCTCTTCTGCGCATGCGGGTTTGGCGACGTACGCGGGCTTCTGCGGCGCCGTCGTCAACACTTCGTCGTGGAAATAGTCCTCGGGGATTGCGTCGCCAGTCAGCAAGTTGTGGTGCCCGACGATTTCTGAAAACCGCGTCGTCATGTCGCTCATCGAAGGCCTCACCTTCTATCGCTGCACAGCTACTCACCTTATCGCCGCCCCTGACCGGACCGTGGCATGCTTTTTCCATGGCGGTCGTCCCCCAAACCGTCTATGCGCGAGACGGCGATACTCACCTCGCGTATCAGGTCGTCGCTGATCGCGGGTCAGATCTCCTCTTCGTCCCCACCGCTACGTTCCCGATCGACTTGCTGTGGGACGAGCCCACTGTCGCCCGCCACCTCCGTCGGCTGGCGTCGTTGAGCCGTCTGATCATGACCGACCTGCTCGGGATGGGAAGCTCGGATGCGGTGCCGATTCACGACCGTCCGGCCATGCAGGCTTGGACGGATGGGCTCGTCGCGGTGCTCGATGCCGTTGGGAGCCAGTGTGCGTCAGTCTTTGCGATGGCGGAGTCGACGCTTCCCGCCATGCTGTTGGCGGCAACCCATCCCCAGCGGGTGCGCTCGCTGGTGCTCTTTAGCCCGTTCGCGCGCTTTGTCCGAGCCCCCGACTATCCGTACGGGATGCCCGAGCCGATCTTCACCCGGTATGTCGACGCCTTCGGCGACACCGTCGGGACCGGTGCGGTCGCGGATAACTTGGCCCCGAGTTGGGCCGGCGATGCGGGGAAGCGGCGATGGTGGGCTCGCGGCGAGCGCCTGGCTGGCGGCCCCGGGTACTTCAAGGCCATCTTTGACCTCTACCTGCGCACCGACGTCCGGCCTGCGCTCGATAGCATTCAGGCGCCGACGCTGCTGCTACACCGCCGCGGTGACCGCCATGTGTCCGGCGGCCACGCCCGTTACCTCGCCGAACGCATCCCAAACGCGCGATTGGTGGAGTTGGACGGGGACGACAACGTTTGGTTTGCCGGCGACTCCGACCGGGTGCTCGACGAGATTGAATCGTTTGTCACCGGTGCACGCGCCGCCACGCCGACGAACCGTGTGCTTTCCACCGTGTTGTTCACCGATATCGTCGGATCGACCGAACGCGCCGAGGCTCTCGGCGATGAGGCCTGGACAGCGGCCCTTGACGTGCACAACGACGTCGTCGAGAAACATGTGGCCAGCGCGCGGGGCGAAGTCATCAAGTTCACCGGCGACGGCGCGCTCGCGACCTTCGACGGGCCGGCGCGTGCGATCAACTGCGCGTGCGCGATCCGCGACGCGGTGCAAGACCTCGGACTCGACATCCGCGCCGGCCTGCACACCGGCGAGGTGGAGATGATCGAGCGCGACGTGCACGGGATCGCGGTCCACATTGCTGCGCGCATCATGGCGCTCGCCGGGCCCGGCGAGGTACTGGTGTCGGGCGCGATCCCGCCGCTGGTCCTCGGATCGAGGATCGCCTTTGATGACCGCGGCAGCCACGAACTCAAGGGTGTGCGCGACCCGTGGCCGGTCCTGGCGGTGCGCGACGCGCGCGGTTAAGGATGGTCACCACATCGGAATGTTTGGTTATCCCGGTGCTGCAGGGGACGCACGAGGACACCCTCCGGCGGGGCGGTTTCGGTGCTGCGGCCAAATATTCGAGAGCATTTCACGAATCAGCCGTCTGCGGGATCACAGAACGTCCGTGGCGGCGGCGGAAACGGGAGCTAGGATCCCTGTCGGGGCCTGGTACGCGCCAGTGTCGGCTGGCGCCCGGGTGCGAGGCATGGGGGCTTCGACCGCGAAAGGCCAACCAGTGAACGATAAACCGAATGTCCTGATCATCTGGGGCGACGACATCGGTCAGAGCAACCTCAGTTGCTACAGCAACGGGCTGATGGGATACCGGACCCCCAACATCGACCGCGTCGCCGCCGAAGGGGTGCTGTTCACCGACTATTACGCGGAGCAGAGCTGCACCGCCGGACGGGCGGCGTTCATCACTGGCCAGAACCCGTACCGCACCGGCCTGACCAAGGTGGGCCTGCCCGGGGCGCCGCTGGGCCTGCAGGCACAGGACCCGACCATCGCGACGGCGCTCAAGACGCAGGGTTACGCCACTGGCCAGTTCGGCAAGAATCACCTCGGCGACCGCGACGAGCATCTGCCCACCATGCACGGCTTCGACGAGTTCTTCGGCAACCTGTATCACCTCAACGCCGAAGAGGAACCCGAACAACCGGACTACCCAAAGGATCCGGAGTTCCGCAAGAAGTTCGGACCCCGCGGTGTGCTGCACACCTGGGCCAACGGAGACGGCACCCAGCGCATCGAGGACACCGGCCCGCTGACCAAGAAGCGGATGGAAACCTGCGACGGCGAATTTCGAGACGCCGCAGTCGATTTCATCAAGCGTCAGCACGAAGCCGAAACTCCGTTCTTCGTGTGGTTCAACACCACGCACATGCATTTCCGCACCCACACCCAGCCCGAAAGCGTGGGCCGCGCCGGGCGC
>NZ_JBKQTQ010000167.1:0-14814 GCF_052143115.1 Mycobacterium sp.
ATGACGACATCGGCGGCTTGCACGATCTCGTCGGTCCAGGGTTTGGGATATTCGCCGGAGATGTCGATGCCACGCTCGGCCATGGCCTCGATGGCGGCCGGGTTGACCTCGTTGCCGGGTTCGGAGCCGCCGGACCAGGCCACCGCGGCATCGCCGGCCAGGTGGGTGAAAAAACCCATCGCCATTTGCGAGCGTCCGGCGTTGTGCGTGCATAGGAACAGCACGATGGGTTTTCCGTCGTTGGATTTGCCTTCGACTTTGGCCAGTGCGCGCAGCCGTTGCCGCGCGAAGCGTTCTGCCAGCAGCGGCAAGAAGTTGGGGATCGATGCGCGGCTGGCGAATTGATCGTAGGACGAGTGCAGGAACCGCTCGATGGTTTCCACCCCGAACGTGGCGGAGAACTCCTTGCGCAGTGCCGCGGCGGCAGTCTTGAGTGCCAGCCGCTGGTCGATGGACAGATCAAAGCGCACGTGGTTGGCGACATCGGCGGCGAGGTTGTCGGTCATGAGCTAGCTCCCTTGCTAGAAGGGCTGTAGGGCCGGGACGAGGCGGTCTATCCGCTCGGTCAAGTCGTCGAGAGCCCGATCGAACGCGTCGGGGTCAGCGGCGGGCACCGGGTCGGGAACCGACCAGTGGATGTGGTGCAAGTTAGCGGGCAGTTCTTCGTGAGCGTTGTCGCACACCGCTACCAGCAGGTCCCCGGGGCACACGACATCGTCGAGGTGACGGGGCGTGCGTTGGCGCATTGGTAGGTGCCGACGCCGGGCCGCGGCCACCGCGCCGGGATGGACGGTCGCGGCGGGGTGGGTGCCCGCCGATGCCGCTGGCAGCGGGCTGTGACGTTTCCACACCGCGACGGCCAACTGACTGCGGGCCGAGTTCTGACGACACACGAACACCACGCGGTCCGCCCGCCGCCGCATCGCGCAGGGCACCATCACCTCCAGCGCTTCGGGAATCAGCTGCAGATAGGTGCGCCGACGATCACCCTCGGAGCGGACCCGACACACCATCCCGGCCTGCTCGAGTACTCCCAGGTGGTGGGCCATCAGATTCGAGGACATCGACACCAGCCCCTGCAGCTCCGACGGCGACGCGTCGGCAAGCAGGAGTTCGTCGACGATCGCCAACCGGCCGGGATCGGCAAGCGCGGCGTGGACCACCGCCCGCCGCATTGCCCCGGTATCCCGCTCAGTAATCATTGACTCAATGGTATTTGAGCTATTGCCCGTAGGCAAGCCTTGGGACCCGATCGGCCGTCATCGGCCGGCCGGTTCAGCGACCATCCTGGTCGGCGTGCCGACAATCGTCACCGGGGCGCTTGTGTATGCGGTGTGGGTCGTGCTCTTTGGGTTCTCCGGAATCGCTGGCGGAATAGCGCTGGCCCTGGTGATGCTGCCGCTGGTGATTCGCTCCACCGACGAGATGTTGCGGCTGGTACCGCACGATCTGCGCGAAGCCTCGCTTGCGTTGGGCCTGACCAAGGCGCGGACCATCCTGGCGATCGTTTTGCCCACGGCCAGCTCAGGCATCATCACCGGTGTCATGCTGGCGTTCGCGCGTGCGATGGGAGAGACTGCGCCCCTGCTGTTGACCGCGCTTGGCAACGACTTGTTCATCGAGCTCAATCCGACCAAGCGAATGTCGACGCTGTCGCTGCAGATCTTCGGCAACGCCACCACCGGGTTCAAAGCCGCCCAAGCGCGCGCCTGGGCGGGAGCGCTCACATTGGTGGTGATGGTCCTGCTGTTCACGGTGGCGGCTCGGCTGATCGCCCGCCGGTCCAGCGTTAGTCGCGGACGTTGACCGGCCCTGTGGGATCCGTGGCACGCCCGGCGCATCCGGCATATTCTGCCCGGGTGCGATGCAGATGCGGCGGGTGAGCAATCACGCTGTGTGTCAGCCGAATCGGCGGCCGATCCAGGCGGCCCGCTGTTACCTGTGGCCGCGATCGGCGCGTGGCGGGTTCGGCCAACCCACGACAACGACACAGGTCCACCGGCCGGGTCTGAACAGGAACGACATCACAGGAGGATCGCGTGACACGGGACATCAACGTGGCAACGGATGACGCGGCGATCGGGAGTCCCAAACGCACAGCCCCGCGAGCACCCGCAGCCACGAAGCCGGTGACCGACAGAGCCCTTGGGTTGCACAGGGTCGCGAAACGGCTGGAGGTGCGGGATCTCAACATTTACTAGGGCTCCTTTAAGGCAGTGGCCGATGTCAATATGACCGTCAGTCCGCGAAGTGTCACCGCGTTGATAGGACCATCCGGGTGCGGCAAGTCGACTGTTTTGCGGGCTCTGAACCGTCTGCACGAGACCGCCCCGGGGGCCCGGGTGCAAGGATCGGTGTTGCTTGACGGCGAGGACATCTACGGCACGCAGATCAGCGCGGTTGGTGTGCGCCGCATCGTCGGGATGGTGTTCCAGCGACCAAACCCCTTTCCCACCATGTCGATTCGCGACAATGTGGTCGCCGGATTGAAACTGCAAGGAATACACAAGAAGAAAAGCCTCGACGAGCTCGCCGAACGGTCGTTGCGCCGGGCGAACCTGTGGGACGAGGTGAAAGATCGGCTGGACAGGCCCGGCGGCGGCCTATCCGGTGGCCAGCAGCAGCGGCTGTGCATCGCCCGGGCGATCGCCGTGCAGCCCAACGTATTGCTGATGGACGAACCCTGTTCGGCGCTTGACCCCATCTCGACGCTGGCAATCGAGGATCTGATCGCTGAGCTCAAGAAGGACTACACCATCGTCATCGTTACCCACAACATGCAGCAGGCCGCCCGCGTCAGCGATCAGACCGCATTCTTCAACCTGGAAGCCACCGGCAAGCCAGGACGGCTGATCGAAATCAACAACACCGAGAAGATTTTCTCCGATCCTGACCAGAAGGCCACCGAGGACTACATTTCCGGCCGGTTCGGCTGACCTCTCACCCGAGAACCGTGATGCCGGATACCGGCTCGCTCCCTCAATTTGCGCATGACTTCCACTCAGCCAGATCACGACCTCGTCGCCACCGATCCCGATGATGAGATGTGGCAAAAGGCGTTGTCCGCGTTGCGTTTCTACCGCGATACCCGTGGCAGCGCCGATGTTCCTCGCCGCGTTCGGGCGCATGGCATCAGGCTGGGCCAGTGGGTCCACCGTTGCCGTGACGACTACTGGCTCGATGTCCTCAGCGCCGAACACACCGCCGACCTGGAAGCGGTCGACGGTTGGTCCTGGGGGCGGCCCGACCGACCCCACGGCTGGCGACACGCATTCTGCGCCCTGGCCCACTACGCGGCCGAACACGACACGACCGTACTCACCGCGCAAACCACGTTCGACGGTGTTGACCTGCAAGCCTGGGCTGCGGCTCAGCGTCGTTCTTATGCAGCAGGAACCCTGGCCGCGGCCAGGATCGGCCTGTTGGCGGCGTTGCCTGGATGGCAATGGGACGCCGCAGAGGCGCGGTGGGCACAGGGCTTGGCCGTCTGCCGCCTCTACGTTGCGCGCCACGGCAGTCTTGTTGGCGTAGGCCCCGAAACCCGGCTCGGACAGTTCCGCCTGGGCCATTGGATCCAGCGCTGTCGCGCCGACTGCCGCTCCGGCGACCTACCTCCGGAGCGCTCCATCGAACTGGAAACGCTGCCTGGCTGGTCTTGGGCGGATCGTCGACTACAGAACTGGAGCAACAGCGTAAACGTACTGCGGCGATACGTTTCTCAAACTGGCCACGCGGCGCCAGCGTCGCGCGAAGTCATTAACGGCTTTCCGCTCGGCTGGTGGGTCGCGAGGCGACGCCGCGAGCAGCGCCTAGGGCTGTTGAGCTCCGACCGCGCAGCTGAGCTGGCAGCCTTACCCGGCTGGCAGTGGGACCCGCTGGAGCAGCGGTGGCAACGGGGCTTGAGCGCACTATCCAAGTATGCTGCCGCTCACGGGCACGCCCAGCCTGCCTGCAGGCAGCGGTTCGACGGCTACCCCGTCGGGGAATGGGTCCGCGCTCAACGTACCGCCCACGACAACGGCCGGCTATCGCCACACCGCGCCAGCAAACTCGAAGCCTTGCCTGGGTGGTGTTGGATCACGCCCAAACACGTCGAAAGATAGGGACTAGGAAGATAAGGGCCAGCGACACATCGACCAATGCGGCCAAGACGGGGACTTCGATCAACGGCCCGACGACCCAGGCCAGAGCCTTGCAGTGGCGCGGCTCACCGGGTTGGTGGTCCTGGCAGGCGCCGACGCTTCACCAGACGAGAGCAGTTGTGCATTGCGCGCGTCGGCTCGCGCGGGTTTCATGGCCCGATATCGTCGACGCTGCCGGCGCGCCAAGCCAACTCGGCTAGCGATGCGCTGGGAGTGGCGCGAAATCAGCTGCAGCAGCTGGGGTCGAGGATCGCGCAGAGGGCGGCCATTGCATCCCGGTGGGGGCGGTGATAGACGTTCATGCCGCGGCGGTCTGATTCGACCAGGCCCGCCCTGCGAAGTTGGCTGAGGTGGTGGCTGACGGTTGACTCGGTCAATCTGAGAACGGCGGCAAGTTCGCGGGTGTTCGCCTCACCGGCACATGAGCTGAATAGCAAAGACATGATCTTGACTCGCGCAGGGTCTGCCAGCGCCTTGAGGCGCAAAGCCACCCGCAGGGCGTCGTCATCGCTCATGGGGCCGGCGGCCACCGGCGCGCAGCATACCGGCGCGGTGATGTCGATCAGTGGCAGTGTCTTCGGCACGGAACTATTCTGCCATACATGTTTGACATATATCAAAAAGGTGGCAGGCTGAGGGAGTCGCACAAGTTTGATATATGTCTCAGAGGTATGGAGGTCTGCTGTCATGTCCCGTGTTCAACTCGCCCTCAACGTCGACAACCTCGACGATGCGGTCACGTTCTACTCCAAGCTGTTCAATACCGAACCGGCGAAACGCAAGCCGGGCTACGCCAACTTCGCCGTCGCCGAGCCCCCGCTCAAGCTGGTGCTGTTAGAGAACCCCGGAAAGGGCGGCACGCTCAACCACCTGGGGGTGGAGGTCCAGTCAAGTGAGGAGGTGCACGAGGAGATCGCCCGGCTGCAGGGCGAGGGTTTGTTCACCGACGAGGAGATCGGAACGACTTGTTGCTTCGCCACCCAAGACAAGGTCTGGGTGACCGGGCCGGCCGGGGAGAAGTGGGAGGTCTATACGGTACTAGCCGACTCGGAGACATTCGGATCAAGCCCTGAGCACCTCGATCGCGAGACCGAAGGCGCTGCGTGCTGTGGCGGATCGGCGGCTGCCGGCGAGCAAGACGAGGCGGCGGCCTCTTGCTGCTGACCGCCACCACGGGGCGGGCGGGATTGGTGTCATCCCGCCCGCCGATCCCGCTTTTTCGTTAGTTCATGCACTGTTGGCTTGACCATGGATTCGATGTCAGTCAATATCGATGTGTGTCGAAGTCGAAGTCGAAGTTGCCGTTGAGCGCGGAGGCCGGGTGCGCGTTCGTTCCGCTTGTGCGTGAGCCACTCTCGCCTGACGCGGCCATCGAATTGGCGGCCAAGCTGAAGGCGCTGTCTGACCCAGTGCGATTGCGCCTGCTGAGCGTGGTGGCCAGCCACGAGGGTGGTGAAGCCTGCGTTTGCGACTTGTCAGCAGGGATTGCACTGACCCAGCCCACCATCTCCCATCACCTAAAGGTCCTACGCACCGCTGGATTGCTAGACAGCGAACGGCGTGCCTCATGGGTGTACTACCGGGTGAACCGAACTGCGCTGCAACAACTCTCGCAGCTTTTGGGAACCGACACCCTCAGCCCAGCGACCCGACCATGAATACCGTCCCGCGGCCACGGCGCTTAGTCGGCGAATTCCTCGCCATCGCGCTTCTCACCGCGTCGCTGCAGGCCTGTAACGCCGCTTCGGGCCAGTAGCCCAGCCCAGCCGAATGAAAAGAACGGGATTGAACAGATGAGCCACAACCCTAGCGCCACCCGCAGTGCGCCGTCGGACGACAGCCACGTGGTGGCCCGGTTGTCGACGGTCGACCGATTCCTACCATTGTGGATTGGCCTGGCGATGGCGGCCGGGCTGCTGTTGGGCCGCCTGATCCCGGGTTTGGCCAACGGGCTCAATGCCGTGTCTATCCACGGCACTAGCTTGCCGATCGCCATCGGGCTGCTATTGATGATGTACCCGGTGCTGGCCAAGGTCCGCTATCGGGAGATCGGGCGGATCACCGCCGACCGCCGCATGATTGCCGTGTCGTTGATTCTGAACTGGATCATCGGGCCGGCAGTCATGTTCGCCCTCGCGTGGCTGCTGCTGCCAGACCTGCCCGCCTACCGCACCGGCGTGATTCTGGTAGGGCTGGCCCGCTGCATCGCCATGGTGCTGATCTGGACCGACCTGGCCTGCGGCGACCGGGAAATGGCTGCCGTGCTCGTTGCGCTCAACGCCGTGTTCCAGGTGCTGTTCTATGCCGGTCTCGGCGTGTTCTACCTCAACGTGTTGCCCGCCTGGCTGGACTTGCCAACTCAGAGCCTGCACGTCTCTTTCGCTGCGATCGCGGTCACCGTTGTGGTGTTCCTGGGGATCCCGCTGGTCGCTGGATTCCTCACTAGAACGCTCGGTGAACGCGCCCGGGGCCAGGAGTGGTATGAGAGCGCGCTGCTGCCACGCATTGCGCCGATTGCCTTGTATGGGTTGCTGTTCACCGTGGTCGTGCTCTTTGCGCTGCAGGGTAAAACGATCACCTCCGAGCCGGTGAACGTGGCCCGGATCGCGCTGCCGCTGCTCGTCTACTTCGCGGTGATGTGGGTCGGTGGGTTCGCCATCGGCCGGTGGCTACGCCTGTCCTACGCCCGCACGGCGGCGCTGGCGTTCTCCGCGGCCAGCAACGACTTCGAGCTAGCGATCGCCGTGGCCATCGGCGTATTCGGCGCCACCTCCGGCCAAGCCTTGGCCGGGGTCGTCGGCCCGCTCATCGAGGTGCCCGTGCTGCTCGGCCTTGTCTACGTGGCCTTGTGGCTGCACCGTCGGCTGACGTGGCCGCAAACCCTGAGCTCCGCGGCGGTTCGATGAGAGGTTGGTTTTTCACATTGGTGTTTTGGATGTCAGACCGGCCCACCAGGCATCGCGTTCCAGTGGAGGATCGATGATCACGAAGACTTTCACTAACGTGGCGATCGCCGTGCTGACTGCCGGTGCATTGGCTGCGTGCGGAAGCACCAGCAATAGCGGAAGCACCAGCGATAGAGGAGCGAACAACACCCAGGCTGCGCAGGCCGTCCAGATCTGCGGCCAGGGCTCCGCCTCCAAGCCCGGCTACCCGCGCCCACTCAACAAACTCGACGGCGGCGCCAACACCTTGTCGGGGGCTGGATCCACATTTGTGGCGCCCGCGATGTCGATATGGACCAAGGACTACAGCACCTCGGATGGCGTGGACGTTGCCTACCAGTCCATCGGGTCCGGTGCAGGCGTGCAGCAGATCAGCGCCGCCACCGTCGATTTCGGTGCCTCCGACACCCCGATGTTAGACAGCGAACTCGCCTCGGCAAAGGGTGGACCGATTCTGCACATCCCGTTGGTGCTCGGCGCTGTCGTCCCGGCCTACAACGTCAAGGGTCTGGACACCGGTTTGAAATTCGACGGCGAGACACTTGGGAAGATCTTCGCCGGCAAGATCACCAAATGGAACGACGACGCCCTCAAGGCACTCAACCCGGGAACGAACCTGCCCGACGAGCCCATCGCGGTGGCCCACCGTTCCGACGGGTCGGGAACCACGGCGATCTGGACCGACTACCTGACCAAGGAAAGCCCGACCTGGGTGAGCGCCCTGGGCGGATCCGACAAGAGCTTCGGCAAAGAGGTCGCCTGGCCCGTCGGGATCGGCGGCGAGGGCAACGAGGGCGTGTCCGGGGTGATCAACCAGACCGAGGGCGGCCTGGGCTACGTCGAATTGGACTACGCCTTCGAGCAGTACCTCAAGTTCGGCCAGGTGAAGAACAAAGCCGGCAACTTCATCCAGCCCGGCAACTTCATCCACCCCTGCATCGCCACGATCACCAAGGGCACCGAGGGCATCACCTACCCCGAGGACCTGCGCACCAGCTTCACCGACGGCCCAAACCCCAACGCCTATCCGATCATCGGCACCACCTATGCGCTGGTCTATACCAATCAGACGGATCCGGCCAAGGGCAAGGCGGTGGTGAACTTCTTCTCATGGGTGCTGTCGAAGGGCCAGGACGAGGTGGCCGACCTGAGCTACGCCCCACTGGGCAAGGACTTGCAGCAGAAGGCCGTTGGCCAGCTGAAGAAGATCAGAATTAACAGTGCGCCGGTGGGCTAATGCCCCGACCACGTTCCAGAGCAGAAGGTCTGGGGTCGCATTGAAGCTGGCCGGCTCACTCGAGGTACCTGTCAAACCTCGCCACTCTCACGTCTCCTATCGCCGTCAAAGCGATGTGGTGTTCCGCTTACTGGTGGTCGCGGCGGCGGTTTTCGTCGTGCTCACGCTGGCGGGCACCGCACTGTATCTGATCCTTCAGGCGTGGCCGGCGCTCATCCACTACGGTCCATGGAGCTTCCTAGCCTCGGACCGTTGGGCGCCGTCGGAGGCGTGCGCATACGTTTGCAGCGCAGCAGATTACACACGGCGAGAGCCGCGGTAGGTCAGCCAGTGGCTCGGCCACGCCGACCTCGTGGTGACGATGGCCGTCTACGCCGACTACATACCGGAGGAGCCCGGTCGCGAACACGCCGCCGGAGCCGCCGCTACCGAGTGCCCCGGCGACGAACGTGGTCAGTTTGGTGGGGTAGGCGTTTGCCCGACGAAAGCGTCTATCGCGTCTGTGGCGTGTTTGATGTCGTACACGACGAGGATGCCGGAGTTTGTAGGCACGAGGCCCGCACCGCCCACGACGGCGATGTGTTGTGTGATGTAGCCGGAGACGACTCCCAACACGTGCCAGATCGTGCCAATACCACCGCCCTCGTTGAAAACCATAGGGCCGCCTGAGAAGCCGGGGTTGTTGATTCCATCGACCCACCAAATGTGGACGCCGTTGACCATCGCGCGTTGAGACACGATGCCGTGCTTGACGAACGGTATGGAACCGGCTATCGGCACTCTGTCCGGCAGCGGGTAGCCCAGGAAGAATGCTTGTTGGCTGAGGACCAACCCGCCCGCTGACGGGGTCAGCGTCATGCTTTCGTCGACAAGCTTGGTGTCGCCAAACGAGAATACTGCGATGTCAGCACCGGGCTGTGTCAGTGGAACGGGCAGCGGCTGGACCTGTTCATTGACGTCGCCTTGGTGCCGATGAAGGGTCATCGCGCCGCCACCCGGGAGTGCGCCGTCAATGAAGTGCTTCGCGGTGATCAGCCATTGACGGTCGTGCCGGCTGATCACAAAGCACGTCGCCGAGTGAGTGCCGGCAGTGATCTTGAACGTCCGAAGCCAGCATTGCGCGGGTACCAGAGCCATGCGGCCAATCGTTACACCGGCGACCGACAGATTCGCCGATCTACTCGCCGGGGTGAACCGCCCGCTCGCCAGGGTGAACGACCGGCGCGGGGGGGCCAGCCGGCAACCTAGTGGCTCTACCAGCGCAGAGAACGTGCCCCCGACACGACTCGAACGTGCGACCTAGGGATTACAAGCTCGCCAATGGTGGTTCGGTCTCAGCGCTCGTTCGACCAACGCCGGGCGGGATGGAAGCGGTCCTTCGTCGACGTGTCAGGTTCGATTAGAAATTGCTGGTGTCTGTCATGACGTGCTTTGCGAACGTGGATTGATTCCACGGACAGACGTTGGTGACCGCCTGCTGGATGATCCCTTGAGACTTGCTCGGGCCCATACCCTGCTGTTCGCCAAGAAGAGCCAAAGACTCAATGCCGCCGCTGGCTTGCTCAGTGTGAGTGGTGAGGTAGTTGCAGACTCCGAAGGCATAGGCGCGGCTGAACGCATCGAGGAACGCGGCGTCCTCAGCCAGGACCCGGTTCCGGTGCCATAACGAGTCGGCAAGCGAGACCACGAACCAAGCCTAAGGCTCGGCATGGCCTGGCCACCGCGGGCGTCGACGACCCGAATCGCAGCCAACGCTCGGACCCATGGATTGAGCCGGATCGTCAATCCGTGGGCCGAGGCAATGCCATGACGGCGGTCATTCTGTACCCAATTGATCCGCGTGCCGTGCCCACATTTTGCCCACAATTTGCCCACAGTTACAGATAACTGCCGTGAAGACCAGTGATGTCTTTCAGCAGCTAGAGGGCGATTTCGACTCCTTGACCAGCCCACAAAATAGGGTTCAAATCCCTCCGCCACCGCCATAGCTGTCGACCTGTTATTACAGGTAAAGGACGCTTTTACTGTTTGCTAGCGGGCATCATTTTTCCATTTGGCCACATTTTGGCCACACCTTCACGTGAATACCGGCTATCCAGAGTGACCGCGACCGCGTCCAGATCGTCATCGAATAGGTCCGCGTAGGTGTCGAGGGTAACCTTTGCTGAGCTGTGGCCGAGCATCCGCTGCAATGCCCAGCACGTTCACTGTGTGCGGGGTACGTACGGGGTTCGGCGCCAGTGGGCGGCAAGCCTCAGCGGATCATATCGATCCAGGCGCCCAAGTCGTCCTCGCGGTATGGCCGCACCGGGCTGGTGGAATAATGCTGCGCCACGCCACCAGCAAGTTCGAGCACAGCCTTGCGTGTGCGTGGTTTGAGGGTGCTCAAATCGACTGCCACCCCCTCGGCCAGATGCGGGTCGAAGGGCACCCTGAAGACCTCCGGCACGAACTTGCCGAATTCGTTCTCGACGACTTTGAGGTCGATAAGCGCTTGGCCGTCCCGAGTTGCGTTCAGGGCCACCACGGTCTGCGGCAGCAACCAGTCGAAGCCATGCGCGTACAGCCAATCCAAGGTGGCCAACGCCCCCTCGACGCCGCGCACATCCTGGGATGCCACCACAACCAGACCGCTAACATCGCTGGCGATCCTGCTGAACAGCGGGTCGGTGATCGATGTCCCGCAGTCGAGCAAGATCACATTGCAGTGAAGTTCCAGGATCTTCATCGTGGCCGCGTAGTCCTCCGGACCCAATGTGTACGCCGACTTCGGATCGTTTTGGGCGCTCAGCAGTTCCAGCCGATCGTTATTCACCACGGTGTGTACACGCACATTCGAGTAGCGTTCGATGTTCTGCAGCGACGCCACTTGCTCGATGTTGGCCTGCGGGCCACCGCGCTCACTGAATCTCGCCGAAAGGTCGCCCAGATCGGGGTCGACATCGACGGCGATCACCCGATCGCCGCGTACACGGGCGATGACATTGCCCACCGCCACTGCCATCGTGCTCTTACCTACACCGCCCTTTGCGCAGACGAACGCCACCTTGTGCACGCCGTCCAGCGAAGCGCGGATCCGGCGGATCAACTCGGCGGCGTGCTGCTGCTCGGCGCTCGGTTCCGGATTGATCCGCCCACCAGTGATGTTGGCGATCACCTTACGCCAGCCGTACGCGGCCGTGGGACGCCGGCGAGCGGCCAGGAAGGTCCGCCCATCGTCCTCGTATAAATGAGGCACCGGCTGGGCTCCGGCGGCGGATTCATCCGTGCCAGTTGAGGACCTTTGCCCTTCGGGCAAGCCGTCGTCGGTGTGGGAACGCTGGTGCCCGACACGGTGGCCGCTGGCGGTTTGGTCCGCGTTGGTTGAGGACACCCGCCCGTCGTCCGGCCCCGGTTCGTGACGAAGCGAATCGGTTGGAATGGTCATGCCGGTTCGTGCGCTTTCCGCTCGTAGGGTTGGGTACGGTGAGATTCTGGTCGCAACCAGACTACTGAGAGCAACCGGGCGATGAGGTCGCGAAGTGCCAGCCCAACGGCGAACGGTTGGCAGTTCCCCTTGCAATGATCATCACCTTGTCCTGGAAGCTGCGCAACTGTCCTGGCTCGTTCAGGAGGAGAACAATACTGCGACCGCGCGGCCGAGGGGCCCGAATCGCCCGATCAGTGGCTGATCGCTACGGGTGTAGGCGGCGGGCTCGTGGCCGGCGCGGGTAGTACTCAACCCGATCGTCGTGGTTCCTGCGCCTCAGGCTCGCGCATTCTGATACTGGACCACAGCAGGTAAAACGGCGAGGTGGTGGCGGCGTGGTCGTTTGTTTGCACTTGGTAACCGGCCAGCGGGCCGGATCGTCAATCCGTGGGCCGGGGCGATGACATGACGGCGCTCGTTCTGCACCCGTTCGATCGTCATGCCGTTGTCGACCTCCATCGCGACGTGACCGTCCCACACCGCGAGGTCGCCGGGCTGCAGCGCGCCGGGCAGGGCTTCACCCGTTACATCGCACTTGGGTGGACGGATCCCTCGGGGTTATAGGCGAGATGCTCTCGGGCGGGGGTACCGCCGACCCTGGGAGGCGCGGAGAATCGGAACGGGGCTGCAGGAAGGAGTCGGCGATGAAAGCCAACGTAGGCGACTGGTTGGTGATCAAGGGCACGACAACCGAGCGCTCGGACCAGCGGGGGCTTATTACGGAGGTGCACTCCGCCGACGGCTCGCCTCCCTACGTGGTGCGGTGGCTCGCCACCGGCCATGCGGCGACGGTGGTTCCCGGCCCTGATGCCATTGTGGTGACACCAGAGGAGCAGGAAGCAGCGGACGAGCGGGCACGGGAACGGGCCGCACACCGCGGCACCAACCACTAGGAGACCCCTGAATTAGTGCCTTTGGGGCGGGGCGCCTCGAGGCGCTCGGTGGCGCTGGTGAAGTCAGACCCTGCGGTCGACACAGAGGTCGCCCCGCCGTGTCGAGTTTTGCAGTCGGGTCGGCGGTGATGCAAGAGTCTGGGTCAGGCGATGACCCAGGTGGTGCCGGTGTAATCGAGCCCGAGGGTGATGAGCCGGCGCAGGTTGATCGCTGCGACACGGTGGTGGAGCCAGTGGTCGTTTTTGGCTACACCGCGGTAGCGGACTTTGCGGTTGCCGCGGGCCAGCCAGGCGATGCTACGTTCGACCATCGGCCGGTGTTGACGATATTCGTTCTGCCAGTCCGGGTTTCGCGCTGCAACTCGGGCGGCTCGTTGCAGAGCGTCATGGGGACGGATCCTCAGACTCTTGCCGTCGGTGCTGCCGGTGCAGCGTTCACGCAACCGGCACCCCCGACATGCCGCCCCGAACTTCACGTACCCGGCCCGGCCGATGTTGCGGGTCACTGCGGCAGGGCAAGTCGCGGTCCGATTGGTGTGGTCGACAGCGAAGTCATCGACGGTGAACCCGCCCAGCACTGCCGAGCGAGTCGGTGCGGGTTTGACCAGATCGACGTGGCCGCGGGTGATGAGTTCGGCACGCAGTTCCCCAGAGCCGTAGGCAGAATCGGCCAACACCCGCACCGATCCGGCTTCCCCGTCGAGCAGGTCCAGGCCGGTGCGTGCCTCGCTGACCGACTGCCCGTCGGCGCCCAGTCCGCTGGCTTTGGTCAGGGCGCAGTCGGTGATGATCCCGGTGTCGGGCTCGATCGCCACGTGCGCTTTGAATCCATCCTGGCGGCGTGCCACGGTCTTATGGGCGTGGCGCGCGTCGGGATCAACCGTGGAAATCACCCGGTCGGGGGCCACCTGCTGGGCGATGCGCCATCGCCCGTCGGTGCCATCAGAGCCCTCGACCGGCTCGACGTCTTGGCCGGCGATCAGCGCCAACAGGGCCAGCGCTTCGGCGGCCCTGGGCCCGTGTTCGGTCTCCGGCAAGTGACCCAACAGCCGGTGCGCATCACCGACCAGGGCGTCAACCAGCTGATCGCGCGCCGCCTTGTCGTTCCAGGCGATCGCCGGCTTGCCCGGGTCGTCATAATCGTGGGCGCTGCACTGCGCCGCGATGACCTCGCCGGCACCGGGGACTTCGCGGCGCACCCGCCGGATCGCGCCGATCACCTGGGTCACCGTGTCCTGGGTGGCCACCGCATCATCGAGGACCGTGGAATCCAATGCCCGGCGCGTCTTGCCCGCCAACACCCCGGTCTGGGCGACCACCGTGCGCACCGCCTCAAAAATCCGGTTCGGGGAATCCGAGGCCGCCAACCGCCGACGCCAATACGTCAGCGTCGTCGCATGAAACGCCCCCGCGCTCACCGGCAGTCCGCACGCCATCTTCCACCGCAGATCAAAAGTGACCGCATCCACAGTCTCGCTATCAGACATCCCGTGCAACGCCTGCAACGTGATCACCGCCGCCATCACATCAGCGGGCACACTGGGCCGACCCCGACCCGTGGGAAACAAATCACGAAACATCTCATCGGGGAACAACTCGCCCCGATGCGCGGCCAGGAACGCAAAGACGCTGCCAGCCTTCAACAGATGCCCCGCTACCGATTCCGCATCCAACAATCCCCGCTGACTATCCGATCGACCCTGCACACCCAAATCATCCCAACAACGAACGATCAACCCGCCAACCGCCACGCGGCATTATTCAGGGGTCTCCTAGGTGCTGCGGCTCGCCGTTATCGCCCCGCAGGCTTGCTGGCGGCCTGGTTAGGCCATCACGCGATGGGCTCTCACGCATGCTGGCGCACGGGACCGAGTTGGATGCCGGTCGGTCTAACCTGACATCGCCATGTCCCAGAAGCCTCGCTCGTAGTGGGTCACCCAGAAGAAGGCGTCTTCAGCTTCTCTGGCCTGTTCGCCGATGGCGGCCTCGAGCTGGCGATCGACGGAACTCTGGAGGTCGTCGACGTAGGACCGGAACCCGTCGGTGGTCCACCTGTTCACGAAGTCCCGGTGGGGGTGAGCACCGGGGCGGGCGCTGTCCCAGCTTTCCAGGTAGCTGCGTTCGAGCG
>NZ_JBKQTQ010000168.1:0-16723 GCF_052143115.1 Mycobacterium sp.
GAAAGTACTGTGCAGGAGCTATTTTCGGCGTTCCCGGAGCGGGTGGTGTAGTCATGGTGATCCCCGGGTGTGCGGTTGTCACCGGAGCGTTCGGCACGAGCGACTGCTCTATGAGGGCAGCGGCGGACAGCCACCCTCATCCCGGACTGGTTGAGCTCCCAACGTCGTTGACGCTACACCCTGCGGACGGGTCCTGCCGTGCCGTTACCCGAGGAAGGCGATCTCGCGCCTCAATCTGTCGGGTAAGTCCCCGCGGGTGTAACCTCGGAGGTGCTGAGAATTTCAGCTGGTTCGGGATGAGTTCAGCTGTCCGCTGCAGAACTTGAGGAGCATTGGCTCCAAGGCCCCTACGCGCCGGTGATCGTCTGCGCATCAGGATCACCATGACTGCTCCACAGAGTTTCTCCACTCGACCGTCCCGCTTACAACACCCCCGAACAACGACGGCTGCGCATGACGTGGCCGCAGGCAGCCCTAAGCACCGCTCACCGACGGGTGCACGGCGATGAAAGCGGCGGGCGTCGTCGTCGTTGTTCTGGTCCTGCTGTCGCTGCTGGTGCTGGCGATGGCGGTGCGGATCGTCAAACAATACGAGAACGGCGTGCTGTTCCGGCTGGGTCGGGTGATCGGAGAACGCAAACCCGGGTTGCGGCTCATCATTCCGTTCATCGATGTGCTGCAACGGATTTCGCTGCGAATCGTGACGATGCCGATCCAATCCCAGGGGATCATCACCCGCGACAACGTCAGTGTCGACGTCTCCGCGGTGGCGTACTTCAAGGTCGTCGACGCGGTGAAGTCGGTGGTGGCGATCGAGAACGTCTACTCCGCGATCGATCAGATCGCCCAAACGACACTGCGCAAGGTCGTCGGACAGCACACCCTGGACGAGACGCTCTCGGAGACCGACAAGATCAACCTCGATATCCGCGCAATCCTCGACGTCACCACCATCGAATGGGGTGTACAGGTCACCCTGGTGGAGCTGAAAGACATCCAACTGCCCGACAGCATGAAGCGGGCGATGGCCCGCCAAGCGGAGGCGGAGCGGGAGAAGCGCGCGAAAATCATTGCCGCCGAGGGTGAATCGCTGGCCGCTGCCGCCTTGGGCGACGCCTCGGACACCATGATGGCCCACCCCCTGGCGCTGCAGTTACGCAATCTGCAGACACTGGCCGAACTCGGCGTCGACAAGAACAGCACCGTCGTGTTCCCGGCGCCGTTGATGTCGACCATCGCCGAACTCGGCACCTTCCTGGCCCGGGAAAGCGGCGCAGCAGCCCGGCCAGAGCTAGCGACCGCCGTCCTGAAACCGACTGCGGTGGTGGCCAATGGGGGGTCGACTGCGGGGAGCCAGCCATGATCATCATCCTGCAGTTTCTCCTGCTCTTGCTGTACAGCTGCTGGATCATGCGCCGCGCGGCGCGTGGGAGGTCGGCGGCTGAGGCGGACCAGCGTGCGCCCCTCAGAGCGACGGTGATCGGGCTCGATGACGACTCCCTGCACCGGCCGGCTAGCCGCGGCGCCTGGACCGCGCTGGACGAGCGCCAGCTCATCCAGCTGCTCAAGGACTCTGCGCCATGACACCAACAAGCCAACGAACTTCTACCGACGGACCGGAGCAGAGCAGGCAGATTGTCGTCGGTGTGGACGGGTCTCAAGGATCATTGAATGCGCTGCTGTGGGCGCTGGGGGAAGCGCGGGCACGCAAGCTTCCGGTCAACGCGGTCTTTGCGTGGGAGTACCACCCACGTTGGGTCGACCCTGGGCTGGGCAGCATGTTCCCGTTGGCCTATCAACCGGAAGGCGGTGTGCCTGCAGACGAGTTCGCTGACACAGCTGCTTCTGTGGAAAAGCTGCTGGACGCCGCGATTAGCAAGACCACCGAATCCGACCCGGACCGCGCGTCGGGTCAGGTCCCACTCACGCGGGAGATGCTGCAGGGCCACGCCGCGCACGTGTTACTCAAGAGCGTCAGCGAATGCGACACGCTGGTGGTCGGCTCTCACGGGCACGGCGGATTCCTGGGGGCGGTGCTCGGCTCGGTCAGCCAACATGTCGTGTCCCACTCGCGGTGTCCGGTAGTGGTCGTCCCCGCCCCGCAGCGGACGCCGAACGGCTGAGCAACCTTCCCTTGGGCACTGGGGCAAACCTCACCTCACCTCACAACGAAGACCGTCAGTCGACGAGCCCGCGACGCGACCGGAGTTGGCCACCACCCTTCTGCGAGGCTGACAGTGATCGTTGCCCTGCGCACGCGACACCCCGGACAATGGGCAGATGACATAACCAGGAGGCGAAGTTGTCGGCGCACTGGAAACGACTGGCGGAGGCTACCCGGGTAAAGCCGGGGTCCAACGTGGACCTGGCCAAAGACTTCGATCCCGGCCGCCACGACAAGCAGCTTCGAAAAGACCACGGCGCCGCGGTGCGGGCTGACGCGAAGGCGGCGCTGCTGGATTTGCAGGACCGCTTCTTCGCCCAGGCCGACCGGTCGCTGCTGATCATCCTTCAGGCCATCGACGCGGCCGGTAAGGACGGCACGATCAAGCACGTCATGAGCGGTCTTAACCCCGAGGGGGTCGACGTGTACAGCTTCAAGACGCCATCGGTGACCGAGCAGGCACATGACTACCTCTGGCGCCACCAAAGGTCGCTGCCGGAACTGGGCCGCATCGCGGTGTTCAACCGGTCCCACTACGAGAACGTATTGATCACCCGTGTGCACCCTGAGACGTTATGGCCACGCACCGCGGTGCTCGACGCTGAGGACATTTGGCAGCGGCGGTATCGCGAAATCAACGACTGGGAGCGCTACCTCACCGACAACGGGACCGTCGTCGTCAAGCTGTTTCTCAACGTCTCCAAGGACGAACAGGCGCGCCGGTTCCTTGAGCGCATCGACGAACCCGAGAAGAACTGGAAGTTCTCCCTCGCCGACCTACGCGAGCGCGCGTTCTGGGACGACTACCAGCGGGCCTTTCAAGACATGCTCAGCCACACCAGCACCGTCTGGGCGCCCTGGCATGTGATCCCCGCAGACCACAAATGGTTTAGCCACGTGTCGACTTCCGCAGTGCTGTTGGAGACGCTGCGGGATCTCAACCCGCAGTATCCGCAGGTCGACGCCACCGCCAAAGCTGAGCTGGCAGAGGCAAAGAAGGAGTTGGTGGGCAACGACGGCGACGCGGCCGCACAGTCGTCGTGACAAGGTGGACCCGCATGCACCCACGTCGACGGGGCGCACCTCCAAGACTCGCAGGCATTCTATGAGGACGCGACCATGAACCGCCCCGTGGCCAAAGCGGCCTCCACCGGGGATCAGACTAATTTCGAGTTCGCTTGCAGCACTGGCCCGTTGGCTGCGCGCCCGCAGGGGCGCTGCCTTCCAGTGTCGACTACCTCGGCGTCGCTATCAGCCCAGTGATGGTCGACTTGGCCACCAGCCGGCTTGCCGCCTGGACCGAGCGGGCCAAGGTGGTGCTTGTAGACGGCTCACTGCCGCTACCCGACGATGACGGGTTCGCCGGCCGTGTGCTGCCCACAACAAGACCGTGTCCACCACATCGGTCCCTGGTTTGAAGGGGTTGCGATGATGGGTCGATGCAGTCGGCAGCAGGGTTCACGGCGGGGTTGCTGGGGGCGCGGTCGATGCTGTTGTCCTCGCTGCACGGCTACCGATCGTCGTGGGTGATTGGCGACCTGGTCGCAGCGCTGACGTTGCTGGCGATCGCGGTGCCTGAGCAGTTAGCCACCGCCCGGCTGGCCGGTATGCCGCCGATCACCGGCTTGTACGCGTTTGTCGCGGGCAGCGTGATGTTCGCGCTGTTGGGATCGAACCCGCAGATGTCGGTCGGCGCCGATTCGACCATCGCCCCGCTGTTCGCCGTCGGCACCGCCGCCGTGGTGTCGGCCGCCTCCCCTGACTACGTGGCGTTGATCGGAATCCTCGCGGTGATGGTCGGTGTGGTGGTGGCCCTGGTTGGTCTACTGCGGCTCGGGTGGCTCGCCGAGTTTCTGTCGGCGCCGATCATCAGCGGATTCCTTGGCGGGGTAGCGATCATCATCGTGGTACACCAGCTACCTGATCTGCTCGGCCTGCCCGGCGCCAGCGGCAGCACACTGCACCGGGTGGGTGTCACGCTCAGCGGCCTGCATTTGATCAACGGGTGGGCGCTGGGCATCGGGGTCGGCGTGTTCACCGTCGTGGTCGTCGCCGAACGGGTCGATCGCCGGCTTCCGGGGGCGTTGGTCGGGCTGATCGGCTCGACGATCCTCGTCGCTGCGATGAAGCTGCACGCCCACGGGGTGATGGTGTTGGGTGCGCTGGCCCACGGCGCGCCGCACCTCGGGCTGCACGGGCTGTCCTGGTCGGCGCTGGGTGCGGTCGCGCCGATCGCCGGCGTGGTCGCCCTGGTGATTATCAGCCAGACGGCGGCGACGACCCGCGCGTTCGCCGACCAGGGCGCATATGAGGTCGACGTCAATCGCGACTTCCTCGGCGTCGGAGCCGGCAATGTCGTCGCCGGCCTGGTCGGCGCCTTCCCGGTGGACGCAAGCCCCCCACGAACCGCCGCTGTGGTCTCGGCCTCCGGGCGGACCCAGGTGGCCGGACTGGCTGCTGCCGGTGCCCTCGTGCTGTTGATCCCTGCCGTCGCCCTGCTCGAGGACCTGCCCTTGGCGACCCTGGCGGCGATTCTGATCTTCATCGCCACCCGAATCTTGCACATCCACGATCTCGTCGACATCGCCCGCTACGATCGTTTCGAATTCGGACTGGCTCTGATCACCCTGCTTACGGTCGCACTCGTCGGCGTCGAACAGGGCATCACCGTCGCGGTCGCGTTGGCCATCCTCGACCGCACCCGCCTCACCGCCCGCCCGCACCTGCACGTCCTGGGCCGCATCCCTTCGACCACCAGTTGGGCCCCGCTCGACGGCAGCGAACACGCCATCGAGGTTCCCGGGGTACTCGTGGTGCTGTTCGCGACACCCCTCTGGTATGCCAACGCCAGTCGTTTCAGGACCGACTTGACTGCCGCGGTCGACCGCGCAGGTCACTCACTTCGGCTCGTCGTGCTCGACGCGATGGGAATGACTGATGTTGATTACACCGGAGCATTGGCATTACGCCAGATGCTCGACCAACTCGACCACAGTGGCGTGTCCTTCGCGATGGCAAGAACCAACAACACGGTCCGCGCCGGCTTGGCGCGAAGTGGCCTGCTGGCGCGGATCGGCGAGGACCATTTGTTCGCCTCCGTCGGCGAAGCAGTTAACGCTCTGCACCCCTAAGCATCGTCGAGTTTGAGCACCAAGACCGACAAGGTGATAACAGGTAGTGCACCTTGGACATTGGATGCGAAACTCGCGCGTCCATGCCTTCCATCTCACCAACCCTCGTCTACGTGCCGAGATCGTTGCGCGGTCCCCGCCGTTCAGCGATCTGTGCAATGTGGCGTTGATTCGTGCCGGCTGCCCGGTGAGACGAACTGCGTTGGTGGCGGAGCAATTATCGGCTTGGCACCTGACCGATCATGGCCGTCGCAATGTCGGGTGCTCCCAGCGGCGAACTGGTGCCTTAGCGGACCGCGTCGCGATCTGTCTGGCGGGCAATCCGATACGGCAACGTCAGTGCCTGAAATTCGATGATTGGGTTGCCGCCGGCGCTACCGCGGTGTAGACAAGAACTCCAGTGAGTGGCTGAGGTTGTGTTGCGCCGAGCTGGTCAGTCCCTCCTGGAGTTCCCATTCGTAGCCGCGGATCGCCAGCAAATAGGCGTCGGGGACGTGCTCGAAGCACTGTTGGGTGGTCGCCAGGATTGACGGCACGGAGAGTGCGTGCGAGGTGAAGCTGAAGTCCAGCTTCGGCTCCGGACGGCTCAGGGTAAACGATTCGACCACAGGGTCTTTCGTGGCATCCACGAACAACACTCGCGTGTATCGGCTGATCAGATCGGCGTCTTCGAGGCCCAGCTGGTAGGTGCGGCGCAGGCGTGCGCGAGGCTGAGGATGGATTTGCTCGAGCCGTTCGATGAAGGCCCAGCCCAATCCGTCGTCCTGACGTCCGGCGTTGCCGATGCCATAGATCAGCGACGTGGGGTTGTCGAAGAACCCTAGAGTGACGCAGTGCGGTTCAGCGCGCGCGCTCATCGAGCACCCGCCCATGCGCGTCCACAACGGTGACGATCAATGGCATCTGTCCGAGGGCGTGGGTGGCGCAGCTCAGGCAGGGATCATAGGCGCGGATCCCCACCTCGATGGCATTCATCATGCCCTCGGTGATCTCAGCCTGGCCGCCGAGATAGTCCTGGGCGACGCTGCGTACCGTTCGGTTGAGCACCTGGTTGTTCTGGGTGGTGGCCACAATCAGGTTGGCAAAGGTGACGTTGCCTTCGCGATCGGCGCGGTAGTGGTGCAGCAGGCTCCCCCGGGGGGCTTCCACCACACCGACCCCCTCTCCGGTCCAGGCGTCCGCACCGGGTGACACCACCAGGTCATCCTTTTGCAGGTCGGGGTCGTTGAGCAGGTCCCGGACAACCTCGGCGGCGTGGATGATTTCGATGGTGCGCGCCCAGTTGGTATGCAGCGTCATGTTATTGGCGCGTCCGCCGGTGTAACCGTGGAACTTCTCCAGCGCTTCGGCGGCGATCGGGGTCGACAGGCCCCGTGTGACGTTGAGTCGGGCCAGCGGGCCCACCCGCACCGACCCCGCGTCGCGGCCGAGGTCGGTGAGGAACGGGAACTTCATGTAAGTCCACTTCTCGACACCCTCGGAGAATTGGTCGAGATAGTCGCGGTAATCAAACTCACGTACGAGCTTCTTCTGCTCGTCGACGACCCTGAGCCGCCCATCGTAGTAATCGACGTTGCCGTCATCGTCCACCAGACACATGTTCAGCGCCGACACGTTGGCGAAGCCGTCGACCTCGCTGCGGTGCTCGTCGTGGAAGTCGTAGAACATCTGCAGACCCAGCTGAGCGTCGTCGATGACCTCATCGATGGAGGACAATCCGTCCTCGCCCCGCAGGAATCGGTCCACGTCGGCCGCTGTGAGGCTCTTGTTCACGCCGCCGGGCACCGCGGAGACGCCGTGCATGCGCTTTCCAAAGACGGCCTCGATGACCTCCTGGCCCCACTTGCGAAGCCGGACAACACGTTTGACGAGACCAGGGTTGGCCTCGATCAGTCCGATAAAGTTGCGCTGCTCGGGCGCGGCGTCGATCCCGAACAACATTTCCGGCACCACCAGGTAGAAATACGCGGTGACGTGTGATTGCAGCATCTGTGCGTAGTGACCCAGCCGACGCATCTTGACTGCGGTCGGGGTGAGACAAGTGCCCGACGCCGGCCCGACCCCGATCATGTCGTCGAGGGCCTTGGCCCCGCCAAGGTGGTGGCTGACGAAGCAGATCCCACAGATCCGCTGCATGAGAACTGGCGCTTCCCAGTACGGGTGGCCCTGGATGAACTTCTCATAGCCGCGGAACTCCACCACGTGCAGCTTGGCGTCGATGACGTTGCGGTTGTCATCGAGTTCGATGACCACCTTTCCGTGTCCCTCGATTCGGGTGACCGGATCGATTACGATTGTTTTTGCCATACCGGCCATTCCCGATCAGTCGAAACGGTTGAGAGACTTGGGCAGATTCACGGGACGTCCGTTGACCAGATCCTCCAGGACCTCGAGGATTGCGTCCGCCTCCGGCGGGCAGCCCGGGACGAAGTAGTCCATCTGCACGACCTCGTGGCACGGGTACACGTTGTTGGTGAGGATGGGGATCCGACGGTCGTAGGGCACCACCGGGCTGGAGCCGGGCGGCGCCGTCGGGGAGTTCGTGTAGGCCTCCGCCAGACAATCCTTGAGCCCGACCAGGTTACGCAGCGACGGGACACCACCCCAGATCGCGCAGGCGCCGACCGAGATCAAAACGTCGCAGTTTTCCCTGAAGTGCCGCAGCGTCCTGATGTTCGCCTCGTTGGCGACCCCGCCCTCGATGAATCCGATCGCACACCGCTCCGGAATGCGCTTGATGTCGGTGAACGACGATCGCAGTATGGTGATTTTGTCCAACAGGGCGATCATCCGTTCGTCGATGTCGAGCAACGACAAGCTACAGCCCCAACAGCCGCATAAGCTGATCATCGAGACCTTGATCTTCTGGGCGCGCTTGGCGGCCACTTCCGGGTCGAGCGGGGTGGCCGGAAGTTCATGCGATGCAACCTCATTGGTGTCCGACGTCGTCACTTTCCTGCCTCCGTGATGGTTCGAGTGCCCGGTCCTTCACCGATTCGACGTCGTAGCGCCGCTCGCCGATAGGCTCGTCATAACCCACCCCTTTTTCGAGTATCGTTCCAACGGGACAGATGTCGACGGCCTCGCGGACCTGTTCGGCGGGCATCTTGTTGGCCAGTTCGACATCGATCTCGATGCGGGCCTGCGATCCGCGGCCGCTGATGCTGAAGATCTTCTTGCCGGTCTCGCGATCCCGAACGAACTCCACGCAACGCTGGCAGAAGATGCAACGGTCGCGCTCCAGCCAGATCGTCTCCGACGCATGGTCGGCAACCCGCTCAGGGAACTGGTACGGGAAACGGGACACCATCATGTCCACCTCATAGCCGACCGCCTCCAGCGTGCACCGGCCGGCCTTCTCACAGCTGGGGCAGTTGTGGTTGCCCTCGGAGAACAGCATCTCCACCAGCGCCTTACGCGCATCGGTGGTCTCCGGGTCGTTGACCTCCACTCGCATCCCGTCGCTGACCTTGACCGCACAGGCGGCGGCGACCGCACCGTTCACCTTGACCGAACACACCCGGCAGGTACCCAGGGCAGGATGTTCGGGCAAATAGCACAGGGTGGGGATGTAGACGCCCGCCTCGGCGGCGACATCGACGAGCGTCCTGCCCTCCTCGCAGGTTACGGTTTTGCCGTCGATCTCGATCCGCACGCTCACAGCGACTCCTGTGGTGCGAGCGCGGCAACGGCTTGGGCATAACCGGTCAGCTCTGCCGCTGGGTCGAAGGACGGCAGCAGGCCGCTGTTGCGCTCACGAAGTCGGGCCGAATAGATTTCCGGGAACTTCTTCAGCGTGGTCAGGATCGGATTGGGCGAGGTGGCACCAAGCCCGCATCGGCTGGTGGGAGCGACGATCCCACCCCAGGCAACCATGTCGTCGAGATCGGATCGGACCGCCCGACCCGCGGCTACCAGGCCGACCTTATGCCGCAGCATCACGTTGCCCGCACGACATGGCACACAGATGCCGCAGGACTCGTCGACAAAGAACTGCATGAAGTCCCCGACGATGTCGATCAGGTCGCGTTCGTGGTTGAACACCATGAAGGAGCCGTTGCAGGACAGATCGTCATAGGCGAGCCTGCGGTCGGCGTCGGCGGCCACCGAGAGCATCTCCCCGGCGGGGCCGCTGATCTGCACGGCCCGGGGGTTGTCGGCGCCGACCATGTCAAGCACCTCGCGCAACGTAACCCCCCACTCCACCTCATATATCCCCGGGGCGGCGCAGTCGCCGGCGACGCTGATCAGCCGGGTGCCGGTTGACCCTGGTACCCCCATTGCCGCGAACCACCCGGCACCCTCCTGCATGATCCGGCTCGCCGCGGCGAATGTCTCGACGTTGTTGACCACCGTCGGCTTGCCCAGGAAACCGCACTCGACCGGGAAAGGCGGCTTGAGTCGCGGCGTTCCGCGCTTACCCTCACAGGACTCGATGAGCGCGGATTCGTCGCCGCAGATGTAGGCCCCTGCACCCAACTGGATGCGGATGTCGAACCCGTCGCCGAGTACGCCATCTTCGCGTAGCTCCACCAGCTGTCGTGCGAGGTAGTCGCGCAGATACGCGTACTCCGCGCGAAGGTAGAGGATGCCATGCCGGGCGCCAACGCCGTGGGCCGCGATCGCCATGCCCGCGAATACCTGCTTGGGGGAATAGGTCAGCAACGCTCGGTCCTTGAAGGTCCCGGGCTCGCCCTCATCGGCGTTGCAGATGATGTACTTCTCGTCGCCGGTGGCTGCGCGGCAGAACTTCCACTTGTTGCCGGTGGGGAAACCCGCGCCGCCCAGCCCCCGCAGGCCAGACTGGGAGACGGTGGCGATCACGTCCTCGGGAGTCATCGCCAGGCAGCGGTGCAACAACGCGCGGTAATCGGTGTCACCGCAGAAGAACGCCGGCCCCGACGTGTGCACGGTGGTGCGTGTCAGTGCGTCGACATACGCCACATCGTCGGGTGGCAGGCCGGCCGGATTGGCGATCTGCGCCGGAGAATGACCCCTTTTCAGTCCCTCGATGATCTCGCCGACCGAAGCCGGTGTCAGGTCTGCGAACACGACATCGTCGATGAGCATCGCCGGTTCGTGGTCGCTCAACCCGATGCAGGCGGTTTCAAACAGCCCGAAATCGGCCGACCCGGGCCCGCCGAATCGTGTCCCGGTGTCGAGTTCCAGGGCCGCATACACCTGGCGGTAGCCGTGCATTTTCGCGATGACGTTGTTGCTCAGATAAATTCGGTGACGACCCGACGGCGTGGTGTGGAAGAAATGGTAGAACGTCGCGGTCTCCAGAACATCCTCGACGGACAGCCCGAGCCAATCGGCTATCCCGGCGGCGGATTCGGCGGAAATGTAGCCGAATTCGCGTTGCACATCCCACAAGATGTCCATGAGCCGAGTGCGGTCTGGCTCGTGCCGATCGAGAATCGTCGCGATACCGGAAGTCATCGTTGCTGCACCACCCTGTCACTCAGGGTATCGAGTTCGTCTCAGGCGGGACGGGGAATTAGAGCGGCGGCGGTGGCGCATTATTCGGGGTCTTCCCACGCACCCGGCTTGGGCCTGCGCTGTCGGCGAGCGTACCACGACCGAAGGGCTCTTGCGTTGACGAGCAAGCGTTTTCGTCAGCGGTCTGCGGGCGGAAAGTCGTCCGACGGGTGTAGCGTCAGAGGTGGTTGAGAATCTCAGCTGGTTCGGGATGAGTTTGGCTGCCCGCTGCTGAACTTGGGGAGCGTTTTGCTCCGAGCCTGAACATGCCGGTGGCCGTGTGTACTCCGGGATCGCCATTACTACTTCGTCCAGCTATTCTGCCCATCGCGTTCGCGTTGCCACTAACTGCGACCGGCGCGCGATCCCGTTAGCAATCAGAAACGAAAGTGGCGGGCGGGGCACACCCCAATCGCATGTTGACGTTGGACGGCCCACGGTCCCCGGGAAATTGCATTGGATGCTGGCGCGGGCGGTTTTGCGAATGGATCTACCACTGCGCCGTCCATGACTCGGAGGAGTTCAGGTGAACGTAAGTTTTTCGTCGATGTCGGCGATTGAGATTCTCGACTCGCGTGGTCGACCCACCCTGCGTGTGCGAGCGACCCTGCCCGACGGTCGCAGTGTGAGATCGGGGGTGCCCTCCGGTGCATCGACCGGCAGCCGCGAGGCGGTCGAGCTGCGAGACCACGACCAGAACCGGTACTCGGGGCTGGGCGTGCAGCAGGCGGTTGCCCACGTCAACGGAGCGATCGCCGACGCCGTGACCGGTCGTTCGTTCGCCTCGCTTGAGCAGGTTGACGGCGCCCTTCGTGGGCTGGACGGCACGGCCGACAAGTCGCGGTTGGGCGCCAACGCGATGGTGGGTGCGTCGATGGCCGCTGCCCAAGCATTTGCTCTCGAGTCCGGACAGCCCCTGTGGCGGTGGCTGACTCCTGACGGGGTGGTTCCGCGGCTGCCGGTGCCGCATTTCAATGTTGTCAATGGGGGTGTGCACGCGAGGAATGCGCTCGATTTCCAGGAGTTCATGATCGCGCCGATCGGGGCGCCGTCGCTACCCGAAGCGGTCCGTGCCGGCGCCGAGGTCTATCAACGGCTGCGTGCGGTACTGGCGGAACGTGGCTTCGAGACAGGGCTGGGGGATGAAGGTGGCTTCGCGCCCGAGATCGCCTTGCCAGAAGAGGTTTTAGGGCTCATCGTGCAGGCCATCAGCGACGCCGGTTACACCGCCGGGCGCGACGGCGTCGCGATCGCCCTCGATCCGGCCTCAAGCGAATTTCACCATGACGGCCGGTACGCCGTTGGCGGCGAGTCGTTGTCGAGCGAGGACATGATCGACCGCTACGCGCAGATGATCGACAAGTTCCCCATCTGGAGCATCGAGGATGGCCTCGGCGAGACCGACACTGCAGGCTGGCAGAAGCTGACCGGCAGGCTTGGCGAACGCATCCAATTGGTGGGCGACGACAACTTCGTCACCAACCCGGAGTTGATTGCGGGCGCCGTCAGCGCCGGCATCGGCAACGCCGCCCTGATCAAGGTCAATCAGGTCGGAACCGTGTCCGAAACACTTGAGGCGCTTCGGGTATGCCGGGACTCCGGATACGCCGCGATGATCTCGCATCGGTCGGGCGAGACGGACGACACGTTCATCGCCGACCTGGCCGTCGGTTCGGGATGCGGCCAGATCAAGTCCGGTGCACCGGCGCGAGGGGAACGCGTCGCGAAATACAACCGACTTCTCGAAATCGCGGCCTCGGCCCCGAAGCACCCATTTGGCTTGACGCACTGACGACAGCTGGTTTGGCATTGATCCACGAGACGCCTGGTTCGGGCTGGACGACCACCCAATGGTCGTCGCCTGGTACGGGCTCGACGCCTCCTCGACTAGAGGAACACGCGATGACATCTACACCGACAGTCCCGACCTTTTCAACGGCACCAACCGGTGTGGTGTTCGGCGCCACGCCTGGGATGCCCGGAGTCTTCACATCCAACTTCGACTATCAGCTCGTACGAGCGATGTGCGCCGGCTCTTATGGCGACGGCGGTGCGGTCGGTGAGTGCTTCTCAACGGCACGGCGGGTGGTGGACGGAGATATTGAAAGCTGGACCGTCGCTTGGAGTGACACCGCACAGCGAGTCGAGGCCATCGCCGAGGACTGCTTGGGCGCCGGCCATACTGTCAGTGCCCGCGAGGCGTTCCTTCGGGCGTCCATGTACTGGAACACCGCCTTCTTCTATCTCGAGCACAGCGACCCGCGACACCTCGAGATGTACAACCGGCATCGCTCGTGCTTCAGACAAGCAGCCACGCTGTTCGATACCCCGATCGAGCCGGTCAGCATCCCGTATGAGAACGGCAAGACGTTACCCGGCTATTTCCTGCGCGCCGATACCGACGGTCGCCCACGCCCGACCGTGATGATCCTCGGCGGAGGCGACACCACGTGTGAGGAACTGTTCTACTGGGGCGGCGGTGCCGCGGCGGTCCGCCGGGGGTATAACGCGTTCCTGTGGGAGGGGCCCGGTCAGGTCGGCGCGTACGCGCTGGATCCCGAGTTGACTTACCGCCCGGACTGGGAGGTGCCGACACGCTATGCCGTCGACTACGTCCTGTCCCGAGGCGACATCGACGCCGAGCGGCTTGCACTCACGGGGCACAGCATGGGCGGATACTTTGCACCGCGCGCGGCCGCGTACGAGAAGCGCATCACCGCCGTGGTCGCCAATTCGCTACTTCCGGAACTCAAGCCCCTCCTCATGCCCTTGATCAACCTTGATCCCGAAGTGCCCTATGGCGATGACCTCGAGGACAAGGCTGATCTCTCCAACCCGATGACGAAGATGGTCTTGACGGCGTTCAAGGATCGATTCGGGATGACCGGTCAGTCGCTGGCCGCCATGTGGGACAAGGCGGGCACCTACAGTCTGGCGGGACTCGAGGAGCACATCACCTGTCCTTTCCTGAGCCTGGCCGGCGAGGGCGAAGGATCGCAGGTAGTGGATGCGGGCCACGAGTTCTACGAGAAGCTGACCTGTCGCAAGTCGGAACGTATCTTTCGGTCAGCAGATGGCGGCGAGGCGCACTGCCAGATGAATAACCCGAGTCTTAAACACCAGGTCGAGTTCGACTGGTTGGGCGAAATCTTCAACTAGCCACCAAGGATCGCCGAGGAGATGGAGAAATTCTCAAGAGGCGCCCGGCAGGAATTGTGTTCGCACGTTTGGAATGTGAATAAGTGCGCGTGCGACCGCAGCTTCTGGTCCGTGACTGTAAACGACGTCCTGATCGCCAATCAGGACGGTCACGGATGCACCGCAGATGAACTGGCAAGTCTGCAGATTCCATGAGACACAACGAGTCAGTTGCACAGAAGTAACCCGGTGGCGGCCCATGCTGAGGTCCAGGGAGTCCGGACGAACCAAAGAGCAACTATAGGTCGGCGGTGTCGTCTGCTTCGAGCGTGCCCTGGGCCGCCTCCGCGCCGGCGGCCGTGGCCCGACCCTTCAGGATGTACTCGAACCCGACTGCGCTGCTGGCGCCGATCATCGGTCCGACCAGGTAGATCCAATACGTGCTCAGCTGCCCGCCGACGGCGTCGGGCGCAAGCGAGCGCATCGGGTTCATCGATGCACCCGTGACTGGCGCAGCCCACACGGCGACGACTCCGATGTACCCGCCGACTGCGATCGCGGCATTGGTTCCGATATTCCGGGCACCGGACGACGTGCCCAGGATGACGCTGACGAGGCCGAGCGTGAGCACACCCTCGATCGCGACGGCCACCCAGTCCGGCACACGAGGAGCCGGCACCGTCGCGCCGTGGATGATCCCGCCGATCGTCCACTGCAGGAACAGGCACGCCAGAAACGCCCCGATCGCTTGCGCCGCAATGTAACCCGGCACGCGGCGCCACGGGAAGTTGCCGCGCAACGCGAACGCCCACGTCACAGCCGGATTCAAATGTGCACCGGAAATGGTGCCCATGAAGTAGATGATCGCCATGACCATCGCGCCGGGCGCTATCACCTTCACCGGAAGGGTTAGCCCGCCGCCGTAGGGCTGTGCGCCGACTGCGCCGGCACCAGCGGCGACCAGCACCAGCAGGAACGTACCCCAGACCTCCGAGAACAATCGACGGTACTCGAGCCGGTCATCGAGGAATTCAGTCAGTCTGAGTGCATGCTCATCCATCAAGGCCGTCTCGCCCTGCCTCCTGGAAGCGGCGCCGCCGCGCCCACCGCTAGTGCGCTCATATCTTCAGCTCCGTCCAAGCGGCTGGGGCGAGGGAGTATTCGGCGAATGCGCCTGACCCGGCACCTGCTTCGGGGATGGGCAGGTTACGGATCTGCAGGGGGCATGGAAGTCAGTGACAACAGCGGCCTTTATCGCGTACTCCGATCGTTAGTCGTGGACAACGGGGGAATCGCCTGAGAGACTGCGAGTTTCAGAACAGGCCGAGTGGTTTGGCGCTGTGACTGGCCAGCAGATTTTTTGTCTGGCTATAGTTGTCAAGCGCCATGGGATGATTCTCGCGGCCGATGCCCATTGTGCGCAACTTTCACTCAACGCCTGCGGCGGCGCCGCGGTAAGGGCCGAACGACCATGACTAGGGGTGAGTCGGGCCCGGCCGAACAGCGCGGCGCGCAAAGTGCACCTCGCGGGTCCAGTGCTCGATCAGGTGTATAGGGCATCGAGGACTTGCTTGTTCTGTTCGGCGACTACGGACCGTTTCACCTTCAGAGACGGTGTCAGCTCACCGCGCTCGATGGACAGATCGTGGTCGAGCAGCACCCACTTTTTGATGGTTTCCCATCGGTTGAGTTCGCCGTTGAGCTTGACTATGTGCTCACCGATCAGCTCCCCCACCGCGGGCGCGTTGACCATCTCCTCGTATGTCGCGCCGTCGAGTCCGTTCTCGGCTGCCCACTCCGACATCAGGTCGGCATCCAGGGCGATCAACGCCACACAGAAGTTGCGGGCCTCCCCGAACACCATGAACTGGCTGGCATAGGGACACATCGCCATGAACTTCGCCTCGATCGCCGGCGGGGCGATGTATTTGCCGCCGGAAGTCTTGAACATTTCCTTGATCCGGCCGGTGACGGTGAGGAAGCCGTCGGCATCGATTTTGCCGAGGTCACCGGTGCGCAGCCAGCCGTCGTCGGTGAACGTCTCCGCCGTTTTATCGGGCAGGTTGTGGTAGCCGTCCATCACACAGGCGCCGCGGATCTGGATTTCCCCGTCGTCGTCGTTGATGCGTATCGACGTGCCGTCCATGGGCAGGCCCACGGTGCCCAACTTGTACCGATCGGGCCGGTTGACGCACGCCCCGGCCGCGGTCTCGGTCAGGCCGTAACCTTCCAGGATCAGCAGGCCCGCGGCGTGGAACCACTCGCCGATCTCGCGGTTCAACGGTGCCGCACCGGAGATGAAAAACCGGATGCGCCCGCCGAACACTTCACGCACCTTGCTGAACACCAGGCGGTCGAACAGCCCGTTCAGCAGCGACATCGGCAGTGGCGCGGCGCGACCGGCGCGCCGTCGCCGGTCCACCTCCAGCCCCACGGTGAATGCCGCCGCGAACAGCCGGGCCCGCAAGCCCCCCTGGGCTTGCTGGGTGGTGACGATGCGGGCGTGCGCCTTTTCGAAGATGCGGGGTGCGGCGCCCATGACCGTCGGTTTGACCACCGCCATGTTGTCGACGATCTTGTCGACGCGTCCGTCGATCGCGGTGACGAACCCGCACGCCAGCTGGGCGGTGATCAGGACCTTGCCAAACGCATGGGCCATCGGCAACCACAACAACTGCAGATCGTCCTCGCGCATCAGGTTCAGCGCGACGATCGCCTTCCCCTCATAGGCCCAGGCGGAATGCGGCAACCGCACACCCTTGGGCGGTCCGGTGGTTCCTGAGGTGTAGATCAACGTCGCCAACTGCTG
>NZ_JBKQTQ010000169.1:0-4163 GCF_052143115.1 Mycobacterium sp.
AACCACATCCGCCAACTCGAAGCCCTCGGTTACGCGGTAACCCTCAACCCTGCCGCGTGACCCGCACAGCACCACCGCACACGCGTGCACCACACCAGACGCACGTCACCTTCATTTTCGGATTAGCACCAGGAGAGAAACAACATGGCCGACTTTCCGCCTGTCCACCCGGGAGAAGTCTTGCTCCACGAATTCATGCAGCCATTAGAAATCTCACAGAACAAACTCGCCAACACCATCGGCGTCCCACCCCTGCGCATCAACGAGATCGTACGTGGCAGACGAGACATCACAGCGGACACCGCACTGCGGCTCTCCCGCGCGCTCGGGCTCAGCGACATGTTCTGGCTGAACATACAGTCCCGCTACAACGCAGAAACCGTCCGTATCAATCTGGGGCAGAACCTAAACCAGATACACCCCATAAATCTCGACGACATCCCGTAGGCCGTTTAAGCCCCACCGTTGATTCCACCCAAACCCGCGGCGTGGAGCGCCGAGGGTCTGATGATCGGGTTTTTGCCGCGCGACGCCCAGGATCGGCTGCCTTGATGAGATCATCGGGCTCAGCGCCACGGGCAGCCGGTTCGCCGGCGATTACGGGTCGCTCATGGATCAGTCCGATGAGATGCGAGCGATGGCCGATCGCTGGCGAGACCACGGCGTGGATATGGACGCCACCAGCCTGACCTACGCAGGAGACCGCGTTCAGGCTAATGACGCTCGGCGCCTGCACGGCGTCATCGTCGACATAGCGTTGTCGGCGCACCCATCGCCGTCGGCGGTCGTTCGCTGGTTTCCATGGGGCCAAAATGGGGCCAAATCACCGGACTAGTTGCTCCAGGCCGCCCAACTCGGTGGTTCAAGACCACTGTGTCCAGCTGAAATACGCTGGTGTAAGCCAAAAGTCAGCCTGAAAAGCGGAAGGTCGGCGGTTCGATCCCGCCCCTGGCCACCATCTCCACCAGTATGTTTCGGCTGGTCAAGGGCATTTGTGATTCAGTTTGTCTCGTGTTGTCTGTCGCATGGTTGACCGTGGGTGACCGGCAAAATCCTTTGCGCAGTGCACGTCGGGTGCACGAGCACGTCTGTCTCGGCCGCGTTCGTGCGAACTGCTGACTTCTGATCCGTAGGCAGGGGCGGGCGTCGTGAGCAGGCATGATACGAGTTCTATCGTCGTGTAGGTGGAGGTGTCGGGGAGCCTGACTGTCGTCATCGTTGTCGCCTGGGTTCTGGCGGTGGTTGCAACACCTGATCTTTCAGGAGTTGCAGGTGACAGATTCGCATCAACGCCAAAAACCCGGGCCTGGCAAACCGTTAACGGCCCAGCGCGAGCTCTACTTTCGCCTGATGAAACAGGGGCTGAACAATTCCGAGGCGTGTCGGCTGGTCGGGATTCACCGTTCGACCGGTCAGCACTGGCGACACGGGCGTCGTCTCCGCAACAAGGGCCGCGAGTACTACTACCGGCCCATCACCGCGCCGGCGCCCCCAGTCTCGGCGAGGTTCTTGTCCGAAGATGAACGCGTCCGCACGCACGAGAAGGTCGGGCGGCACGGTACCTGTTGCTTCGCAACAGCCCCCAGCGGACTCATTCGACCCGGACCTGGATGTGGACAACCTCGACGACGAGTTCCTGATGCCTCCAATTACCTCGCTGTGCAGAAGTTGTTCGATCTCAATGGTATTGAGAACTCCGAGCGTCGTCGTCATTCCTTTCCGCGATCGCCTACACGCATAGCGCTATTGAGGACATGTCCGAACATGAGGGCCGAGCCGTTAGGGAAGCAGCGTCAACCGCCACAGAGACTGGCCGGGCTCGAGTAGCCACAGCCGGCGGGCGTTCAAGCGCACCAAGCTCAAGGCCCCGGCAATGAGAACGAACGCCAGCGGGACCCCTCCCAGTAGCGCGGTTAACACCGACGCGCGAAGCTCAGCGGGACTGGCGGTCGTGACGTCGAACCACGCATCACAGAGCAGCAGTATCCCGGTGGTGAAAGCGGGAAGCACAAGCACCTGGCGATGCAGCCAGGTCAGGATCGCCGTCGCGGCCATGAACACGACCAACAAGCTGTCAAAGCCCAACCACGTCAACGGCCAGTCGCGGACGGTGTAGTTCTGAGGCAACGTAAACCCCAGGTAGACAATCCAAGGGATCATGAACACCGCGCCGCCAGTCATCAGCCCGAGATGTGCTTGTGTTAGCTTCGCTGCGAAGCCTTTTGGCCTCAGATCCGCCATGGGCCGCTCGAGCCGCTGAATCAGGTCACGCCGCTGCGCGGCTGTCAGCGCGGTGATCTGCGCATCAGAGAGAACGTTCTTTGTCATCGTCGGCACACCCTCAGGTTCTTGCCAGGTCACGTTCAACTGACCGGCCCGCTGATGCGGCCGTCCGCTGTTCGGATACGTGGGGCGCAATGGACTCGGTGACCTGCCGCCGGCGCGTCTGATGGGCACGGTCACCGATGCCCCGCATCATTTTCTGCTCCATCACGAAGTGCGCGATGTCGAAAACCGCGTGCCCAAGGCGTTTCCGCTGCCGTGGACGAGCAGGCGCGTCCACCCGTTGTAGGAGCGCAGGTAGAAGCCCCACGCGCCGGATGCCTTCTCTCCGCGGCGTGTCCGCGCGAAGTCGGCGGGTGACATCAGCACCAGGTGAGAATTTGACTTCACCGCTGCCACCACCGTCCTACCCGTCTCGCCGTAACGGTGGGCCAACCAGACGGTGTCAGCCTCCCCGGCTCCCACGCCGACCAATACGACGCAATCGAATATGCAGGGTTACCGGTAAACTGCCGCATATCCGTTATTGGGTTGTAGCACAACGGGGTCCACCTGCATATTCATCAGACTGATCAACGCCCACTTCTTGCTGCCGCCGCCGGGCCATAGAGGCCCCTGACGCGCTCGCCCGCGACGCGGGTCAGGCCGGACTCGACGGCGTGATGCGCAGGACAACACGCGGTTTGCGGCCGCGGGCCGCAATGGTTTCGACCAGTGTCACCACCCGAAACTCCAAGCCGTACTTGTGCCTGATGAGTGACTCGACCCGTGCGACCTCGCTGGGGTCGGTGATCACCTCGGCGGTGCCGGCGAGCAGGGGCTGTTCGGCGCGCACCTTCCCGGTTCGGCCACAGGGCCTGAGTGTGACCCGGGGGTCGCGTCGGATTCGTTTGACCTTCCAGGCGTCGGCCGGGGTCCACGCCAGCAGCTGGTCGCCGTCGCGGGCGATCCACATAGGTGAGACGACCGCGTCCCCGTTGCGCTTGAAAGTCCTCAGGGACACGAACTTCTCATCGCCTAGCCGCGCCGTGGTGCCTTCGCTCATGGAGTGCCCTCTCGAGTATCGCACGAGCCTCCGCGAAGTTGAGTCCGGCCAGTCCATCACACAGGGGCCGAGGATCTGGATTTCCCCGTCGTCGTCGTTGATGCGTATCGACGTGCCGTCGAAGGGCAGGCCCACGGTGCCCAACTTGTAGTGATCGGGCCGGTTGATGCACGCCCCGGCCGCGGTCTCGGTCAGACCGTAGCCTTCCAGGATGAGCAGGCCCGCGGCGTGGAACCACTCGCCGATCTCGCGGTTCAACGGCGCCGCGCCGGAGATAAAGAACCGGATGCGCCCGCCGAACGCCTCACGCACCTTGCTGAACACCAGGCGGTCGAACAGCCCGTAAAGCAGCGACATCGGCAGCGGAACGGCGCGGCCGGCACGCCGTCGGCGGTCCACCTCAAGCCCCACTGAGAATGCCGCCGCGAACAGCCGGCCGCGAAGGCCGCCCCGGGCTTGTTGGGTGGTAACGATGCGGGCGTGCTCCTTTTCGAAGATGCGGGGCGCGGGCGCCCATGAACGTCGGTTTGACCACCGCCAGGTTGTCGACGATCTTGTCGACGCGCCCGTCGATCGCCGTGGCGAACCCGCACGCCAGCTGGGCGGTGATCAGGACTTTGCCGAACGCGTGGGCCATCGGCAACCACAGCAACTCCAGATCGTCCTCGCCGAGGATCTTCAGCCGGGCTACCGCCGTCCCCTCATACGCCCAAGCGGAATGCGGCAACCGCACCCCTTTGGGCCGTCCGGTGGTTCCTGAGGTGTAGATCAACGTGGCCAACTGCTGTGGGGTGATCGCGTCCGCTCGTGTCCGCACACCCGACGGATGCTCGAG
>NZ_JBKQTQ010000170.1:0-40092 GCF_052143115.1 Mycobacterium sp.
AGCCGCATAGCGACTGGACCACAAAACGGGTCCCCCTCACGAATCCCCCGGCGGGGGAGCGGCGCTTGCCCAACCACTCCGAACCACCCTCTTGGGTATCGACTAGTTCGATTAACACGATGAAACACAGCAGTCCCCCGCCGGGGGAGTGGCGCACACCGCGCGCAAAGGGGATGCCCCGATCCACCAGCCCAGCGGCTGATTCATCTGATGAATCATCAAGTACCATCGCGGCGAAACTAGGACCCGATGAATACCGTTGTAAAATAGCGGGTGTCATGTTATCGCCCGGCCAAAGCTGAACGGGAACATTCGAAATATGTTGTGACACAACAAAATAGGGGATACACCACACTTTACTGGTAACCCTCCATATTCGATCCCGCCGTATTCGGTTGAAATTACACAGCCTCGCAGGCGTCGGCGCAGGCGCGAATGGAGGAATAGTCAAGACTTGTGGATCGGCGTGTCAGCCACCGCCGCTGGATCTGGTCGGTGCTTTTGTGTGCGGACCGGAAGCAACCGCGGGAACAGGAGGCCGGTGCGGGCCTTGTAGGCGGCGAAGCCGGGGTGGCGCGACATCGAGCGGTCCTTCTTGATCATGTTGCGGACGAAGAACCCGAAGATCCACGCGAAGTTGACGACGAACGGGATCGGGTTCCACGAGATGATCGCGTAGCCCATGTAGGTCATGATCTCGCCGAGGTAGTTCGGGTTGCGGGTCCGGGCGAACAGGCCAGTCTCGATCAGACCGGGTCGCACCTCCAGGGTGAAGTACTTCTGCGCGTCCGAAACGTAGTGCAGGAAGATGCCGAACGTGAAGATAGAGACACCGAGCGCGACCGCCCAGCCGGGCACATTCGGGTGAAGCCAGGCCAGCAGGATCGGAGCGGCGTAGTACCCGGCCAGCGGCAGGAAGACGAACAGAATCCCGATCCAGATCGGCACCTGCTCGGCGAAACGGCGGTCGGGGTAGGTGCGGCCCTTGATGAGCCACAGGATCGAATAAGTGCCGTGCATCCCCAGGTACAGCCACATCACGGTCGAGAAGTTAGCGAAGGTCAGCATCGCCGCCACCGTCACCGGGATGACCAGCGCCTTGTGCAGGTCGATGAAGAAGCCGGTGGATTTCATCCATTCCTCCCGACGTTCGCGCTGTCTGATCTCCCGGAGTGTCGATCCTGCCTACTCGTGGGGGGATGATCGGGTAGGTTCCTCGAGTTGCTAAATCTAGGATAGTCTAACTATCTAGTAACGTCAAGCGGTTCTCGGGCCTTCACACTCGTCGAGGAGGACACCGTGCGAGTCTCGGAGCTGGTGGAACGGTCAGGAGTTCCGCTGCCGACCATCAAGTACTACCTCCGCGAGGGCATGCTCGCCCCGGGCGAGTCGACCGCTCCACGGCGCGCCGACTATAACGAGTCGCACGCGGCCCGCCTGCGGCTGATCCACGCGCTCACCGGGCCGGCACACCTATCGCTGACGCAGGTGAAAGCCATCCTGCACATCATCGACGCGCCGGACGGCGATATTAGCGACCAGCTCGCGCGCGCGATGACCGTCCTGGCCGGCACCGCTCGCGGCCAGGACAAGATCGAGACAGCCACGCCGTGGTATCCGCGGGCGGAGAAGGTAGTTCCGCTGCTCGGTGAGGAATACCGGGCCGATCCGCCGGCAGTCGCATTGCTTGAGGAAGCGTTGACAGCCCTCGAGGACGCCGGTCTGCAAAGCGATCCGCGCCAGCTGGCCGTGAAAGGCGAACACATGCTGGCCATCGCGCGCAGCGAAATCGACGCCATCCCGCATGACCCGGCCGAGGCCGTCCAATACTCCGTCCTCGGCACCGTGCTCTACGAGCCCCTGCTCATTGCGATTCGCCGGCTCGCTCACCACAGCATCGTTGCCAACCGGAGCCCCGGCAGATGAGCAGCTGACTTGGCCTTTCGCAGGCCTTGAGGGCCACCACAACGAAACAACCGTCGCAGGTCCAGTTATCGAACGACAGCTTCAAACCCGCGGCTCGACCGCTCCGAGACCCACCAATCCCAAGCCGCATAGCGACTAGACCGCAAAACGGGTCCCCCTCACGAATCCCCCGGCGGGGGAGCGGCGCTTGCCCAACCACTCCGAACCACCCTCATCCCGAAAGCTATTGTCGCACCGACAGTTAGGGAACATAGCGTGGTTAACTTGACATAATGTCGCTTATCGGCGAAAACTACTGCGGGTTGCATCAGATGAAAGTGCACGCAACCCTTGATGATCGGTGTCCTGTTGTCCTTTTGCAGGTTATCTCAATCATGCAACTAGACAACGGAACCTTCGCTGCTTCGGGGCGTTACCCCGTATGCCCCTGGACAACCCGACCGCGGCCGACCGCGCCAGCCCGGCGCGACGAGCCGTTTTCGTCACTGTGACGATTTTGCCTGCGCCTCTGGCCTCTGGGGCTAGCGGATTCGAGACGAACGCTTCGTCGAGCACCCGCTCCCGCGGAGCGGAACCGCACGGCCCACCGCCTCCCCACCGGGTCGAAGCGTCTTGAGCCTTGTACACGACGCGGCGGTCACGGAGACCGGGCCAAGCGGGCCGACGCCTTGGGCATCGGGCCCCGGTGTGATCGTCACGACCGCCCGGGTCGCCGCAGGTGGCGCGGATGTGCCGGCGGCGACCCGTTCTCACCTTCCGCGGAATATTGTGGCAGCGAGGCGGCTCCCAGGTTACTTCGCGACGACTTTTGCGGCGTTGCCCTTGCCGAGGAACGTTGCGAATATCGACATCATCACGCCGCCGCCGACCGCTAGGCAGCCGGAGCAGATCGCGAACGCGGTCGCGGAAACGTCGAACTGCAGCGGGGATCCCGGCACTGTCAGCCCGTAAACCGCCATCGACAGGACCGCGGTGAGAACAGGCCAATATGGCAGGTGCAGTTTGCCGAGCGCAGTGACCTGGGCGGGGCCCGGTGCGTCAGCTTTGGGCGGGGCCGACCCGACGCCCGGTCCGGGCCCGGTCTGCGTGTTATCGAAGCCGTAGTCCCGCTGCGCGAGGTAGCCGCCGATCACGGCCACCGCGCACACCACGATGGCGGCCGCGTAAAGGCCCCAGCGGCCGGTGTTGTAGGCGCCACCACCGACGGAAAACAGGGCGAGCAGGGTGGTGTAGGCCAGCAGCGCCTCGGCCGGGATCTGAGCGACCAGCAGCTGAGCGAAGCTGGCCACACCCCCCGCCGCCACATGCCCGCCGCCATCTGGCTGACCCTCAGGTTGCTCCGCCGCATGCGCCACGGCCTGTGCGTCGGGAGCTGGTTGCTCCGCGCCGGGGCCAGGAGCGAGAACCCGCATCGTCGACAGGGCCGGGTTTTTGGCTAGCGGCTGTCCGGCATCCGTGAGGTCACGAGCGACCGCGACAGAAGCTAACGTCAACAGGCTCATCGCATTCCCCGTCCTCGAAACGCCAAGACCACGATCCCGACTGGCTCTCCCGCCGGGTGGTGGTCATGTTTGTCTGGTCCGATCTCGTCAGCAGTCTGCGCGATGTGATTCACATGAAGCAACCATCGCAGCGAGATCTCGGACCGTTGTTGGCAAGTCCATTGCGCGGCATTTGGATCGATCCGGGCAAGAGTGCGGTCCACTGGGCGGACCAGGACTGCATCCGATTTGACCGGCTTCAGCGGTTATCGGGGCGACTCAATGTATGTATAACACGGTTTTGGCGGCGACCATGGCCGAGCCCAAAAGACCATCAAAGTTTCCACCACGCCGCCAACTCTTTGTGCGTCTTGTGTCGGCCACACCCGATCGGTCCGCCCTCGTTGGTCGGCGAACCCGCACCCCGCACGGCCAAAGGACCACCCGACGCAAGTCGGAAAGCTGGTCCGGACCAACGCAATACTGCCGGGGTGAATATCCCCATGATGTCAGAAGCCGTTGTGCCCGAAATGACGGGCCGGTGTGCGTCTATGCCCTTCAGCGTTGCCGCGAAGTCCGTCACGAATCCGTGGTTGGTCGCTGGAATCCCGGCAGGCGGGCTAGTCTCTCCGAAGAGTTGCATATTGGTGGCCACGAAGCCTTCGCCAGGGTCGGCCCCGGGCGTGAAATAGACGTTTGCTGTCCCTGGGGTCAAAGCGCTGACCGGGATGGATGCGCCGCTGGCGTCCGAATTAACCTCGTTACCCGTCAGACCCTCGAATGGCTGCTTCGTAAGGGGCGAGACGTTTGCCGAGTCGGCGTAAAGAAACCCCAGCATGTGGTCGAATGACCGGTTCTCGAGCACCAGCACCACGATGTGCTCAACCGATCCGAGTTGGTTAGCGGCGGCCGTCATGGACTCTATTGCGCGTCGCTGGCAATAGTTTGTGCAAGAGCGCGGTCCGCTGAACGGACCGGAAGCCGTTCTCTCGCCAAAGTCGACGATCAGATCGGCGTCGTTGGCGTACGCGCCGGCGGCAAATTGTTGCCGATGAACGAAACCGAGTAGATCGGTGCGGTTACCTTTGCATCACCTCGGGCTCGGTGGGCGGGCCGAGGCTTACCCACCGCGCCCCCGCAACAAAAGAGATTGTTCAATTTCGGACAGACAGAAGCGGCGGTGACACGACCCACGAGGTGGGCCTGGATCAGCTCGTGGGGTCAGGGAGCACGGCTTGGCGATGAGCGTCAGCGGCGGCGTCGGTCGAATCGTAAGGGAGTGTGGCGCGAGGACTCCGGTAACCGTGGCGGTGGTTTCGCCGCTGGCATTGACCAGTCGTGAACGCGAGATCGCAACCCTCGTTTCTAAATGCCTGTCCGACACGGAGGTCGCCGACACGGCGACGATGTCGGTACGGACGGTCGAAGGACACGTTCACCCGACCTCTTCAAAATTGGGCGTTGCCAGCAGGGCCGAGCTCGCGTATCTCATGTGACCGACGACATTTCTTGGCCGCCGCTGCTGCGATCTCAGGTCGGTGACCGTCTATAGGTTGTTCAAAATCGCCGTGCCGTCCGGTGTACCCAGCCCCGAACATGGATCCCAACCCGGACCGGCGTCATACCCCTTGACGGTGTTCGTGATGGCGTTCGTGCCCGAGGTGACGTCGTGGACGACGCCCTTGGCCACGTTCGAATAGAGGAAGGGGTTGAGGAAGCCGACGTTTTTTTGCTTCGCCTGGTTCAGCACCGCAACCAACGCCGCCATCAGCGGAGCGACCGCGCTCGTTCCGCCCGAAGCGCCTTCCTGGCGATCGACGCGCGTGAAGTAGTTGGTCGCGCTCATCGCGATGTCGGGAACACCACGCCCGGGCTTCCCGTCATCGAGCGAAACGATTTTGTTGGCGGCGGCTTGGTACGACGGCACCGCGAAGACTTCGCTGATCCCGCCGCCGCTGGCCCAGCCGCCCTGGTCGAGAGGCGTGCCATCGTTCCAAACGACGTCGATGCCGTTGTCGATTTGCGTGCCACCGCAACCCAGGACGAGGTCGTCGCACGCCGGATGATCGACGTGGATTTTTCCATCCCAGTCCCCCGAGGTCTCATCCGCCGTTCCGTGATCGCCCGAAGCGACGCAAACCGTGATGCCCAGCGCGCCCGCGGAGGTAAACAGGTCGTGAAACTCGTTGATGCCCATCTGATCGGTCGGATCCTCCGGGCCGCCCCAGCTGATCGAGATCACGCTCGGATTGCGCTCGGTGTCGTGAACGGCGGCACTAATCGCGTCGATGAACCCCTTGTCGCCGTTGTTCGGGGCGAAATAGACAGCAAAGTTTGCGTTTGGCGCGACGGCTCCGGCGACCTCGATGTCGAGCATCACCTCGCCATCGGCGGAGTCCGCCGTGGTTGGGTTGCTCGCGGCCGTGTCGACCGAAATCGACGCGACCGTCGGCGTCTTCACGCCGATCTCGTGAAAGAACACCTTCAAGTCACTGGTGCGGTAGCCGCCGCCAAGCTCGATGATGGCGATGGTTTGTCCGGTGCCGTCGAGCTTCGTGCCATTGGACTGTGTCGGAAAATTGTAGCGCGATGCGAATTCGGTGGAAGCGACGCCATTCTGACCGCCAGGCCCGGCCGCGGCGGCGCTGCCTTTTGCTGACGCGGCCTTGCGAGCGCGGTTCGCTCCGCTGGCTTTCCCGCGACTCGGCGTCGAGCTGCGCCCGCTAGTCGTCGCGCGGTGCTTGGGTCGCGTATCGAATCCGAATACGCCGGTGATGATGGGCTGCAGCTCCTGCGGCACCGCGATTTCGCCTTGTCGCCCCCGATAAGTTCCCGTCGAGTGGTGATACATACCGACATCGGCGTGAAACGCCGCGCGCAGGTCCGCAAGCTTGCCTCTCAATTCAATTGAGCGCGCGGCAGCGCTGCGATGCACTACGAACAGGTCGTGCTGCTGCGCGAAGGCTTCGACCTTGTCGAGGTCCTCTTTCGATGCACCGTGCTGTTCGGCGAGTTGCTCGTGGGTCAGGTATTCGCGCTTCGCGAGTGGCTTTGCAGCCTGCTCGTACACGCGCTTCTCAAGCGCCTTGGGATCTCCAGCGGAGCGAACACGCACGGTCAGGCTGGCCAATTCCGATGGGTTCACGGGGCCTGCGGGCCTGGAGTTGGGCAGCAAACTTTTCTTACTGCCCGGCAGCGGGACGTATACGGTCATGACTTTTCTCCTTTACAACTTGGCGGCAGCGCACCGTTTGTGTCGACGATGAAAATTTCGAGGCGGCCATCCGGGCGCAGGGGCTGGCGACATCCGCAGGTTCACCTCCGGGGTGTACCGAGCGATGCCCAGCGCGACCAGCCGCTTTTGGGTGCCATCTGCCACTGGTGCCACAGCGCCTGATTGCCCGCACCATCGACGCCAAGAGCGAAACCCTGTTGACGCCATTGTTGTGGCCTCCTCGGGATCGGATGAGCGACGGTGATCTAGCTGGGAGCGGAATGGACCTGGTATAACGTTTCAGCCCGACGGGAACGGAGACAAGACGCTGGTCCACTCAGCGGACCAGCGTCTTATCAGAACCCGCACCCAACCCCTAAAGGCTTGCTCCGCCGCCGTTTCTGAGTCGGTCACCTGCGCCGTGCCATTTTGTTTCGATGGGCATTAATCCAGTCCGCTGAGCGGAGCGACCCGTGAACGGCTCCCTGCCGGGGTCGCTCACGATCTGCGGGCGCCCCGCCGGCCATGCCGTATCTCACGTGCCGGTAGGGATAACGATGACGGTGTTACTTCACAGCAGGCCCCCGTCACCATCGGGTCGGGGCGGGGTCGGTGACGTACCCGGTTTCGGCGATTGCGGTCTCCGGCAGCGGTGCGCGCTAGCACCCGGGGCGTCGCTGTACTCGCAAGGTGGTTGCTGCCGTTGAAAAGGAGGTGACGCCTGCAGATGGTCACTCTGTTCTGCGCAGCAGCAGCAGGCTGCGTGGGTTCACCGTGTAGGCCGAGCCGGCGGGCAGCGTGGTCGACGATGGCGCCGGGGATCCGGTGGCCTGAGTGGTGTCCAGTACCGGCGTCCACGTGGCGCCGAAGCTCGATGACGGCAGGGTGAACACCTGCGGGTTCCACGAGGCGTTGAACAGGACGAGGAAAGTGTCGTCGGTGAGCGCGTTGCCGTCGGCGTCAGTGTCGGTGAGCGCCGCGCCTTTGAGCCACATCGCAAATGCCAGCGACGCGGAGTTCCACCGGTCTGGCGTCATTGGCGTGCCATCAGGCCATAACCAGGCCACATCCTCGCCACTGCCGGGCCGTGGCTCCTGACCGGTCAAGAAGCTGCCACGCCGAAAAACGTGGTGTTGTTTGCGCAGTCCGATCGCGCGAGTGGTAAATGCGAGCAGATCCAGGCGTTCCTGATCCAAGTTCCAGTCGTAATAGCTGATGGCGTTGTCCTGGCAGTAGGCGTTGTTGTTGCCTCCCTGGGTGCGTCCAATCTCGTCGCCGCCCAGCAGCATCGGCACGCCTTGCGAAATCAACAAGGTAGCCAAGAAGTTTCGGCGCTGCTGCGCGCGCAGCGCCACGATGTCCTGATCCTCGGTGGCGCCCTCGGCGCCGCAGTTCCAGGACCGGTTGTCATCGCTGCCGTCGCTGTTGTTGTCTCCGTTGGCCTCGTTGTGCTTGGCGTTGTAGGAGACCAGGTCGGTTAGCGTGAAGCCGTCGTGGCAGGTGACGAGGTTCACCGATGACTCCGGCGATTGATCCGCACGTGCGAACACGTCAGCCGAGCCGGCCAGCCGGGCGGCCAAGTCGCCGATTCCGGCCTGGGCCCGCCAATAGTCGCGCACGTTGGCGCGGTAGTGGTCGTTCCACTGCGCCCAGGGTGGCGGGAACTGTCCCAGCACATAGCCGCCGTTGGCATCCCATGGTTCGGCGATCAGCTTGACCTGTGAGATCACCGGGTCTTGATAGACCAGGTCCAAAAACGCTGCGAACTTCTCCAGGGTGCCTTCCTGGCGGGCCAGCACGGCGGCCAGGTCGAAGCGGAACCCGTCCACGTGCATCTCGCTGGTCCAGTAACGCAGGCTGGACAGGATCAACCGCAGTACCTCGGGTTCGCCGGCATCCAGCGTGTTGCCGGTGCCGCTGTAGTCGTAGTAGTTGCTGGGGTCAGCGGGGTTCAGCCAATAGTAGGTGGGGTTATCCAGGCCGCGAAACGCAACCGACGGCCCGTCGCGATTGCCTTCCGCGGAGTGGTTGTACACCACGTCGAGGATCACCTCAATGCCGGCGCGGTGCAGCGCCCGGACCATCGATTTGAACTCGGTAACCTGCTCGCCTCGCGTGCCGGCCGAGCTGTATGCGCCGTGCGGGGCGAAGAAGCCGATGCTCATGTAGCCCCAGTGGTCGGTCAGCCCCGCCGGCACCGGCGTTGCGGCAGGCAGGAATTGGTGCACCGGCATCAGTTCAACGGCGGTTATCCCGAGTGAGGTGAGGTGCTTGATGATTGGGTCGCAGGCCAGTCCGGCGTAGGTCCCCTGCAGAGGGCCGGGCACCTGGGGGTGTTGCTTGGTCAGCCCCCGGACATGGGTCTCGTAGATGATCGAGTCAGCCAGGGCGATGCCGGGCGCTGTGTCGCCGCCCCAGTCGAAGCTCGGGTCGACTACCACCGAGCGCGGGACATGCAGCGCCGAGTCACCAGGGTCAGGCCTGGTGCGATCGTTGGGCAAATGCGCGCAGGCCGACGAATCTCCGTCGTAGTCGCCATCGATGGCCTTCGCCCATGGGTCCAGCAGCAGCTTGGATTCATTGGCCCACAACCCCTGCCGCGGATTCCACGGCCCATCCATCCGGTAGCCGTAGCGCTGCCCGGCACCGACCCCGGGTACGTAGGCGTGCCACACGTCGCCGGTGCGCGCCGTCAGCGGCAACTTGGTCTCGGTGCCGTCATCGGCGAACAGGCACAAGCTGACGGTGCCCTCACTCGCTGACGAGGAGTACACCGCGAAGTTCGTGCCCGCCGCGTCGGGCGTCGCGCCCATTGGCGACGGCTGGCCGGGATGAAGCTTGATCGCATTGTGGTCGGCCGCGGCCGTGACGGGCTGTGTCATCGTTCGGGCTGGGTCCGCGCACCGTGACATCGCCGTCGCGCAGATGGATGGTTAATCCAAACCTGTGCTTGATAAAGCATTACGGCATAAACACCAACCAAGGCACCGTCTCCCATTTTGACTACCTGACATCCTCGGCGGCGGGGACTGAAGAGCTAAGCCATGTGAGGACAACGGCTGGGTAAAGGCCGCCGAGGAAGAGCGATATGAAAATCCGCGGACCGGGCAATAAAGGTCCCTGCGTCAACAGGGCAACGAAGAAAGTTCCTAATGCGGCCAAGACGACAACGCCGTATGTCGCTTCGCGAAGCCACCCACGATCGTAATCGATCCGGATACGCTCTACCGGTTTTGTGTTCGCCGCTGGGACAGCGGGGGCGTCGTCCTTTTTGGCTGATACCCGTTCGACGATACGCGCAATAATGACATTGATCCTTGGGACGATAATGACATAGATCGCTCGGACGATAACATAGAAGACAGCCACATAGATGACTATCGTGATGACTGTCATGAGGTCGACCGGCCACCGTTGCTGGTGAAAAGCTTTCCCTGATGTCATATAAACGGCGAGGAATGCACAGAACGCGACCCAGATCACGCCGGCAAACTCCTGTGCGGCACGCTTTGCTAATTTCTTACGCCGTGCGAATCTCGGATCTTTTGCGGCGGGTGGACGCACGGGGCCTCCACCCGCTTTTATGCCTTCGTCATCTGTGGCGACAGGTGGGCCACCGGGGGCATAGGCGTCACACGAATTCTTGTTCGCACGCAGAGCGCTGACTGTCCGACGAAAAACGGCATACGATGAGCGGCCGATAAGATAGAGGCCACCTAAATAAATGAAGAACAGGAGGTACCACTTGACGCCTAAAAATTCGCGGGAGTAGTCCTGGGAGCCAGTGCCCTTCAAGTAAACTACACTTGAGACTATAAATAAAGCGGTCGCCCCGGTTATAGCTGCGCCTGAAAGCAATGCGTTTAAACGGATGAAGGCCTTGCGACGGTCCTCTATCTGGTCAATCGGAGTATTTCTTTTACAAAGCTTTACCGCGAGATTATCAGCGTAGCTTACGAGCGCCCACCCTAACCCGCAGACGACGATAGCGGCACCGATCCAAAGCAAACCGATTGCCAGGAGCCAATTACTCCACACCTGGGAGCAAAGGATATCACCGAGGCCTCCGCGAGTCGTATAGTCAATATTCGTTGGGTAATGCACTCCGGCGATTACGGTGAAGAGGTAGGTAGAAAGCGTCAGAGCCGGCACGCCGGAACCGAACAACGCTATCGTGGGGGGAGCTGCTCCCTGATACCACTGTATGAGCAGCGCCGCGGCGGCGGCGATGAGCAAGCCGGCGAGCAGACCGGCAAGAGTCGAATCTGCTGAGGCAGCACTTATGGTGCTCCAATACGTCCTCGCCGCGCACGGGTCGTTGTCCATGGTCCCGCCCCTGCTCACCGCACACCTGGCGAACCGCAGCCAGCAGCCGCAGTTTCGTCGACTGTCCGCGGCCGTTGACCCGCAGCTTTCCAGATTTTCCTGACAGCCTCGTTCCACTGCTCGCGTCCTTGCGTCCACTGTGTGCTGAAGTTTGCCAAATCTGACGGCTTCTGCGAGTCGATAAACCCGTGGGCAGTACTGACTGCGTCATGGAGCTCTTTGACCGCCGTCTCCATATCGAAATAGGCGGATTCGAGCCCCGTCGGCGGGTTAGCGGCCGGGGACACCAGTGATTTGTCGACCGCGCCGAACTTGTCCTCTGCGTCAAATAGCGTCTGGTGAAGCGATGCCCTATGGCCGATGTCTGCGTCGCAACTGGCTAGCACCGTTTTTTCCACTTCCTGGACCGTAGCTTTAACGCTATCCGGGTCGTCGTTGAGGTGCGCGTTCACGAAGGCGGCTGGCGAAACGCTCGTCGTCAGCACGTGATCGCAAAGTTTGGCGAAGCCTAAGACCAGGAGAAGGGAGGTCAATAGCCCAATCAGGCGGCTAGCGTTATCGACCCAACGCTTCTCCGTCGGCGACGTGGCCAATGAATCCTCCCGTGTAGTCGACTACCTGCTTTTCTGCGCCACCTCCCAATGCCTTGCCACACAACCCAATTCGAAGAATGACCCACTTGCACCATCAGCGCCGGCGAGCGCGTCATTTCCCTCAAACAGCCATCACTCGCGAACACCACTCCTTTATTGATGACGACTGGGCAGCGAGAAGAAATGCCCGTTCCATTGCACACCAAGGCGGTTTGGACGGGCAAGAATCCGGTCCGCTGAGCGGACCGATCCGTGAACGGCTCGCTGCCGGGGTCGCTCGCAATCTGAGGCGCGCCTGCCGGCGGTGCTGTATTTCACATGCCGCCAGAGGCAACGATGACGGTGTTACTCCACAGCAGGCCCCCGTCACCATCGGGGTTGGGGCGGTGGTCGGTTACAGCGATGTGCCCAGTCTCGCTAATTGCAGTCTCGGGCAGCGATGCGCTTAGGTACCCGTCGGCGTCGCTGAAGTAGGTGAGGTAGTCGACGACATCTTCGCCGATATACGTGATGCGGATGGTGACTAAACAGTCAGGCAGGAATCCGCTGCCCGTGACCAAGACCTGGCCGCAGGAGACGCTAATGATGGGGCCAGTCGATCCGATCGGCCGCGCAGTTGGCTGATTGCCGGGCACATCGGTAGGCATGCAAATCCGACCGCCTTCTGGGCCCGCCGGTCGCGGCCACGTACTCCGCGAATCGCGACAATCAACGATCCCAGTACGCTCCTTCCATTGATACCCACACATTTTGATACCCACACCTGGCACGGCGGCAAGTGCCGGGTCCGGTGAGTGGACCGACGGTGCAGGGTGGCGCCGATCCCGCCCTCAGGAGCATAGCGGCGCGATTGTCGCAGGCCAGTTAGGCGGCAACCACGACGCGGGTGTAGGTGTTGCTCCACAGCCGGCCCCACGCACCCCAGGATCGGGGCGGTGGTCGGCTACGGCGATGTACAACGCGCCCGTGGCGCTAGTGGGTAGCTCGCAATGGAGGTAAACCGTCGCCGTCCGTCATATAGGTCAGGTAGTCACTGATGTCCTCTCCGGCGCGGGTGATCCGGATGGTGACGTCGTGGTCGCGCAGAAATCGGGAGCCGGTGACGAGGTGCCGATGGGCGCGGATAGTCGGAATGGCAGACGAGTGAGGTCCGGGTGGGTCGTCCGATACAGGGGTTGGGCATGGGCCGCCCCTATCGACTTATCGGGCCGCGCTGTGGTCGATGCTGCGGGGTGGTCGTCGATCAGCGGCCCAGGATGGGATTAGCCAATCCGATGCCCTAGGCGCGTGATGCGCAAGTGTCGAGGCAAACCTCTGGTCTGGCTAGGCGAACCGCAGGCGTGGCGTTCAGCAACACCTACGCATTAGTTCGGCTTTTGCTGAAGGGCGGCGCCGATGCGACACGCGGTATACGACGCCAGGGCGAGAAGGCCAACAGGTAGATCGTTTGCGTGCACCGTGACGGTGACCGCGCCAGCACAGGCCCCATTCGGCCACCACACGGGCGCCGAAACACAACACATGCCGGCAACCGCGTCCTGATGGTCGATCACCGTCGCGCGCGGATCGCGGAGCGACTCGCGAAGCTGGCGCCAGTCTTGGTGGCTCCAGCAGTCAGGAAGCCGGACACCCCCGGCGGGTTGGGTCGCGTAGAGGACGCGTCCGGTGGCGGTGCGGGCGATCGATTCGGGGTCTGCGGGGTCGGGCATGCAGGCGTGGCCGCGGGGCACAGCGGCACAGACATATCGGAGCCGCTGTTCGTGCAGGACCCGCAGCGACGCCATGGCGTGCGATTGCACGGCAAGGGCATGCACCGGCGCCTGCGCAAAGTGCCGTAGCAACGGGTCCGGCTGCCAGCGCTGCCCGATACGCAGCATCCGCGGCCCGACATAGTAGCGGTGCTCGATGCACTGCACCGCGCCCAGCATGACGAGTTGTTCGGCGAGCCGATGCACGGACGTTTTAGCTAACCCGCTCGCGCGGGCCAACGCGGTCAGTCCAAGACCCTCATCGGCGTGAGCAAGAACGTCCAACACAGCGAACGCACCGTCGAGGACTCCCCGCCCCGCCGCGACCGGCGGTACCAGTCCCGCCAACTGCCCTGGCTTGGCACCGGCATCGGCAACCGAACTGGGCAGGCGTGGGCCGACGGCAGCTGACGACGGTGGATACGTCGAGACATCCAGGTAGGCGTCACTGCATTTAACCTGGTATCGGGCAACTTGGCGTTTCATAGCGGCTCGGCTTTAAATTTCCCGCCAGCTGGTCAAGCCGGTCTAGCGTAGTCGCCTACTCATTTGTGCTGTGCGCAACAGGACGCCAGCCCGATGACAACTACTCGCATCGCGACGAGTACGCAAAAGATCGTTGCCATCGGCGTACCTCCAGGTTTGCTGCTAAACCTGCAGTTGCGACTTTGCAGCTGTAGTTGCAAAGTTACATCGCTTCCGATACGAACTCCAGCAAAACGATCGAAAGCGCAAAGCCGCCGTGTCATCCCGCGCGTGTGACAGGTTTACGACGATGGAGCGCCACCGAAGCGCCAAGCGTAGTGTCGCGGCACAAAGGCTGGCAACGCCCGTTGTCCAAGGGGGCCGGCAGTCGAGCCGCTGACACAGCATCAGGCTTTACACAAGAAATTGGCTGTTAACCCTGCCTTCGTTTGGAGGCAAACTGCCCAGGCCAGCAAACATAAATAAATGCGTTGCCGCGCTGATCGTACCGACGATTACCCGTCATCGACCTATCTGCGATTTCGTCGACGCCAGGGACCACTCACCGTCATCGCAGCCGGCCCGATCCGAGCGCGCGTGCGGCGACGCACGTTCGACAACAGCTGAGGTGAGCGGAAGCCCTCGCCGTCAATTGACGTCTATGGTTCGCGGTTACGTCTTTGTCCCGGGGGAATCAGGGTGCGGCCGGCGCCCGAGTGCGCCCGCCAGAAGGCTCACAGCATTGTGGTATTCGGGGCGCGTCCAAAAGCCCGAATGCCCGCAGATTGGTGGATAGTCGCCGCGTGCTTCGCGATCCAGGCTTGTGACATCGAGCAACCGGCAGTCGAGCTTCTCCAGGACCTCAGCCATATCGGCGTTGTCGTCGTGGAGCAACCACGATCCGATCGGGTCGGTCAGCGCCCACAGGTTGATCCACCGGTTGGGCTCCCTGAAATGGACGGCCTCGACTGTGTTGTATCCGAAGTACGCGGGGAAGTTTTTGGCGTAGAGGCGCCTAAGCGGGCATCCGAACGTGAGCAATCCGGTGTGCGGCAACCCCGCATCGGCCTGCAAAATGGTCGCCGCCGCGATGATGCTGCCCTGACTGTGCCCGGTCAGCACCAACCGTCCGGGACCCGAGACAAGGTAGCTCAGTTGACCGACTAATTCCGGCACGGTGCGTTCGCCGTAGCACGGCGGAGTCAGCGGATGATTCGCACGCGGCCAGAACGTGATGACGTCCCAAAGCACACCGACCATGCGTCGCTTCTCCCGGTCGCGCAACGCGACAACGGCAAGGCCGACGATGCCGGCGGCCGCCGCCGACAGCATCGCGACGCAGACGGTGGAAAGTCCCGGCAGCCACACCGGCAGGCGGTTGAATCCTCCGGCCAGGCCGACCAATACCAGCGCGACGAAGGCGGCGATGGCGGTGACAGCGAAGCCCGCAAGAACCGGTGGTATCCAATCGGTCAACGATGCCAGCACCCGAGCCCGAGCGACAGCCAATGCGCGGTCGCGGGCCTCGCGGTCGGGGCTGCCACCGTAGTCCTCGATAACCTGGCCCGTGGCGGCGCGCGCCCATCGCGGAATGTAATTCAGCCACAAGGTGGCCACGGGTACAACCAGCATCAACACCAGCACAGAGAAGACGATGGCGGCCGCGAAGTATCCGGGAGGAACGATAATCGGTGTTGCGGCGCTGTATTTGTCGACGAGAGTCTCGAAGTCTGCAGGGAGAAGAGGGAGCTGGGCACGCTGCTTCAGGTCGCACGCGTCGAAGAGGGCCTGCACATCAGAACCGCCATAGCCCAACACCTTTGCCCTGAACCCGATCTCACATGCAGCCGCGGTGGTCGAGCGCACCGGCGTTCCCACCAATTCCGCCGCCCACAGGCCCACGCCGGCGCTGAATCCCCCGGCGACCACCAGCCCGATGGTAGCGACGAACGGGGCGGCGAGCCCATCCAGGCTTGGCGCAAACCCGGCCGGAGTCCCTGTCGCGGCGGTAACGGAGTCGCGGCGCATTGCACGCAGCGGCCACCGAAATACCTGCAGGGTCGCCATCACCGCGCGCCCCCAACCATGCATGCACCGCGCGGTGAACACAAAAAACGCTACAAGCAAAAGGATTTCGGCCACCAGCAGCCCGTTGATCGTGCCTCGCAGCCCCGGCATCGGGGTCGGTGCGGGCGGGGAGCCACCGCCGTGGGCCGGCTTGGTGAATGCCACCACGGCCAGCGTCGCGACCAGCACCGTCGAGCTGACCCACTGCATCCACCACATCGGTCTGGTCAGCCGATCCGCTGTCGCGCCGCCGCGGCCGGTCAGCCGTGTCCACGCCGTTGCTGCGACGCTGAGCGCAACGATCCCGACCTGTCCCCACAGCAGCGCCAGACAGGCGGTGCGCAAGCCGGAGTGCCCCAGGTACTGGATGGGCGGCGCCAGCGTGACCGCGCCGAGCCCCGATGTCCAGGCCATCACGTGGCAGGAGCGCAGCCGTTTGACGGAATCATCGGGGTTCCAAAAGCTCGGTTCTGCCAGCGGTACTCGATCAATCGTCACGGCCGCGTCCGGTGGAGCGATGTTGCGCTGCGCGTCGGCGTGGGCACTCGCGGAGACCGGAGGGATGGGGGCTGGCGGATTGGGGCGGCCCAAGACCATCAATGCCAGCGGCATCACCGCAACGGGGATCGCGGTGAACATCAACTGCCGGCCGCGCGGCATGTTCAGCAAGAACTTTGCCGGGCCCAGGTGTGCCGCGCAGTGAGCTACCGAGGCGCACTGCCAGCCGACGACGTCCATCACGACCTCCACCGACGCCAGCATCAACGTCAGCGTGAACGCCAGGCCGAGCAGCCGAACAAGCGTCACCGCCACCGCGGGTGCCCTGCGCCCGGTTTTCGAGGGCGGCAACATCCAGTGTGCGAGATTGATCAAGACGAACGGCAGAAACAGTAGCCACAGCGCCCGGGTGGCCGCGCCGGAGGTCAGCCCACCCCAGTAATAACCTTCGATCTCGGGGGATGTGGCGCCGGTGCCCGGCGTGTCGCTGCCCGGTCGGCAGCAGTAGACGCCGGCTACCTTATCGCCGGATAGCTGCTGCAGCATCTCTGTTGGGCAGCCGAGCAGTTCCTCGGGCGGTGTGCCCGAAACCCCAGGCACCCGAAGCTCAACGACGTTGTCCGTTGGGGTCGGTGTCGTCTCGGACACAAGTTACGCCGCCGGGTTCTGGAGAGCCGTCACCGCACCTTCACCTCCGCTGTTGCGCTCGGCCCGACGACCCACAAGCGCATCCGTTACTTGGCATCTCTGGAATTGCTCGGGTATCCCGTGCGGGAAGTATCACAGACCGCACACCGCGATATTGCCGCTTTTGGTCGATCGCGGGAAGAGTCGGCGACGATGTATCGCAACCGCCCGCGCCGCCCGCCGCTCGGACGCGACCCGCCATCAGCGTGTCGGTGCGCGGCTAGCCCGACGCGACCACTGACGCGGAGTTCCAGGGCGCCAACCCCTCGGATGAGCCGTTCGCATCGGGAAGAACTCGCACCTCTCGAGCACGCACCGGTACCAGCTAAATCAATGCGAGTTGCATTAGGTGAAAGCGCTGGCAGGGCCGCCCCGGCGAGGCCGACGCGATCCTGGCCAGCTTCGAACCCAACAAGCTCGACGACCTGCAGCTGGTGCAGTGGGGCATCCCCCGCCTGTCGAATCTGTTCTGGTCGATGGGCCAGATACAGCAGGCCCACGACATCCTGGCCCTGCTGCACGCACGGGTCACCCACCCCGCGCTCCGGCTGATCGTCGAAGCGACCGGAGCGGCCATGGCGGTCCACGAAAACCGCTTCGACACCGGGCTGGCCGCCGCCGAGGCGGTGCTGAGCAACCCCAACTCCCCCAAACAGGCTGTGGAATTGGCGGCTTTCGCCGCCGGCCTGGCGCTGCCAGTCGCCGGGCGCGGCAGCGAATACGAGCCCATCGCCGCGCGCTGCCGTGCCGAACAAAAACCCACCGACGGCATGATCCGCGTCATGGTCCGCTACTGCGACGTGCTGGCGCTGACCCACACCGGCCAGCTGGACCAGGCCGACCGGCGGGTGGCGGAATACACCCAATTCTCCTCGGAGGGACAGTTTCTCGGCTGGGCGATCGCCAAGAGCATGGCCGGCCTGGTCGCCACCTACCGCGGCAAATTCCCCGAGGCCATCTCCTCCATCGAGCAGGCCCTGGCGGCGCTAAATGCCGAAACCTCACTGCCGTGGCGGCTTCCGGCTCGGCTACTGCTGGCCCGCGCCTACGCCGCGCTGGCCCAAACCGGCCAGGCCGAACAGGTGCTGGATGACTCCACCGAACACACCGGGCGCCACGTCGAGCTGCACGAACCGCAACGGATGATCGCCAAAGCGTGGCTAACGGCGGCCCGTGGCGGCGAGCGCACCGCCGCCGAGGCGGCCCGCCGCGCTGCCCAGGCCGCCCACCGCGCCGGGCAGTACGCCTTGGAAGCCGAAGCCCTGCATCACGCCGCCCGCTTCGGGGACCGCACCACCGCCGAGCCGCTGGCAGCCCTCGTGCCGCGCCTGGACGGTACCGTGGCCAAACTGTATCTGCGCCACGCCACCGCAGTCGCCGAGGCTGACGCCAGAGCACTCGACGCGATCAGCGTGGACTTCGAAAAGGCCGGGCTGATCCTGTCGGCCGCCGACGCCGCAGCCCAAGCGGTGCCGCTGCACGACCAGGCCGTCCAGCGCCGCCGCAGCGCCGAATCCGCCGCGCGCACCCTGCAGCTGGCGGCGCTTTGCGGCGGGGCGATCACGCCCGCGATCCGATCCGCGGCACGCCCCCTGCCGCTGAGCCCGCGGGAACGCGAGATCGCTGCCATGATCGCAGAGGGTCTGTCCAGCAGCGAAATCGCCAACAAATTGTTGGTTTCGGTGCGCACTGTGGAAGGCCACATCTACCGCGCCTGCATCAAACTCGACGTGTCCGATCGCGACGACCTCGCCGCCATCGTCTCAGCCACCCTCCAGTCTGCCGGCTGACAACGGCCGAACACGGTGAATACCAAAGAGCTTGGGCCTAAGCGCCGTCGATCAGGTTGCGGAACTCCCCCGCGGGATACACGGACGCGCCCAGCTTCCGAACCCGGTCCGCCAACGCGACGTCTGATGTGACGAAGGTAATCTCCGTCGGCTGGTCATCAGCGCGGACCTGTCGCAGGATTTCGTCATCGGCGGAGTTTGCGGCCGCCTTGGGCGCATACGCAATCTTGATCACCGACGAGCGGTTCGACGTCGGCCGCTCGAACACAACCGTCACCTGGCGCCCTTCTGCCGAAGACCATCGCTCGAGTTGCTCTACTAGGCGGACCATGGCCATTCGGCGGTTCCTCCACCAGCCATCGGGCCGACTACCGATCACGTTCATGGCATCGACGATCCACCGCACAGGTCCAACGGTACAGACGCCGACCCGTTTCAACTCTTAAGAGTCGTCACCGCGAAGCGCCCCTACGCGCCTAGGCATCGTCCGCCGAACTACGCTAGCTGGCAATGCAATCGCCGCTGCCAGGGGCTGATGCACCTCACGGCGGATCGGCCAGATGGGGTCGATGCTGACCGCGAGATCAGCTCAATTGGTATGAACCGGATGAGACACGGAAGAAGTGGCCAGAAAAGAAAGCGATACCAACCATGACGAAGGCAAATAGCGGCGCGAAGGCAGAAAAAGGAGGGGACTCTCCCCCGCAGCTGATCGATGCCAGGATCAAAGAGTTGGGTGATTGGCGAGGCGAGACGCTCGCCCACATCAGAAGGCTGATCAAGGAGGCCGACCCCGATGTGGTCGAGGAGTGGAAGTGGAGAGGCGTCCCGGTGTGGTATCACGCCGGAATGATCTGCACCGGTGAGACGTACAAGAACGTGGTAAAGATGACCTTCGCCAAAGGCGCGTCGTTGGATGACCCGTCAGGCCTGTTCAACTCCAGCCTGGACGGCAACACCAGGCGTGCCATCGATATCCATGAGGGCGACACGATTAACAAAAAGGCCTTGAAGGCGCTCATCCGCGCCGCCGTCGCGCTGAACACGACCTAGGGTTCCAGCGCCGCGCCCAAGGCGCATCCACCGGTTGGCTGCATCTGGGCCAAGGCTGGCGGTTTTTTGCCCCGGAGAATTTCATCACCCGGCTGACCGCGGTTCTCGAAACCGAACCGCAGGTGTTCCAGGTGGGCATCAACTTCGCCGATGCGGTCAAGCTCACCGGTAGCGGCGCCGCCGAGCAGATGGTACGTCGAACCCCCGATGCTGGCCGTTACCTGCTCACCGACGTAATCGCAAACGGCCCAGCGATGTTCGAAACCGCACGACTGGACCAAGCCGGCGGTGTGCGCGGCACCGACCCCGACCCGATCGCCGAACTGGCGCGACGCGCGGCTGCCGCCGGACCGCGCACCGCCAGCCTCGACGAAATGCTCTGCATCACTGCGGTCTGAGTCACGGCGTCTCTTCGATCTCGTCTTCTTCGTCGGAGTGCTGGACGTAGGCCGCGGCTCGCACCGCCTCGTCGGATTCCAGCGCCGCACCCAAGGCGCCACCGATCATTGCCAAGGAGGAAGTCAGCCAAGCTAATTCGAAGTAATCGCGAGGCGAAGCCCAATGACCGACCTCTTTGTGCCAGATCGGCTGCATCACGAACCAATACGCGGCGATCACCGCCAACATATACAGCACGGCATACAGCACGGTCACGCCGATCAACACAGTGAGGGTGGTCGCGACGTTGAACAGAATCACCTGCTTCCGCACTGCGCGATTGACGATCGGCTCCCAAAGCTCGGCCCCGATAATCAGGGTCGCGACGGTCGCGCCGACCGATACCAGCGCCATACCGGCGAGCCGGTCCCACCCATAAGCGTCGGAGAGCCGCCAGATATCCGCCGTCACTAACCCGAATACTCCGGCGGCCACCGCGCCGGTCAGCGCACGCGAGAGTCGCAGTGACAACCGCCACGGCTCGTTGGCCGCCACCATCCCGCTGATCAACGTCAGATTGCCGGTCAGCACCCGGGCGGTATAGAAAAAGGCTTCATCGGCCGGGTCGCTGCCCAGTTCACGCACCCGTTGCACGGTCACCCGTCGTGACCGTCGGCCAGCGCGCTGCGCGTCGGCACCGCGCTCCTCAGCAGATCCGATCAGCCGCACTAGCAGGCGCCCGATCACCTCGCGAATCCGGTGACGCGCCCCCATTGCACCCAGCGCGGGCACCGACACAATCGCCACGTTGCGCACCGGATTAGCGTGGGCCACGACCAGACGTTGTTCAACGTGCAACGGAAGATCCGTCAGACAAACCACCACGTCCCACCCTTTATCGAGCAACGTTTTCCGCGCGGCCTTCACTATCTCGGCGTCGGTGGCCGGCGGCTGGACCAGCCGGCCCTCCATTACCTCGATGCACCAGCGGGCTCCAGGTAACCGCTGGTCGAGCTCAGAATCCAGCCCTCCATCGGCGAGCTCACGGGCCAGGGAAAAAGCCGCTCCCGGGTCGCCGACGAGACCCAGCACAATATGTGGATCCGGTTCGGTGTGGACTGGATCAGTTGCAGGCACCATGCAGTGATCGTGACATCTCCACGATGGTGATGCTCATCCACATGCCACGAACTACGGGCGCGGTGGCAGGACCGCGAGCCAGGAATCCGAGAGCAGTTCCAGCAACTGGCCGTCCGGGTCGCGGATCATCGCCGATTGCTCGGAGACCGTGCCCTCGACCACCGATCCGCCAAAACTGTGGACCGTCGCCAACACCTCGCCGAGATCGGATACCGATAGCGACAGATGGGTGAGCCCCGCTTCGTCCATGACACGATTCGACCCCAGGTGAACAGTGCGCTGCGAATAGTCGAGAAGCTCGAGCACCAAGCCGTCCCGGACGAGATATGTCGCATGCAATCCGATCGGTTTGTCCAGCTGCAGAAGTTGGTCGGTGCCCTCGTCGGGCGGATCGAGTTCCCACCAAAACTCGAATCCGAGCAGGCCCTCGTAGAAGCTGCGCGACCGCGTGGTATCCGTGACACACAGCCCCACGTGGTTGAAAACGATTCGGTGACTGACCATTACAGCCTCCTGCAGCCGGTCGAGCGTCCTCCGGCGCCGGCCTCTTCGACTGGCGGCGAACTGTCTCATATCGAAACGACTAAACTTGCAAAGATAGCGCAGACTGATTTCGCAAACTCGCGTTGGAGGGTTCGATGGGTATGCGTCCCGACGTCGACGCCGACGTGGTGGTGGATTTCGATCACCATTGCGACGAGTTCAACCTCAACGAATTGGCGATCAACGCCGAGCTACGCCAACAGTGTCCGGTCGCCTGGAATGAGAATTACGGCGGATTCTGGTTCCTCACCAGCTACCACGCGGTAAGCCAAACCGCGCGGGACGGCGAGACGTTCGCACACAAATACGAGCCAGATGCCGCCGACGGCGTTGACTACCAGGGCGAGATGGGTGTGCCACGTCCCGAAGGCCAACCGGCCTTGGGCATCGGCGAAGTCGACGGTCCTTACCACCAAGCGTTACGGCACGCCCTGGCGCCATTCTTCTCGCCGGGCGCTGTGCAGAAGATGCGCCCTTTCATGGAGCAATGGGCGCACTGGTTCCTCGATCAACGGATCGGCGACGGGCGCATGGACCTCGTGCTCGACTATGCCAGTCCGGTTCCGGCGATCCTCACCATGAAGTTGATGGGTCTGCCCTACGAGAATTGGCACCTTTACGCCAACCTCTTCCACTCCGTCATGGCCATCCCGCAGGACAGCCCCGAGTACGCCAAAGCCATCGCCCAAGTCCCCGCCATGATGGAGGGCGTTCTGGAGTTCGCTGCGGTCAGAAGAGCCGAGGCCCGCGACGACTTGACCAGCTTCCTCATTCAATTCGAATTCGACGGCAAGCGGCTCGACGACGCACAGCTGCTCAACATTCTGTGGAACCTCATCGCCGGCGGCGTCGACACCACGACATCACAGACCGCGCTGACCCTGCTGCACCTCGGCACCCATCACGAGTTGCGGCGACAGCTCATCGAGCACCCCGAGCTGCACCGCACAGCGACAGATGAATTTCTGCGCTACTTCTCGGTCAACCAGCAACTGAGCCGCACTGTGACTCGCGACGTCGTCCTTGGCGGGCAGCGCCTTCGGCGCAATGACCGGGTCATCATCAGCTGGCTGGCCGCCAATCACGATGAACAGCAATTCGAGCGACCCGACCAAATCGTGCTGGACCGTGCGCCCAACCGCCACGTCGCATTCGGACTCGGACCGCATCGTTGTATCGGATCTCATCTCGCCCGCCTGATGTCCGAGGTGATGGTGAGGGCGGTTCTCGACCGAATTCCCGATTACCAGGTCGACCTCGGCGGTGTCCACGAATACCTCGGCAACCCGAGCATGACCGGGCTGGGCGAGCTGCCGGTCACGTTCACTCCCGGCGTTTCGCGGGGCACCTCACAGCCTTAAGGACTACGCGATCCGCAGCGGGAACGGGTCGTTGGTGAAATCGATTTGAGCCACCGGATTGCTGACGGCGGTTGTCATGCCAGTTCCGAACGCACCGGCCTGGTCGAAAAGCGTGGCCGTGCCGACGGCGACTCCGTCTGAGGCCCAATGTGAGTCGCCCTGCACGCCGATCCATTCACCGACCGGGCGACTGCATTCGAGAAGCGGATCTCCGCGCTCATCTCCAACGACGGTCTCTACGATTTCGGCGCGGCCGTGCTGGCAATCTTTCCGTCCGACCAGCTGGAAGCCGCCGTGGCCGCGCTCACCGCTGACGAGGCTCCGGAGATGGATCGGTTGCTCGCCGAATACGTCAAGACCTCGACAACGGCCGCCTGGGAGATCGAGCACGGGATGTTTGTATTTGGCGTATCCACCCCACGCGCCGTTCTTGCCGAGATCCTCAAGTACCACTTGCGCGACGGTGTCGCCGAAGCGATTTCGTGTCCGACGCTAGTCCTGGATGCCGAAGGCGACATGTTCTTCAAGGGCCAGCCTGAGGCACTCTACGAGCGCCTCGCGTGTCCGAAGGCAATGATTCGGTTCACCGAGGCTGAGGGAGCCGGCGCCCACTGTCAGGTCGGCGCCCACCGGCTGGCCTTTGCGCGCGTCTACGATTGGCTCGACGAGACATTCGGCACAGACTGATTGTTCGGCTCCTCCTCGGGACGCGTTGCGTCCCGCATCGTCGCCGAACGGACGTTCCACTTCCCTCCGCTTAGGGCAACCGGCGACCGTCGACGCCGAAGAAATGCAGATGTTCCGGGTGTGGATGCAGGCGCACGCGGCTGGCCCGCGGCGGCGGGTCGTGGCCGTCGGTGCGCGCGACGATTGCCTGGCCGAATGTGTTGTCGGGCCTTGCGACTCGGCCATACAGGTAGGCGTCCGCGCCGAGTTCTTCGACAACGTCGATCTGCATTTCGACCCCGCTGGAGCCGATTTCGAAATGTTCAGGGCGGATGCCGACGACGATTTCTCCTGTGGTATCGGTGATCTCGCGCGGCAGTTGGATCGGCCAATCACCCAATGAAAGGCAGTGGTTGATGACGGGAAGGGTGAAAAGGTTCATCGCAGGCGAGCCGATGAACTCCGCGACAAACATGTTGACCGGACTTCGGTAGAGCTCCCTGGGCGCTGCGCACTGTTGCAGCACACCATCACGCAAGACCGCGACGCGGTCGCCCATCGTCATCGCCTCGACCTGGTCGTGGGTGACGTAGATGGTTGTGGTGCCCAGTCGCCGCTGCAATCCGGCGATCTGATTGCGGGTCTGCACCCGCAGTTTCGCGTCCAGGTTGGACAGCGGTTCGTCCATCAAAAACACTTGCGGTCGCCGCACTATCGCGCGCCCCATCGCCACCCGCTGGCGTTGTCCACCGGACAGATCCTTGGGCTTGCGACCCAGGTACGGCTCCAAGTCGAGTAGCCGCGCCGCGTCCAAAATCCGTTCGCGGATCTCGACTTTCGTGATTCGATCGATCTTCAACGCGAACCCCATGTTCTGCGCCACGGTCATATGCGGGTACAAGGCATAGTTCTGGAAGACCATGGCCACATCCCGGTCTTTGGGGTCGTCGTAGGTGACGTCTCGCGTGCCGATACGGATAGTGCCGGAATCCACCATCTCCAACCCGGCGATCATCCGCAGCGACGTGGTTTTGCCGCATCCGGACGGACCGACCAGCACCACGAATTCGCCGTCATCGACGCTCAGATCCAGATGATCGACTGCGGGTCGCGCCGTGCCGCGGTAGTGCCGTGTGGCTTGCTCGAAAATTACCGATGCCATGAAAGTTTCACCCGCCAAGCCCGGTGACCGCGATGCCACGGATGAAAGCGCGCTGCGCAACTATGTAGACCAGAAGCAGCGGCACCAGGATGAGTATGGATGCGGCCATCAGCACAGGCCATCTGGCAACGTATTCGCCCTGCATCCGTACCAAACCAAGAGTGAGCGTGGCGATGCTTCGACGCTGAATCATCAACAGCGGCCACAGGAAATCGTTCCACACGTTCACCCAGGTGAGTACCGCCAGCACCATCACCGCCGGCTTTGCATGCGGAAGCAGGATGCGCCAATAGATCTGCCATGGCGAGCAGCCGTCGAGGATCGCCGCTTCCTCGAGCTCTGCCGGCAAGGTCCGGAAAAACTGGCGCATGAGGTAGGTGCCGAACGCACTGCCGAACAATCCAGGCACGATCATCGCCCACGGTGTGTCGGTCAGCCCGGCGATGCGCATCAGAATGAACTGCGGGATCACGGTAACCGTCAGCGGAACCATCAGCGTGGCAAGATATAGGACGAACAACGTGTCACGGCCCCGAAACCGCAGCCGTGCAAACGCATATCCGGCAAGTGAGCAAAAGAACACCTGGCCGACGCTGACGCACCCGGCATACAGCACAGAGTTGAAAAACATTCGCCAATAGGGCATCACAGCGAACACCTCACGGTAGTTCGACCACTGTGGATGTGACGGAAACAGCGTCGGCGTGGTTACCTCACCCTCATCTTTCAGGGATCCCGATACCGCCCAAAGGATCGGGAAAAGTGCGCAGCAGGCGATACCGGTCAGCGCGGTATACACCACGACGGCACGGACAATGCTGGGCTTGATCACTCGCTCGGCTAGGCCCACGATCGTTCCTCCAACGCGGCCCGACGTCGCCCGAGCCGTAACTGCAGCACGGTCAATACCAGCAGGATGGCGAACATTACCCACGCCAAAGCGGACGCATATCCGAACTCCAAGAAGGCAAAGGCGTGCTGGAACAGCATGATGCCAAGGACATACGTCGCGGTCTCCGGTCCACCGTTGCGTCCAGTGAGCACATAGACGAGGTCAAACGCCTGAAATGCGTGGATGATCGAGATGACCACCACGAAAGAAACGGCGCTGCGAATCAGCGGCACGGTGATCGAGACAAACTGCCGTAGTTCTCCTGCACCGTCGAGTCTTGCCGCCTCATAGAGGTTGTCCGGTACACCCTGCATGGCAGCGAGCAGGATCACGGTCGCGAATGGCACGCTTCGCCACACGCTGACCATGCACAACGCGCTCATGGCCCATTTTGGGTCAACCAGCCATGGAATTGGGCCGATACCGATCCAGCCCAGCATGATGTTGAGCAGACCGTTGTTTGTGTTGAAGACGAACTGCCAGACGACGGCCATCACCACCGACGATACGGCCAGGGGCAGAAAGATAACCGTCCTAAAGATACTGATTCCCTTGATTTTCCGGTTGAGTACACCGGCCACGGCGAGACTGATGAGGATCGTGGGGACGACGGTCCCGACGGTGTAAACCACCGTGTTGCGCAACGCGATCACGAACAGTGGATCGCCGCCAAAGAGACTTCGGTAGTTGGCTAGACCGACAAACTTGGCGGGTCTGAACAGATCCCACTTCTGCAAGCTCATGTAGAGCGAAAATCCGAGCGGGAACAGCATGAATACGGCGACCGCTGCCATGTTGGGTGCGACGAACATCCGCCCGGCTCGGGCGCGTCCTTTGGAAAACCGGCGACGCCGGGTCACCGCGGCGGCAGATTCATCGATCGGGGTCATTCGTTACGAAGCACCTCGTCGACCGCGTGTGACAATCCGCCCGCCAACGATGTCGCCGGCCGTGAGCCACGCAGAACGGAGCCGATGTTGCGGTCCATCAATGCGACGATCTTTGTCCACTCCGGGGTGATAGGCATGCCCTCGGAATGGGCAGGCCCGCCGGTCAGCACGGCGAGATTGCCGATCCTGCTGTGGGCCTTGGCGAATCCGGCCGACTCGATCGCGGACCGCAGCGCCGGAACGAACAGTCCCGTTTCACCAATCACTTCCTGTCCGACCGGGCCGGTGGCGAACTTCACGAACTCCCACGCCTGCTGCTTGCGGCGACTGCTCGCGGCAATGGCGAGCCCCGTTGTGCCGATGTTCGAGCGCGCGGCGCGCCCGTTCGGACCGGTCGGCAGCACGGTGACATCGAAATCGAGGCCTTTGGCCCGGTCAACCGTTTGATATCGCCAATGTCCACCTTGCGCCATCGCGGCCCGGCCCGAGGAGAAAAGATCCATCGTGGACATCGACTGCGTCTCCGACGCGGTGGGGGCGACTTTGTGTTTGTTGGCCAGGTCGGCGTAGAACTGGACGCCTTCCAGGAACACGTCGTTATCGAAATTGAAATGCGTCGGGTTCAGCCGAGGGGTCGACCATGGGACTCCGTTGTTCATGCCGAATAGCCCGGCGGAGTACGACGCGACCCAGCTGTCGACGTATCCCCATTGGCTGACTCTCCCCGATCGGCCGCGTTTGGTGAGCGCCTTGGCAGTGTCGAGGAACTCACTGAAACTCCAGGGCTGCTCCCATCGCCCGGGCGGCGGGCGCACCCCCGCGTCGTCGAACAACTGCTTGTTGTAGAACAAGAAGTTTCCGGACCACTGCTCGGGAAAGGCATACTGCCCGCCGTCGAACGTGAACGTCTCGTATAGCGGTGAGATGCTGTTAGTCCTCAACTCGGCTGCGAAAGCCTTATCGTGGGCCAACAGGGTGTTGAGGTCCATCAGCACACCCCGTTGGGCCAATCCGGCGTAGGTCAAGTCCCACGCCATCAGCACGTCGGGACATTTCCCGCCCGCGCAATAGATCGACATGTGCTGCAGGGGGTCCGGTCCGGACAACAGCGCCCGAACCTTGATGTCGGGATGCCTGCGCTGAAAGGCGTCGACAACCCGCAGCCGGGCATCCGCCTCTTCAGGGTTGGCGGCGAAGAAGAACGTCAGTGCGTCGTCGTCAGAACCACAGCCGGTCGGCCACAGCGCCAGCGACGCAGCGCCAAGCGCGCCGGCGCCCCGTAACAGCGTCCGCCGACTAATGGACTTATCGCAGATGAGGCTGTTCTTCGTGGCGTATCTCCGGCTAGTGAGCGTTGGGTGGTTCTTTCGTAGTGTTCCTGGGTGTCGTCACTGTGGCAGCGTGAGGACCGCACTTGTCAATCGATCAGCATCGCCGACGATGTCGATGGTGTGTATGCGGCCCTCGTCAATGCCGATCTGCAGCAACGCCTCCACGTGCCCCGCTGGCGCGATGGCAATACCGGGGACGCCGTTGACGAGCACTACGACTCCGGCCCGTGCGCGCAAAGCGAACCGTCGGGTTTCCTCGGCGACCTCCTTGGCGCCGCGAAGCTCGGTCGGCACATCGTCTGGCACCAGGTCGCCGTCCACCTTGCGTACCACCTCGGGAGCCAGCAGATCCAGCAGCATCCGAATATCACCGCCGCCCGACGCGTCCAGGAATGCTTCGACGATTTTGAGGTGTTCAGCGGTCCGCGTGGGCTCCGCAGACCCACCGGCGTGGAGTCGACGGCGGGCCCGGCTTGCCAGCTTCTTGGCGGCCTCCGGCGATCGACTCAACAATTCGCCGATCGTGTCGAAGGGCAGCGCAAACACGTCGTGCAGGACAAAGGCGACACGTTGTGCCGGCGACAGCCGGTCAAGGACCACCAGCAGTGCCCGGCTGACCGGATCGGTGAGCAGGGCATCTTCGTCCGCACCCGCGGATGTGGCCACTGCGGCGGGCTCGAGCTGATCGAGGCCCCCGAGCGGCTGCTCTGCTCGCCGTTTGCGAGCCCGTAACTGGTCGACGGCCTCGCGGGCGGTGATCGTCGTGAACCAGCCCGTCAGGTTCTCGATCATGCCGTGATCCGCGCGACTGGCTTTCAGCCAGGCGGACTGCACCGCGTCCTCGGCGTCAGCCACCGAGCCGAGCAAGTGGAACGCCACCGACTTCAGGTGCCGCCGATCGCTGTCGAACCGCTGGGCGAGATCTTCGATCGTTCTCATGGTCACCTTTCCCAGGCGAAAACCGTCAAGGAGATGACCACGTCCGACGAACGCTCCCGGTAAAGAAGGAGACCAACGTCATGAGCCTATACGTTGTTATCACGGTGATCACCGCGATCATCAACGCAGCAGTGGGGATAGCTGACTTCATCCCCGCCGGCTTCGTGTTGGCGAACTCGGCCAAGGTGCACGTGCCGCGTTCGTGGCTACCAACGCTGGGCACTCTGAAACTCGCCGGAGCTCTCGGGCTTCTTGTCGGTCTTGGCTTGCCGGTGATCGGGATCGCAGCCGCCACCGGCCTGGTGTTGTATTTCATCGGCTGCTGGCGGCAAAGTAGCGGATGCGGCGGATTTTTGTTGCAATGCCTGGCGACGTCGGCGAATATGACGCCGGGTCCGTTCGCCGAGATGACCTGAGACGTTGGACTATGGTCAAATAACGCTGAGCAATTTCGTGAGGAAGAGGGCAATTGCGATGGCGGATGCTAAGAGCGGCTCGGCGGCGATGCGGCCCCTTTTCGAGGAAGTTCAGGCGCACTACGACCTCTCCGATGATTTCTTCGGTGTGTTCCAGGATCCATCGCGGACGTACAGCTGCGCGTTCTATCGGCGCGACGACATGACGCTTGCAGAAGCGCAGATGGCCAAGCTCGATCTCGCGCTCGGCAAGCTCGACTTGCAACCCGGCATGACCCTGCTCGACATAGGTTGCGGTTGGGGCGCGCTGATGAAGCGCGCGATCGAGAACTACGACGTCAACGTCATCGGCCTGACGCTGAGTGAGAACCAGGCAATCTGCTGCCAGCGCCTCTTCGAAGAGATCGACACCGATCGTTCGTGCAGAGTGTTCCTGCGCGGCTGGGAGCAATTCGACGAGCCCGTCGACCGCATCGTCAGCATCGAGGCGTTCGAGGCGTTCCCGAAGGAGCGATACGCTGCATTTTTTGAGACGGTGTTTCGCTCGCTGCCCAGCGGCGGCCGGATGGTATTGCAGACGATCTGTGGTCACCCCTTGAAGCGCTGGCCGGAGATGGGCATACCGATCACCATCACCGACATGAAGTTCATGCGGTTCATCGCGAAGGAGATTTTCCCGGGTGGTGGAGTGCCGAGCGATGAGGACATCGTCAATTTATCCGCGAGCGCAGGGTTGTCGGTGACGGACACTCAATACTTGGACGAGCACTACGTCCGGACTCTCGACACGTGGGCACTCGAATTGAAGGCCCATCGCGAAGAGGCTGTCGCCGCGACGTCGGTCGAGGTGTACGAGCGCTATATGCACTATTTGACCGGATGCTCGGACTTTTTCCGACGCGGCATCAGCCAAGTGGGCCAGTTCACCATCACGAAGGCATAGCCCGGTTCGGCCAGTCCGCGAAGTAGCGGATCCGGCGGATTTCATTGCGGCGCCGGGCAACGTCGGCGAACATGACGCCACGTCCCTGCGTCGACGTGATCGAAGCGGTGACGGTGGAGCCCGCGGCGATGAGCTTGGGCGCGCGGGCGCCGGGGCACAGCGCCACAAGGTCGGCGATGTCTGCGACATCGTCGTCGCCGAAAGTCATTGTGGCATCGGATGACAGCGCTCGCTGCGCGGCAAGCCGATCTCCTCTGCCAACCGCGTTCACGAAGCTTTCCACCAACTGCTTGCGGCGGGAACCGACGCGACGAAAGCCGGCTGCGAAACCAGCAGTGCCGCGCAACCGCTGATTGCGGATGAGCCCTTGCGACAGTTGGATGGTGGCCGGCATGGCGGATGCGCCGTTACGCAGGAATTGCAGCATCATGCTCGGCAGCTCCCAGTAAGCGCGGAGCGTCGCGATCTTCCATTCGCCGTTGACCTCGCGCAGGTCGTATCGCAGAAACGCCGGAATGGCCATGGTGACCGCCGAACCCATCACCACCTCGAGATCAAGATCGCGGACGACGGCCGGGCCGTGGACGACGTCGAGATCGCGATCAAAGGTTATGTCACGCGGCCCGATGAAGGTGTCGTAGAAGCGGCCGATCTCCGCGTGTCCCGTGTGGGGCCGCGAGCCCACCGGGTCTTCGATACGACCGTCCGCCGTGAACAGCCCCACCCAACCCGCGCGGTCGTGCGCCGCCGCCGCCTCGGGCGATCGCTCCACCGCCGCCAGCAGTGCCGACTCCGCTCGGCCGGTCATGCGCTGGGCACTATCGCGACACCCGAGGATTGCAAGGCTTTGATCGCCGCGGCGGTGGACTCCTCCCTCACGCCTGCTGTCAGATCCAGCAGCACCCGAGTGGCCAAGCCCGCCTGCGCGGCGTCCTCGGCGGTCCGACGCACACAGTGGTCGGTGGCGATGCCCACCACGTCGACCTGGTCAACATCGTGTTGGGCCAGCCAATCGGCGAGCGGTGTGCCGGACTCGTCGACTCCGCCAAACCCGCTGTAACCCGCGTCGTAGGCGCCCTTGCGAAAGACGGCGTCGAACCGGTCGGTCTCGAGATCGGGATGAAATTGCGCGCCGGCGCTCCCGGCGAGGCAATGCGGCGGCCACGATGACGAGTAATCGGGCCGGTCGGAGAAATGATCACCGGGATCGATATGGAAATCCTGGGTGGCCACCACGTGGCGGTAGTCGGCGCCGGCAGTCAGATAGCCACTGATTGCGCCCGCCAAGGCGGCGCCGCCGGTCACGGGCAGCGCGCCGCCCTCGCAAAAGTCATTCTGTACGTCGACGACGATCAACGCGCGCATGACACCCACCGTATCGCCGGTGGGTGCGAACCTTATGCGGCGTGGCGGTGGCCGAGACGCGCTGCGCTGGTGTCCAGTGACCACAGGTGCGCGCAGGTTGGGCACTGCAGATGCACGACCGCCGCACTGTTGCTCAGCAGGTATTGCCAATGGTTATGGCAGTTGCGGCCACTGCGGCAATCGCCACACGCGGCGCCATGATCGCAGCGCGGGCAGGCCAGCCAGGCGCGACGGCTCTTGTCCGCGTCCGGGTCAATCGGAAGCATGATCCGCCGCCCGCTCCGGCAACACCCCTGCGCTGACCAGGTTGTCGTAGACACGCTGCTGCTCGGCATCGAGATTCGAGTAGAGCATGGCGTATGCCTGCTCCTCTTCGGCCAGCGCGCGAATCGGATCCCAGTCCGCACCGATGGCCTCCAGCACGGCGGTGCGCCGCCGCACTTCGTCTAGGGTCAGGTCGTAGGCGAATTCCAGGCCAGTTGAGTTGTCGGGCATCGGCCACTCCAGCTGCTTCAGGGTACAGTGGAAGGTTAGGCTGCCCTAACATCGGCGACTTCCGCAATGACGTGCGTCACAAATCGCGTTTGATCTGCGTCACGGTGCAGCGCCCGCGTCAGCGCAGCCGTTCGCCTCGGTAGGATCGGCCAAATCAACGTCAAGCCGGTGTGCGTTGCATCACCTAGATAGTCAAACTATAGTCCAGACACGTGTCCAGGCAGTTCGCCGACGTCCCGTTTGAACGCTTTCCCGTGACACCTGTTGGCACCACCAGACCGGAATGGGCGTGACTATGCGGATTGCGCTGCTGTCCTATCGCAGCAAGCCGCACTGCGGCGGCCAAGGGGTTTACGTGCGGCACCTCAGCCGCGGCCTCGTCGAACTGGGACACCACGTCGAGGTGTTCTCTGGCCAGCCCTATCCCCAAGGTCTCGACCCCCAGGTGGTGCTGACCGAGGTACCCAGCCTCGACATGTATCGGGAACCCGACCCCTTCCGTATCCCGCACCCCCGTGAAATCCGCGACCGCATCGATCTGCGCGAGCTGGCCGCCGTGTGGACCGCCGGCTTCCCGGAGCCGCGGACCTTCAGTCTGCGTGCCGCCCGCTTGCTCGCCGGACGGCGGCGCGACTTCGATGTGGTGCACGACAATCAGAGCCTGGGCGTAGGCCTGCTCAAAATCGCGGCGACCGGCCTGCCGGTGGTGGCGACCGTACACCATCCGATCACACGTGACCGGGTACTGGATCTCGCTGCGGCACGATGGTGGCGTAAACCGCTGGTACGCAGGTGGTATGGCTTTTTGGAGATGCAAGAACGGGTCGCTCGCAGCATTCCGGATTTGCTGACCGTCTCGTCGTCGTCGGCCACCGACATCACCGCGGACTTCGGCGTCCACCCAGACCAGCTTCACGTGGTGCCGCTGGGTGTCGACACCGACTTGTTCGCACCATCGACACAGCCGCGAATTCCTGGTCGCATCATCGCGATCGCCAGCGCCGACCGACCGCTCAAGGGCGTCGGGCATCTGCTGCAAGCGGTGGCCAAGCTCCGGACCGAACACGACCTGGAACTGCAGCTTGTGGCCAAGCTCGAACCCAACGGTCCCACCGAAAAGCTGATCGCCGAACTCGGCATCTCCGATATCGTCCACATCTCCAGCGGACTCTCCGACGCCGCGTTGGCACAATTGTTTGCTTCCGCTGAAATCGCCTGTATCCCTTCACTTTACGAAGGCTTTTCACTTCCCGCAGTCGAGGCGATGGCCAGCGGCACGCCAATTGTCGCCAGCCGTGCCGGCGCACTACCCGAGGTGCTCGGACCCGACGACGAGTGCGCCAGGCTGGTGCGGCCGGGCGACGCCGCCGAGCTGATCCGGGTGTTGGCCGAGCTGCTGGTCTCCCCCGACCAATTACACCGACTCGGCATCGCCGGTCGCCGCCGGGCCGTCGAGGTATACAGCTGGGAATCGGTCGCTGCGCAGACCGCCCGGGTCTACGAACGCGCGATCAGCCGGCAGCTGTCGGTTCGGGATTCGGCACAAGCAGTGGGCGAGCCGTGCTGACGGTCGACTTCGACCACCTCGGTATCGGTCAGGGCACCAAGGTCATCGACGTGGGATGCGGAGCGGGCCGGCACAGCTTCGAGGCTTATCGCCGGGGTGCCGATGTGGTCGCGTTCGATCAGGACGCGACCGAGCTCACCAACGTCGACACCATGTTTCGCGCCATGGCCGATTCTGGTGAGGTGCCGCCGGCAGCTCGAGCCGAGACCGTCGTCGGTGACGCGCTGGCATTGCCCTACCCCGATCGAACCTTCGATTGCGTGATCGCTTCGGAGATCCTGGAGCACGTCCCGGCCGACAACAACGCGATCGACGAGCTGATTCGCGTGCTCAAGGTCGGCGGCAGGCTGGCCGTCACCGTACCCAGATGGTTACCCGAACGATTGTGCTGGCTACTCTCCGACGACTACCACAGCAACGAGGGCGGCCACATCCGCATCTACCGGGCAAACCGGCTGCGCGCCAAGATCGCCGGGCGCGGAATGACGTTTACTCACGCCCACCACGCACATGCTCTGCACGCGCCATTTTGGTGGCTGAAATGCTTAGTAGGCGTGAACAATTCAGAGCATCCTGCTGTCGCTGCCTATCACAAGATGTTGGTTTGGGACATGATGCAGCGGCCCCGGTTTACCCGGCTGGCCGAATCAACACTCAACCCGCTGATCGGCAAGAGTGTCGCGTTGTACTTCGAGAAACCGGTACCGGCCGTTGAACTGGTATAAGGCACCGGGCGTCGCTGGCGTCTTCTCTGCTGCACAGTGCCGACGGACGGCGGAATCGATTGCCGCGGTCCAAGAGCCGTCCGGGGCGATCCCGTGGTCGGACGGCGGGCACACCGATCCTTGGGACCATGTGGAATGCGCGATGGCGCTCACCGCTGCGGGCCTGTTTGACCCGGCACGACATGCTTTCGACTGGTGTCGGCGCCAGCAGCGTGCGGATGGCTCCTGGCCGATCCAATTTCGCGCCGGCGTCATCGAGGATGCCAACAGCGACAGCAACTTCTGCGCTTATGTCGCGGTCGGAGTCTGGCACCACGTACTGATCACCGGTGATCACGCCTTTGCCATCGCGATGTGGCCGACGGTGCGGGCCGCGATCGATTTCGTGTTGGAGTTGCAGCTCGAAGGCGGCGAAATTTGTTGGGCGCGTGGTCCTTCTGGACCGGTCATGGAGGCGCTGCTGACCGCGTGCGCCAGTATCTTCCACAGCATTCGCTGTGCACTGGCCCTGGCCAATTATGTCGAGGAGCCGCAACCGGAATGGGAGCTCGCGCTCGGCCGGCTGGGCCATGCGATCACTGCCCACCCGTCGGCGTTCACCGAGAAGCCGCACCACTCGATGGACTGGTACTACCCGATCCTCGGTGGTGCGCTTCGCGGTCCCGCCGCGACCGCCCGAATCGCCGACCGGTGGGGCGATTTCGTTGTCGACGGCCTGGGCATCCGGTGCGTCGACGACCGGCCGTGGGTGACCGGCGCGGAGACGTGCGAGTTGGTGCTGGCACTCGATGCCATGGGCAATCGGCAGGCGGCGCTGCGGCAGTTTGCGGCCATGCAGCACTTGCGTGAGGACGACGGCTCCTATTGGACCGGATTGGTGTTCAGCGACGGAAAGCGCTGGCCCGTAGAGCGAACCACCTGGACCGGCGCCGCCGCGATTCTCGCCGCCGACGCGCTCTCCTGCACTACCGCCGGCAACGGCATCTTCCGTGGCACCGATCTGCCGCGCGGGCTGGAAGGCGATTACGACTGCGAGTGTGTGGTCAGCCCATCGGATCGCTAGGGCTGATTGCCCGGCTCTCCCCCGCAAGCGGGGGGACCCCCACACCATCTTGGCTCGCATCGTCGCCGGGCGCAACGACCCCGGCCTCTCCGGATACCCGCTCCAGCAGGCGCATTGACCCGGTGACGGATCGCTCCACGAACGCGCCGCTGTGCACGGCGCGGCAATAGATCTGATAGGGCGCCTGGCCGCCGTCACGCGGGTCGGGGAAGACGTCGTGGATGATCAGTGCGCCTCCGGGACTCACCCACTTCGCCCATCCGTCGAAGTCTTGATGGGCCGCGGCTTCGCTGTGGCCACCGTCGATGAACAACAGCTGCAACGGCGTACGCCAACCGCTGGCCACCACGGTCGATTTGCCCACCACCGCCACGACGTTGTCGTCGAGGCCGGCGTCGTCGAGCGTGCGCCGCAAGGCCGGCAAGGTGTCGAAACGTCCGGTGGCTTCGTCGACCAACGATGTGTCGTGGTACTCCCACCCGGGCTGGTGCTCTTCGGAACCGTGGTGATGGTCGACGGTGTAGAGAACACTGCCGCGGGCGAGCGCCGCCGCACCCAACAGCACGGTGGACTTGCCGCAATACGTGCCAATCTCTACGCCCACACCGTGATCGAAGTAGCTCAGCGCCGCGTCATAGAGCGCCCGGCCCTCGTCGGCGGGCATGAATCCGGTGACCCGATCGGCCAGTTCGAATAGATGAACGGTCCGCTCGCCGGCAGTGGTCGGATCCGGAGAGAACGTCATCACCTGAACCGTAACAGTCGCCACGTTAGGCAGTTCCGCACAGCACATCCACGGTTGCCGCACATACCACGTTGTAGTAGTGTCCGGACACGTGTCCAACCCGGTAGCTCGGGAATCGACCAGACGGCGGTTGACTGCTAAGCAAGCCGACACCGTTGACCGGCTGGGCCATGCCGCCGTGGAGGTACTTAACCGAGAAGGCTTTTCCGGCTTGACGATTCGCATGGTCGCCGCCGAGGCTGGCGTCGGCGCGGCGACAGCCTACACATACTTCTCCTCGAAGGAACACCTCGTTGCCGAAGTTTTCTGGCGGCGGTTGGCGTCCAGCCCGGTTCCCGCTACCGACTCGCCGGACCCGATCGTCCGCGTGATCACGGTCCTGCGCCACATCGCCCTGTTGGTGGCCGATGAACCCGAACTCGCCGGCGCAGTGACCAACGCGTTGCTGGGTAAGGATCCTGAGGTCAAGCATCTGCGGCTGCGCATTGGCCGCGAAATCCATCAACGTCTGGTCACTGCCCTGGGCCCGGACTGTACTCCCGACATCGTCGAATTGCTGGAGCTCCTTTACGCGGGAGCCCTGGTCCGCGCAGGTATGGGATATGCCTCCTATACGCAGATCGCCGACCGGCTGGAAACCTCGGCGCGACTGCTGTTAGGGCGGCCGATGCAATAACTGGCGGTCACAATGGCTGCCGGCTGGCATGATCACGCCCATGGACGTCGTCGATCACCCTGAACGCGACCAAGGCTGGGATACCGCGTCGCGCTCCGAGACTGAAGCCCAACGATTAGACCGGAATTGGATCAGCCTGCTGCAAGAGTTGCGTGTGGTTCAGACCGGCGTCCAACTGCTGACCGGCTTCTTGTTGACGCTGCCGTTCCAGCAGCGGTTTGACGTGCTGGACACGACGATGCGGGTGGTCTATGTGCTGTTGGAAGCTCCAGTCGGGATGCACCGCTTGTTGTTTCGTCAGCATCGCATCCAGTTCTTGGTCTCCGCAGCGGATCGGTTCGCTTACGCCGGGCTATTGCTGATGGGTGTGGCTCTTACCGGGGTAAGCGTGATCATTTTCGGCGCGGTGGCCGGCGCGACGGCAGGCGCCATTGCCGGGGTTTCCGCGGTGACGGCTCAGCTCTCTTTCTGGGTGGCGTTTCCGCTGTGGGTGCGCCATTCAGCACCGCCACCGACCCAGTGACCGCCGGTTTGCAGGCCGGTTTGCACTCCTGCCAACCCGGGAACACAGCTGTCATGTTGATCCGCAGAATCGCTCGTCCTTTGTTGTCCGCGGTATTCATCGGCCAGGGTGTCGAGACATTGCGAAATCCCAAGGTCACCGTCGATGCGGCGGAGCCCACCGTGGCGGCACTACGGACCCTGCCAGAACCCATCGGCGGCAAGATTCCGTCGGATCCCGAGACCGCGGCACGGATAAACGCCGCTGTCCAAGTCGGGGGTGGCCTCTTGCTCGCCACCGGAAAGTTGCCGCGGATCGCCTCAGCGGCGCTGGCTTTCACTGTGGTACCGGGCAGCCTTGGCGCACACCTGTTTTGGAATGAGGACGACCCAGAACGTAAAGCGCAGAAACGTCGCGACCTACTCACCGACCTGAGCCTGCTGGGCGGGCTGATCATCGCGTCTGCTGACACAGCTGGCAAGCCGTCATTGGGATGGCGTGGTCGGCAAGCGGCAGGCCGGATCTCGGAGGCGGTCGCCCATGCACTGCCGCTGGACGGGTCCGACGGCTCCGTGCTCGACTCTGAATTCGCCGAAAGAATCGCGCACGGCCTGCAAGTGGGAGCCGAGCGCGGCCGCGAACTGGCCAGCACGGCCGTGGAAAAGAGCGAACCGCTGGTGGAGGCCGCCCGCAAACGCGGCGTCGAACTGGCCAGCACGGCTGGCGAAAAGAGTGCACCCTACGTGGACGCCGCACGCAAGCGCGCACGTAAGCGCGGGGCCCAGCTGGCGGACACGGTGCGGGAACGCGGGACCGAGCTGGCTGAGACCGCGCGGGAACGCGGTACCGAACTGGCCGAAACGGCCCGCGAACGCGGTACCGAACTGGCCGAAACGGCCCGCGAGCGCGGCACCGAACTCGCCGCCCGCGGAGGGGTCAAAGCTCGTCGCTGGCGCTGAGTGGTCGCTCGACCGGATGCGTCGCTTCGCCGCGGCGCCAACCACGCCACCCATACAGCGCCCAGGACACCGCTATCAGCGCAAACGTCGCAACCGGCACGATGCCGGCCCAGCTGGCGGGGTAGAGCACGCCGGTGATGTAGTGGGCGATGAAGCCGTCCGGTGGTAGCGGCGGCATCCCTGCTTCCGCACGGCTCCAACGCTCCAACCAGGTCAACGGACAGTCGAGGTGCGCGGTGGTGATCGCGATCCCCCACAGCACCGCCGGTACGTGCAGCCAGATGGTACGACGCCAACGCAACGCGACGAACCCGCCGACGACCAGGTAGCAAAGGAAAGCGAAGTGTGCGACGACCGCAAGCGCTACGACGATGTGATACATCGCTAGCTGTAATGACCACGGACGTTGGTGACGGCGTGGCGTGGTGACATGACGAAGACCTCCGAGTGAAGTGCGAGCTGTCTAGGAAACGCACTCAGACTGGAGGTCTTCATGGTCCACCGTAATGCCCCGTTGTCAGAAACCGGTCGTCTGAGGCTGGCTCGATGTGTCGTCGAAGATGGTTGGTCGCTGCGCAGACCCGCTGAGCGGTTCCAGGTTTCGGTGACCACGGCGGCCCGCTGGGCTGCCCGGTATCGAACGCTGGGAGACGCGGGGATGGCCGATTGCAGCTCGCGGCCGCATCGCAGCCCAGGTCAGACGCCGACACGCACGGAGCGGCGCATCATCAAAGTCCGTGTCTTGCGCCGTTGGGGGCCAGCCCGAATCGGCTACCTGCTGGGACTGCATCCCTCCACCGTGCATCGGGTGTTAACCCGATACGGAATGGCCCAACTGCGCTGGCTGGACCGCCCCACCGGACGAGTCATCCGCCGTATGGAGCCCGCCCGGTGCGGGGACATGGTCCATGTCGACATCAAAAAGCTCGGCAAGATCCCAGCCGGCGGTGGCTGGCGAATGCTGGGCCGCACCACGGGCAACCATAACTCGCGCGCCGACAAAAGCAGCGGGGTCAAGAGCAAGCGTCATTACCCGCTGCACGGCCACCACTTCTTGCACACCGCTGTTGATGGACACTCCCGGCTGGCCTACAGCGAACTGTTGACCGACCAACGCAAAGACACTGCCGCCGCGTTCTGGTTACGCGCTAACGCGTGGTTCGCTGAATGCGGCATCACAGTGCGAAATGTGTTAACCGACAACGGATCCTGCTACCGCTCAGGAGCATTCGCTGAAGCTTTGGGCGTCGTCGAACACCGGCGGACCAGACCATACCGGCCACAGACAAACGGCAAAGTGGAGAGGTTCCACCGCACGTTGGCCGACGAATGGGCCTACGCCCGGCTCTACCGCAGCGACACCGAACGCTGCGAGCAATTCCCGATCTGGCTACACACCTACAATCATCACCGCGGCCACACCGCACTCGGCGGCCAACCACCCGCCACTCGCGTACCTAACCTGTCAGGTCATTACAGCTAGCTA
>NZ_JBKQTQ010000171.1:0-15567 GCF_052143115.1 Mycobacterium sp.
GATGTCTGCGCTGCACACCGCTGTCCGGTTCGGTGACCGTTCGCAGAGCGCGAGGCTAGAGGAACTCGCCGCGACGCTGAACACTCCGTTGGCGGAGGCGATCGCGGAGCACGCTCGCGGCCTGGCCAACCACGACGGCGACGTGCTCGACGGTGCGGCAGCTCGGTTCGCCGATCTGGGTGCGGTGGCGCTCGCCGCCGACGCGGCCGCCCAGGCGGCGCGTGAACACGCACGAACAGGCCACCGTGGCAAGGAAGTCGAGTCGTCGACCCGGGCATACGGGCTGGCCAGCCAATGCGAACTACGCACACCGGCGGTCGAGGCCGCGGCCCGGCCGCTGCCCATCAGCGACCGGGAACGCGAGATCGCGATGCTCGTCGCGGCCGGCCTATCCAACCGCCAGATCGCCGATCGCTTGTTAGTCTCGGTACGAACCGCGGAAGGACACCTCTATCGCATCTTCACCAAACTCGGCATCAACAGCCGCGACCAGCTCATCCACCTACTAAACCTGGACCGGCCCAAGACATAAGACGATCGGGTGCGCGACGCACGATTTGGCCCCCGCCGTCCTGCCCTGAAAACCGCGGGCCGTCGCTCGTGCGCGGTAGCTTGGTTCGAGCCAATACAGTTCGACCGAGCGTTCATGGTGTTCAGTACCAGTTTGGCGCCCTGTTGTGCAGCCGACGGGCCACCTTCGCCCCGATTCCACGGGCAACACCCGTGATGAAATCACAAATGCCGTGAGCCGAAAGGTAGTCCAGTGTCGGCTGGGTTACCCGAACGGAGGCACCGCCGGTATCCCACGATGGTGGCCTACATCGGCTGCGGCGTAGCTGGAATCACCCGCGTCGTCGTCGCGCTGCTCCTCCCTTAGCAGCAAGGACCGAACCAACGGACGCGGCCCCAAAGGCCCAAGCAATTGACTGGCCGGGCGCGGGCGCACTATTTGCGGCCACCAGAACCAACGTCCGAGCAGCGCGGCGATAGATGGTGTCATGAACGAGCGCACGACCAGGGTGTCGAACAGCAGGCCCAGGCCGATGGTGGTGCCGACCTGGCCGATAATCCGTAAATCGCTGACCACCATCGAGGCCATGGTGAAAGCGAATACCAGGCCCGCGTTCGTCACGACTTTACCGGTAGAGCCCATGGCGCGGATGATGCCCGTGTTTATGCCGGCGGCTATTTCCTCTTTCATCCGGGAGACCAGCAACAGGTTGTAGTCAGACCCCACCGCCAAAAGGATGATCAGAGACATCGGGAGCACCATCCAGTGCAATTTGATGCCCAGAAGATACTGCCAGACCAGCACCGACAGCCCAAACGATGCGCCCAACGAAAGTGCCACCGTACCCACGATGACTAGTGCGGCCACAAAACTTCGCGTGATGATGAGCATAATGATGAAAATAAGGCAGAGCGCACCAACTCCCGCGATCCATAGATCGTATTTAGAGCCGTCTCGGAAGTCCTTAAAGGTCGACGCGGTGCCGGCGATATAGATCTTGGCGTCCTCCAGAGGTGTCGTCTTGAGCGCCTCCTCGGCCGCCGTCTTTATCGGATCGATACGCGCTACGCCCTCGGGCGTCGCGGGATCGCCCCTATGCGAAATGATGAATCGAGCCGCTTTGCCGTCCGGAGACAAAAAGGAATTCATCGCGCGCTGGAAGTCCGCGTTCTTGAAAACCTCCGGCGGCAGATAGAAGGAATCGTCGTTCTTGGCCGCGTCGAACGCCTGTCCCATGGCTGTCGCGTTATCGCTCATGTCGTCCATCTCACTGAACATCCCAGACATGGTGCTATGCGTCGTCAGCATCATCGTCCGGAGGGACTCCACAGTTGCGATGAGAGGTGGGAACTGCTGATTTATCTGCGGTAGCAGCACGTCCAGCTTGTCCAGTTCCTTTATGGCATCATGGAGTTTATCGCTTTCCTCATCGACACCGTCGATGACGTCAAATATCGACCTGAAGGACCAGCATATTGGGATATCGTAGCAGTGCTTTTCCCAGTAGAAGTAGCTGCGAATTGGTCGCCAGAAGTCTTCAAAATCCGCGACGTGATCTCTTAACTCATCCAGAATGGCAGTCGTTTCTTTTGTCACGCCGATCGTGCGGTGAGTAATGTCGGTGAGCTGCTGCTGCAATCCGTATATGCGCTTCATTGCCGCGATTTGTGCGGTCATCACGTCGACCTGCTTGAGCATGTCATTCATGCTTTCTTTCATATACTTCATGGCTTGTAGCTGGCCCGCGTTTTGCATGCTGATGAGGAAAGGTATCGAAGTGTGTTCAATCGGTGTTCCCTCGGGTCGGGTTATGCCCTGCACCCGAGAAATTCCTGGAACCCGGAAAATTCCTTTTGCCAGTTTGTGCAGCACGAGAAAATCTGTCGGATTGCGCATATCATGATTTGATTCGATCATCAGAATTTCGGGCATCACTCGCGCTTGGGAGAAATGACGGTCAGCGGCCGCATACCCCACATTGGCTGGAATGTCTTTGGGTATATAGAGCCGGTCGTTGTAGCTCGTTTTATAGCCCGGGAGTGTCACTAGACCGATCAGCGCGATCGCGCAAGTGGCAACCAGGATGGGCGCGGGCCAACGGACAATCGCCGTGCCGACCCGGCGCCATCGACCGAACCCGATCTTGCGCTTGGGATCGAATAGCCCGAAGCCACCTCCGACAGTAAGAACCGCCGGAACCAAGGTTAGTGCGATCACGACCGAAACGAACATGCCCACGGCGCACGGCACGCCGATGGTCTGAAAGATGGGCATCCGGGTAAAACTCAGGCACAACATTGCTCCGGCGATCGTCAAACCGGAACCCAAGACGACGGGAGCGACCCCGCGGTAGGTAGTGTAGAAAGACGTTTCCCGATCCTCGCCGGCCTGACGCGCCTCCTGATATCGACCGAAGAAGAAGATTCCGTAATCGGTTCCGGCCGCCATCGCGAGGGCCACCAGCAAATTAATGGCAAACGTCGAGAGCGCAAGAATATTGTTATCGCCGAGAAACGCGATGATTCCCCGGGCCGCAAATAATTCGATCCCAACCGTGACCAACAACACAACCACGGTGATGACCGAACGGTAGACAAAAAGCAGTACCGTGAAGATTATCACGGCGCCTATCAGGGTCATCTTTAGAATGGATCTGTCACCACTGCGCTGCATATCCGAAATGAGCGCTGCCGGACCGGTAACATAGGTCTTGAGCCCCGGAGGCGGTGGTGTCGTAGCTATGATATTCCGGACTGCGGCAATGGAGTCCTGGCCCAAGGTCGTTCCTTGGTTACCGGCCAGATTTAATTGCACATATACGGCTTTGCCGTCCGCGCTTTGCGCGCCCGCCGCCGTGAGCCGGTCCGCCCATAAGTCCTGCACATGCTCGACGTGCTTCGGGTCGGCTCTTAAGTCACGAACCAACTTGTCGTAGTACGTGTGGGCGTCGTCGCCGAGCGGCTGCTGCCCCTCCAGCACGATCATCGCGAAACTGTCCGAGTCGGACTCTTTGAAGTCCTTGCCCATGTGCATCATGGCCTGCACCGCCGGCGCATCTTGAGGAGCCAACGGCACGGAATGCTCTCGGCCGACCGTCTCGAGCGATGGAACTCCGAAAGTCACAGTCAGCGTCAGCGCCGCCCACGCCAGGATGATGAGCACCGCAAACTTGCGGATCGTCCGGGCGAAGAAGGGGACCCGAGTGCGTTCGGTGCTCATGCGGCCTTCAAGGGGCAGACGGTAAAGGCGCTCACTTCGTGCGGAGTCCTCGCAGCTTTGACCACACCGTTCACCATGATGCGGCAGCCAATGCTGTCGCTATCGCACCGTGCCACGATGTTTCCCACGATCGCCTGGCATCGTGACCCACAACGATCTGTCACTGACGCTTCCCCGTGCCGTGGTCCCGTCGTGTACCAACGGACGGGGTCCTAACGGCCGAAGTAGTGCACTGGCGGGGCGAGGGCGCACTCGCTGCGGCCACCAGAACCACTGGCCCAGCAGCGCGGCGATGGATGGGGTCATGAACGCGCGCACGATCAGCGTGTCGAACAGCAGACCCATACCGATCGTCGTGCCCACCTGACCGATGATGCGCAGGTCGCTGACCACCATGGAAGCCATGGTCAAGGCGAACACCAGGCCCGCGTTCGTCACGATCTTGCCGGTACCGCCCATCGCACGAATGATGCCCGTGTTTATACCGGCGCCTATTTCCTCTTTCATCCGGCATACCAGCAGCAAATTGTAGTCAGACCCCACCGCCAAAAGGACGATCAGAGACATCGCGAGCACTACCCAGTGTAGTTGTATGCCGAGAAAATCCTGCCAGACCAGCACGGACATCCCAAAGGACGCGCCCAGCGAAAGCAATACCGTACCTACGATAACCAGGGCGGCAATAAAACTTCGCGTCATGATCAGCATGATGATGAAAATAAGACAGAGCGCAGCGACTCCCGCGATCATGAGATCGTATTTGGAGCCGTCCACCAGGTCTTTGATCATCGTTGCGGTGCCGGTGAGGTAGATCTTGGAGTCTTCTAGCGGAGTTCCCTTGAGCGCCTCCTCGGCCGCAGTTTTTATCGCGGTGACCCGTGAGACGCCCTCGGGCGACGCGGGATCGTCCCTTTGCGAAATGAGCATACGGACGGCCTTCCCGTCCGGTGACAGGAACACGTTCATGACTCGTTTGAAATCCTGGTTCTTGAAAACATCCGGAGGAATGTAGAAAGAATCGTCGTTTTTGGATGCGTCGAACGCCTTCCCCATCGCTGTCGCATTGTCGCCATTCTGGTCCATCTCGCCGAAGACCCCGGACATGGTGCTATGCATGGTAAGCATCATGGTCCGCGCGCTCTGCATGGTCGCGATCATCTCTGGGAACTCGGCAAGCAGCTGCGGCAGGAGCACGTCTACCTGATCTAGGTCTGTTACCAGATCGCGCAGGTTATCGTTAATCTCGTCAACACCGTCGATTGAATCAAATATGGATCTCAGCGACCAGCAGATAGGAATATCGTAGCAGTGCTTTTCCCAGTAGAAGTAACTGCGGATCGGCCTCCAGACATCCTCGAAATCCGCAATGTGATCTCGCAGCTCGTTCGTGATCGCCTGTATGTCATGCGTGTCGCCGACCATGTGATGAGTCGCGTTGGTGAGCTGTTGTATCAGGCCATACATGCGCTGCATTATGTTGATCGTTTTCGCCAGCTCGTCGGCCTGCTTGAGCAGGTCGTTCATGTGGTCCTTCTGGAACGCCATAGTTTCTTGCTGGGCGGCGTTTTGCATGCTGAGTAGAAACGGTAGCGACGTGTGCGCGATCGGGGTTCCCTGGGGCCGAGTTACGGCCTGCACCCTGGAAATGCCTGGAACCGCGAGGATGCCCTTGGCTAGTTTGTTCAATACCAGAAAATCTGCCGGATTGCGCAGATCGTGATCGGCCTCGACCAACAGGATCTCGGGCGTCATCATTGCCGACTGAGGAAAATGTCGCTGCGCGGCCTCATATCCCAGCTTGGCGGGGATACGTTTGGGGACAAAGTTCAGGTCGTTGTAGCTGGGTTTGAATCCCGGCAGCGTCAACAGCCCGATAAGCGCGACCGCTAATGTCGAGACGAGAATGGGCGCGGGCCAGCGAACGATCGCCGTGCCTATTCGCCGCCATCCACGATCCGTGATGTTCCGCTTGGGGTCGAACAGACCGAAACGGCTTCCGACATTAAGAACTGCCGGAACCAGTGTGAGCGCGACCACGACCGCGACCAATATGCCCACCGCGCAAGGGACGCCCAGGGGTTGGAAAAAAGGCAGCCGGGTAAAGCTCAGGCAGAAAATGGCTCCGGCGATAGTCACACCGGAGGCCAAGACAACCTTGGCGACCCCGCGGTATGTGGTGTAGTAAGCCGTTTCCCGATCCTCACCGGCCTGACGTGCCTCTTGATACCGCCCGGTGAAGAATATCCCGTAGTCCGTTCCAGCCGCGATCCCGACGGATACCAGCAGACTAATGGCGTAGGTAGTAAGACCAACGATCTGGTGATCGCCGAGGAACGCGACGATTCCTCGGGCCACCTGCAATTCTATCCCGACCATCAGCAACAAAAGAATTACGGTGATAACCGAACGGTAGACGAGGAGCAACGTAATGAAGATCACCGCGAGGCTCACCGCCTGAATTTTGGCGACACTCCGGTTGCCACTCTGGCTCATATCCGCAACGATCGCCGCGGAGCCGGTGACATACGCTTTGACCCCCGGCGGCGTTGGCGTCCGCCCCACGATGTCCCGGATGGCTTCGGTCGATTCGTTCGCCAAGGTCGTGGCCGGCCTACCGGCGAGGTTCACTTGCGCATATACGGCCTTACCATCGGCGCTTTGCGCGGCGCCCGCTGTGAGTGGATCGCCCCAGAAATTCTGGATGTGCTGCACATGCTTTGGATCGTCTTGCAACTGACGAATCAAACGATCGTAGTACTTGTGAGCATCGTCGCCCAGGGGTTGCTGACCCTCCAAGACGATCATCGCCGCAGTGTCGGAATTCGCTTCCTTGAAGTCCTCACCCATGCGCTGCACCGCCTTGAACGACGGCGCATCGGTGGGAGTCAGCGATACCGAATGCTCTTTTTGGACCTGCTCCAGTGGGGGGACGCCGATACTGACGATGACGGCGATCGCCAACCACGCCAAGATGATGGGCACCGAAAATCGATGGATCGTCCGCGCTACGAATGGTGGCGTGGTGTGTTCGTTGCCCGCGTGGTGGTCGCTCATGCGGCCTTCAGCAGGCAGAAGGTAAAGGCGCTCACTGCGTGCGTGATCTTCTCGGCTTTGACTTCACCGTCCACCACGATGCGGCAGCCGATGCTGTCACTATCGCCCTGCGCCTGCGCCGCGATACTTCCCACGGCAGTCGCCGCGGTGATCGCGAACTGCAACGACCATGGCAAGTGCGCCCCATCGAGCCGCTGCGGGTCACCATTGACGTCGAAATAGCTGATGTTGGCCACCGTCCCCGGTGGTCCGAAGACCTCGTACGTCAAGTGCTTGGGGTTGAAGGGTTTGGTGTCGTCGGTTCTGGTGTCGGAATACGAGGGGCGTTTCTCGGAACCGAAGATGCCGTGCAGCCGCGACACAGTGAATCCTCCAGCAGCGATCACCACCACGATGACCAACGGAATCCACAGCCGCCTCAGAACCCCGAAAATCGCAAACCCCCGATTTCGACGACTCTTTCGAGATCCACCTCGCGCTCGAGGTGCAGGGGAAGGTTGGGGAGCAGGTCGCAAAAAAGGGGGTCGGCGGCCAGACCGCTGGCTAACGTCTCGGCGGTCCGCGACGGCGCCATCGGACCGGGCTTCCGCAACGTCGCGGACATCGTTTTCGACCACCGCACCCGACCTCCCACCCGTTTCCAGAGCCGGCGACATGTTAGCCGCTCGAACAGTCAACTACGCATCGGCCGCGACACCCCTGCCGACCGTACATCGAATGGGGTGGGCGTCGCAGGCTAACCCTGCGGCGGTCACCTCAAACGTGCGGCGCCTCGGGGACCGCGACCAGATCTTGACGAGTAAACCATGCCGATGGCCTCCACATCGGCTCTTTCCCAACGCTATATGGGGTACGGGCCACCTTCGCCCCGATTCCACGGGCACCACCCGTGATGAAACGACTTGGGAGTTCACAAATGCCGTGAGCCGAAAGGTAGTCCAGTGTCGGCTGGGTTACCCGAACGGAGCCACCGCCTGTATCCCACGATGGTGGCCTACATCGGCTGCGGCGTAGCTGGAATCACCCGGCTCGTCCGGACTAGCATCACCTGCCGCGGGGAGTTCCTGGCATACTTCAATGCGGGCCGGATCAGCAACGGCCAGCGCTGAAGCCGTCGGTCTCATGGCCAATAACCCGCGCGTGGGTCACGGATTCCGAACTTACCGCAACAATTGGCTGCGCCTACTACTTTACGTATTTCCGCGTACTACTCCACCTGGTTCAAATTATTACTTCACCTGTGTCAAATCCGCTGAAACCAGCTCGACAAGTCGTACTTTCACCCGCATGACACCGTAGGTCCCCGCACGACGCCCAGCCGGAGCAGCGTCGGCAGGCCGCGTAGCGCCTGGGCGGAAAACAGGTAGCGCACTACTCGTGCGAACGCGGTCCCTGAACCGGGAGGTAGTGGATCCATCATGGCACTTGAGGACGTCAGCGCCCACCGTGGCGGCACCGATCCGATCGAGGGGCTGATCCGCATCGAGACCTCCCCGCGGGAGCAGGCCATGGATCGCGTTCTAGGTCGTATGACACCCGATGATGGGTCGTGGGCAGCTGACGAAGATCGCTGCCACTGTCGCCGACGAGGTCGCCAACCGCCCGGCCGGGTGGGAGCTGATTTCAGCGAACCGATCGATTGGCAGCATGAGATCAAACGGCGTGGTAATGCCGCCGTTCATGGGAGCGATGTCCTCGATGGAGCTGACCGACGCCGAGCTGCACCGGCTCGACGCCGACTCTGCTCATCGTCCTCGAGAGGCCCGTGCCCGCCCAGTAGCGAAGCGCCACAAAGCCAAACCCATCGCTGCAGGTCACAGCACGGGAAGTCACCACCGCCGGAACCTTGCGCCACGCACCAATTTACTCACTTGTGTCAGGAGTCCTGATAAGGTCACATCAGCCACTTGGCCAAACCTTAGGAAATATTTGCCAAAACCACAGGAACTTTGCCGAAACGCCGGACTGACCCTGTTGGCCTTCAGTATCGTTCGGAACGGTTCCACTCACGACTAGATGGTCTGGAGAACTGGTGAGCATCAATCCGTTTGACGACGACAATGGCAGCTTTTTCGTCTTGGTCAACGACGAGGAGCAACACAGCCTGTGGCCGGCCTTCGCCGATGTTCCAGCCGGCTGGCGGGTGGTGTACGGCGAAGCGGACCGCGCTGCGTGTCTGGACTACATCGAACAGAACTGGGCCGATATACGGCCGAGGAGTCTGCGCGACAGGCTGGCGACGGGTCGGGGTTTTGACGAGTAACCAGTCGGGTATGGGGCGGTAGGAGTTTTGGGGGAGTCAATGGAGGAGCGTGAGGACCGGGCGCTTCCGCTGACGCGGGGACAGCTTGATATTTGGCTTGCGCAGGAAACGGGTTACGCCGGTACGGAGTGGCAACTCGGCCTGCTGGTGAAGATCGCGGGCACGGTACATCGCGACGCCCTTGAGTTGGCGATCCGCCAAGCGGTGCGAGAGGCCGAACCAGGCAGGGTCTCATTTTTTGAGGTGGACGGCCAGGTTATCCAAAAGCCGATCGATTATCCGGATGTTGAGCTGGCTTTTTACGACCTGACGAACTCACCCGATCCCGTGCAGGAAGTCCGCGGGATGGCCTCTTCCATCCAACGGACGCCCATGGCGTTGGACGGCCAGCTGTTCAAATTTGTGCTGTTTCAGACTCAGCTCGACGAATTCTATCTGTTCGGTTGCTGTCACCACATTGCAATAGACGGATTAGGCATGGCGCTGGTATGCCGTCGGGTTGCAACGATCTACTCCGCGATTGTCGCCGAAAAACCCATTCCCGACGCCTATTTCGCTTCGGTGCAGGACTTGGTTGACCTTGAGTCGGAATACGCAGCGTCCTCGGATTATCTGGAAGATCAAGCGTATTGGAGCAGCAACCTTCCGCCCGAAAGCGGACCGGTTGATCGTTTGCCTAACACCGCGAGTGAGCGGGATCTGTACTCGCCTTCTGGGTCGGTCCAGTTGGATCCCTCCGTCGCTGGCCGGATCAAAGAGTTGTCCAAAAGGCTGGGCATCCGCCGATTTTCGGTCACCACCGCGGCGTGCGCGCTTTTGGTCCGTGGCTGGTCCGGTAGCGGCTCGGAGGTGGCGCTCGACTTCCCGGTCAGCCGGCGAGTACGTCCGGAGTCAAAGACGCTTCCCGGGATGCTCGCCGGGGTTGTGCCGCTGGTGTTGACCGCCTCGCCGCAGTCTACGGTTGCCGATTTCTGCAAGCACGTTGACACGCGGATTCGGGAACTGCTGCAACATCAGCGGTTTCCGGTACACACGCTTGAGGGTGACGGCCTCAGACAGGCAGCAACCCGGGTCGGAATCAGTTTCCTCCCGTCCAGACTGACCCTGGACCTCGCTGGTGCTCCGGCAACGGCGTCATACACGAATCATGGCCCCGTTGGGCACTTTGGGTTGTTCTTCATGGGCGCCGGTGACCAGCTTTTCCTCAGCACGGCGGGCCCCGGGCAGCCCTTCGCGAGTTTTGACGTCTCGGATTTAGCGGGACGGTTGGAGCGGGTGTTGGTGGCGATGACCGCCGATCCGACACGGTCGTTGTCGTCGATGGATGTGCTGAATGAGGGTGAGCACGCCCACCTGGAGGGGTGGGGCAACCGGGCGGTGTTGACGCAGCCGGCGACCGGAGTGTCGGTTCCGGAGTTGTTCGCCGCGCAGGTGGCGCGCACACCGGATGCGGTGGCGATCAGCTGCGGGGAGGACTCGCGGACTTACCGCGAGGTTGAGGAGGCCGCGAACCGGTTGGCGCACCTGTTGGCCGGCCATGGTGTTGGCCCGGGTGAGCGTGTGGCGCTGCTGTTGGAGCGTTCGGCTCAGGCCGTCATAGCGATCCTGGCGGTTTTGAAGACCGGGGCGGCCTATCTGCCGATCGACCCGACGCTGCCAGCGGCCCGGATTGGGTTCATGCTCGACGACGCCGCGCCGGCGGCTGCGATCACCACTACCGGGCTAGCCGAGGGCCTGGACGGGTGTGACCTGCTGGTCATCGATGTCAACGACCCCCGCATCCAGGCCTACCCGTGCACGGCACTGCCGACGCCCGACCCCAATGACATCGCCTACCTCATCTACACCTCGGGCACCACCGGGGTGCCCAAGGGGGTGGCGACTACCCACCACAACGTCACCCAGTTACTGGAGGCACTAGACGCATATCTGCCCGCGGCGGGGGTTTGGACGCAGTGGCATTCCTATGCCTTCGACGCGTCGGTGTGGGAGATCTGGGGTGCGCTTTTGCACGGTGGGCGGCTGGTGGTGGTGCCCGAGTCGGTCGCCCGCTCACCGGAAGACTTCCACGCCTTGTCGGTTACCGAACACGTCAACGTGCTCACCCAAACCCCTTCTGCGGCGGGGGCGTTGTCGCCTGAGGGTTTGGAGTCGGCGGCGTTGGTGGTGGCGGCTGAGCCCTGCCCGGCCGACCTGGTGGATCGCTGGGCGCCCGGGCGGGTGATGATCAACGCCTACGGCCCGACCGAGACCACGATTGTTGTGATGCTGAGTGTGCCGCTGGTAGCGGGGTCGGGGGCGCCGCCGATCGGTTCGCCGGTGCCGGGAGCAGCGTTGTTTGTGCTGGATGGGTGGTTGCGGGCGGTGCCGGCCGGTGTGGTCGGGGAGTTGTATGTGGCCGGTGCCGGGGTGAGCTGCGGGTATTGGCGTCGGGCCGGGTTGACGGGGTCGCGGTTTGTGGCCTGCCCGTTCGGGGAGCCCGGGGCGCGGATGTATCGCACCGGGGATCTGGTGTGTTGGGGCGCTGATGGGCAGCTGCGGTATCTGGGGCGCGCCGATGAGCAGGTCAAGATCCGCGGCTATCGCATCGAGCTCGGTGAAGTCCAGGCGGCACTAGCCGCGGTGGATGGGGTGGAGCAGGCGGTGGTGATCGCCCGCGAGGACTGCCCCGGCGACAAGCGCCTGGTGGGCTATGTCACCGGGACAACAGACCCGGCCGGGATCCGCGCCGCGCTGGCCGAGCGGCTACCGGCCTATATGGTGCCGGCGGCGGTGGTGGTGGTGGCGGCGTTGCCGTTGACGGTCAACGGCAAACTCGATACCCGCGCCCTGCCGGCACCGGAGTACACCGCTGGCGGCTATCGGGCCCCGAGCACCCCCGTCGAGGAGATCCTGGCCGGCATCTACGCCCAGGTGCTCGGCGTGGAGCCACCGCGGCGTATAGGGGTCGACGACTCATTCTTCGACCTTGGCGGCGACAGCATTTCGGCGATGCGCCTGATCGCGGCGATCAACACCTCACTGGATGTCGGCCTTGCGGTTCGTGCGGTGTTCGAGGCGCCCACGGTCGCCCAGTTGGCCCCGCGTCTCAGTGCGGGTGCGGGTGGGCTGCCCCGGTTGGTGGCCGGCGCGCGCCCGGCGGTGGTTCCGTTGTCGTTTGCCCAGAGCCGGTTGTGGTTTATCGACCAGTTGCAGGGGCCCTCACCGATCTACAACATGGCGGTGGCGTTGCGGTTGTGCGGGCGGCTTGACGCCGACGCGTTCGGTGCGGCGTTGGCCGATGTGGTGGGCCGCCATGAGAGCCTGCGGACGCTGTTTGCGGCGGTTGAGGGGATTCCTCGGCAGGTGGTGGTGTCGCCCGAGGGGGCCGACTTCGGCTGGGAGGTCGTTGATGCGACCGGCTGGTCGGCGGCTCGGCTAGAGGAGACCATCGGCACTGCGGTGCGTGACCCGTTTGACCTGGCAACCCAGATCCCTTTGCGGGCGCGGCTTTTCCGCATCAGCGAGGACGAGCACGTGCTGGTGGCCGTGGTGCACCATATCGCCGCCGACGGCTGGTCGGTGACCCCGCTGGTGGCTGATCTGGGGGTGGCCTATGCCAGCCGGTGTGCGGGGCACGCACCGGGTTGGGCGCCATTGGCGGTGCAGTATGTCGATTACACGCTGTGGCAGCGCGCTCAGCTGGGTGATGTGGCCGACAGCGACAGCCCGATCGCTGCGCAGCTGGCTTATTGGGAGCAGGAGCTGGCCGGGCTGCCCGAGCGGCTGGCGTTGCCCACCGACCGGCCCTATCCGCCGGTGGCGGATTACCGCGGCGCCAGTGTGGTCGTGGACTGGCCGGCGGAGCTGCAGCAGCGGGTGCGCAGTGTGGCCCGCGAGCACAACGCGACCAGCTTCATGGTGATCCAGGCCGCTCTGGCGGTGCTGCTGGCCAAGATCAGCGCCAGTTCCGATGTGGCGGTGGGGTTCCCGATCGCCGGGCGTGGTGATCCCGCACTCGATGGGCTGGTGGGGTATTTCGTCAACACCTTGGTGTTGCGGGTGGAGGTGGCCGGCGATCCCAGCTTCACTGAATTGCTGGCTCAGGTGCGAGGGCGCAGCCTGGCCGCCTACGAGCACCAAGACGTGCCCTTTGAGGTGTTGGTGGAGCGGCTCAACCCCGCCCGAAGCCTGACCCATCACCCGCTGGTGCAGGTGGCGTTGGCCTGGCAGAACTTCGCCGGGCAGGACAATAACTCCTCCGCCGGGTTGGGTTTGGGTGATCTGCAGGTCACGCCGCTGCCGGCGGACACCCACACCGCCCGCATGGACCTGACATTTTCGTTGGCCGAACGCTGGAGCGAGGCCGGTGAGCCCGCCGGGATCGGCGGGATGGTGGAGTTCCGCACCGATGTGTTCGACGCGGCCAGCATCGAGGCGCTGATCGAGCGGTTGCAGCGGGTGTTGATGGCGGTCACCGCCGAGCCCACCCGGCGGTTGTCGTCGGTGGATGTGCTTGACGCCGGTGAGCACGCCCGGCTGGATGAGATCGGCAACCGGGCGGTGTTGACCCAGCCCGCACCCACGCCGGTGTCGATTCCAGCATTGTTCGCCGCGCAAGTCGCGCGCACACCGGAGGCGGAGGCGGTGACCTTCGAGGGCCTGTCCATGACGTATCGGGAGCTGGAGGAGGCCGCCAACCGGTTGGCGCACCTGCTGGCCGCTCATGGGGCGGGTCCGGGACAGTGTGTGGCGCTGCTGTTGGAGCGTTCGGTCGAGGCGGTCGTGGCGATTGTGGCGGTGCTCAAGACCGGGGCGGCTTATCTGCCGATCGACCCGGGGCTGCCGGCGGCGCGGATCGGGTTCATGGTTGCCGATGCCGCCCCGATCGCCGCGATCACCACCGCAGACTTGCGGTCACGGCTCGACGGGCATGACGTGGTGGTCATCGAGGTCAACGACCCCCGCATTGACGCCCAGCCCAGCACCGCGCCAGCGGCGCCGGCCCCCGATGACATTGCCCACATCAACTACACCTCGGGCACCACCGGTGTCCCCAAGGGGGTGGCGATCACCCACCACAACGTCACCCAGCTGATGGAGTCGTTGGATGCCAGCCTGCCGCAAGTCGGGGTGTGGGCGCAGTGTCACTCGTATGCCTTCGACTTCTCGGTGTGGGAGATCTGGGGTGCGCTGCTGCATGGGGGGCGGCTGGTGGTGGTGCCCGAGTCGGTGGCCCGCTCCCCGGAAGACTTGCACGCCTTACTGGTCGGCGAAGGGGTCAGCGTGTTCACCCAGACCCCGTCTGCAGTGGAGGTGTTGTCGACTGAGGGTTTGGGTTCGGTGGCCTTGCTGGTGGTGGCCGGCGAGGCCTGCCCCGCCGAGTTGGTGGATCGGTGGGCGCCCGGGCGGGTGATGGTCAACGTCTATGGCCCGACCGAGACCACGATGTGGGCGTCCAAGAGCGCGCCGCTGATGGCGGGATCGGGGGCGCCGCCGATCGGCTCGCCGGTGTCGGGGGCGGCGTTTTTTGTGCTGGATGGGTGGTTGCGTCCGGTGCCGGTGGGGGTGGTTGGCGAGTTGTATGTGGCCGGTTCGGGGGTGGGGTGTGGGTATTGGCGTCGGGCGGGGTTGACGGCGTCGCGGTTTGTGGCGTGTCCGTTCGGCGGTGCGGCAGCGCCGGGACAACGGATGTATCGCAGCGGGGATTTGGTGTGTTGGGGTGCTGATGGGCAGCTGCAGTATTTGGGGCGTGCCGATGAGCAGGTCAAGATCCGCGGCTATCGCATCGAGCTCGGTGAAGTGCGCGCGGCACTGGCCGGGCTGGATGGGGTGGAGCAGGCGGTGGTGATCGCACGCGAGGACCGCCCCGGCGATAAGCGCCTGGTGGGCTATGTCATCGGGACTGCCGATCCGGCCAAGGCGCGTGCGGTCCTGGGCGAGCGGCTGCCGGCCTACATGGTGCCGGCGGCGGTGGTGGTGCTGCAGCAGCTGCCGCTGACACCCAACGGCAAACTGGACACCCGGGCCCTGCCGGCACCGGAATACCAGGAGGGCGATGGTTATCGCGCCCCGGCCAGCGCGGTCGAGGAGATCCTGGCCGGCGTCTACGCGCAGGTACTCGGGCTGGAGCGGGTCGGGGTCGACGACTCGTTTTTCGATTTGGGTGGGGATTCGCTGTCGGCGATGCGGCTGATCGCCGCGATCAACGCTGGCCTGGATGCCGGCGTTTCGGTGCGCACGGTGTTCGAGGCGCCCACGGTTGCCCAGTTGGCGCCCCGTATCGGTGGGGATGGGGGTCGGCGTAAGCCGTTGGTGGCCGGTGAGCGGCCCGCGGTGGTTCCGTTGTCGTTTGCCCAGAGCCGGTTGTGGTTCCTGGACCGGTTCGAGGGCGGGGTTGCGACCTACAACATGCCGACCGCTTTTCGGGTCAGCGGGGCGCTGGATGTCGAGGCGCTGGGCGCGGCGCTGGATGATGTCCTGGCCCGTCATGAATCGCTGCGCACGGTATTCCCCGATGTTGATGGTGTGCCGTTGCAGG
>NZ_JBKQTQ010000172.1:0-2752 GCF_052143115.1 Mycobacterium sp.
GGTTGCCGATAACGGCGGTCGGCATCTTGCTCGCTGATCCGCGCGGCGACCTGCACGTGTTCGCCTCCAGCAGCGAGCAGACCCGGCTGCTGGAACTGTTACAACTCCAGGCCGAGCGGGGTCAGGGGTCGGGGCGCGCATGGGACGCCGGCCGACGCGGTCGTGTTCGTCCACCGCGGCAGCATCCCCCGCACGACAAGCGGCAAGATCCGCACTTCGTATTATTCCCCGCATCGAAGCTCCGTCGCCAGGACTCGAACCTGAACTCTCAGAACCAAAATCTGATGTGCTGCCGATTACACCACGACGGACCATGCACCAGCGGCGAGTAGCTCCGCTCGCCGTCGGCCGGCCCCCGGGCCGGCCGCGCACACTGATGCCTTCGTCAGACTGTAGTGCAACCGATAACCTGATAGGCGTGGCAGCGCCCGAGAAAGAGGTCCGCGCGCCGCGCGCCAGGATGACCGGCAGCGAGCGGCGGCATCAACTCATCGATATCGCCCGGTCGCTGTTTGCCGAACGCGGCTACGAGGGCACCTCGATCGAGGAGATCGCGCTGCGTGCCAACGTGTCCAAACCGGTCGTCTACGAGCACTTCGGCGGCAAGGAAGGGCTGTACGCGGTCGTCGTCGACCGGGAGATGTCGGCGCTGCTGGATGGCATCACGTCGTCGCTGACCAACAACCGGTCCCGGGTGCGCGTCGAACGGGTGGCGCTGGCACTGCTGACCTACGTCGAGGAACGCACCGACGGGTTTCGCATCATGATCCGCGACTCGCCGGCGGCCATCAGTTCGGGCACCTACTCCAGCCTGCTCAACGATGCCGTCAGCCAGGTCAGCTCGATCCTGGCCGGCGACTTCGCCCGTCGCGGCCTGGACCCAGGCCTGGCGCCGCTGTACGCCCAGGCACTGGTCGGCTCGGTGTCGATGACCGCACAGTGGTGGCTCGATACCCGCGAACCCAAGAAGGAAGTCGTGGCCGCGCATCTAGTCAACCTGATGTGGAACGGCTTGACCCATCTGGAAGCCGATCCGCACCTGCAGGACGAGTAGTTCTGCGACGATGCGGGCCGCAAGGGGCGGCCTGTGCGGGTCCCCCCGCTCGCGGGGGCGTTGCGGGTACCGCCCGCTTGCGCGGGAGAGCCGAACAAGTGGACTAAGCGGTTATCCGCGGTCGCGGGCTAGCAGGTCGGCGGTCGTTTCGCGGCGGACCAGTTCACGGGCCCGGCCGTCCTTCACCGCCACCAGCGGTGGCCGACCCACCATGTTGTAGTTCGACGCCATGCTGTGGTGGTAGGCCCCGGTGCAGGCCACCGCCAGCAGGTCGCCCGGGTGCAGGTCGACCGGAAGCTCGACGTCGCGGGCGATCTCGTCGCCTGCCTCGCAGTGCCGTCCCGCCACCGTGACCCGCTGCCGCGGGGCGAGGGAATGCCGATTAGCCAGCGCGACAGTGTATTTCGCCCCGTACAGGGACACCCGCGGGTTGTCGCTCATTCCGCCGTCGACGGCGACGAAGGTACGCCCGCCAGGCTGTGTCTTGATGCCGCGCACCTCATACAAGGTGACACCGGCCCGGGCGCTGATGGCCCGGCCAGGCTCGACCACGATCGCCGGCCGGGGGAAGCGCTCGGCGGCGCAGGCCGCGTCCAGCGCGTCCTCGATCACCCGCGCCAGCTCGTCGACGCTGAGCTCCGGGTCGCCGGCCAGATACGGAATCCCGTGGCCGCCACCGATATTCAACTCGGTCAAGATGACGCCGTGCCGCGCGCGGATGTCGGCCATCGCGGCGATCATCCGTCGAATCGCCTCGCCGTAGAGCGCGGCATCGGTGACCTGCGAGCCGAGATGGCAATGCAGCCCGATCAGGTCGAGGCTGGGGTGCGAAAGCACGCGCGCCACCGCGTCCGCGGCGTGCCCACCGTCAAGGGCGAACCCGAACTTCTGATCACTGATGCCTGTGGTGACGGCGTGGTGGCCGTGGATGTCGATGTCCGGGGTCACCCGGATCAGCACCCGTTGCCGTCCTTCCGCCAAACCCGCGAGGTCGGTGATCTAGATACACGAATCCAGCACAATGCGACCGACCCCGAAGCGCACCGCGGCTCGCAATTCGTCCTGTGACTTCGCGTTGCCGTGCATGATGATGCGCGCCTTTTCCACGCCGCCGGCCAGAGCGGTGGCCAGTTCACCGGCTGAGCAGACGTCGACGCCGAGCCCCTCGTCGCGCGCCCAGCGCGCCACCGCGATGGTCAGCAGCGACTTCCCCGCGTAGACGACCTCGGTGTTGCGTAATGCCGTGCGATAGCGGCGGGCGCGGCACCGGAAGTCGGCCTCGTCAATCACATAGGTCGGCGTGCGGAACTCGTCGGCGATGTCGGTAAGCGGTACCTCACCGATGCAGAGCCTGCCCTCGTCGTCGGAATGGGTGGTCAGCGGCCAGATCGCCGGATGGAATCGCGGCGGAGCCGCATAGCCTATGGAAGGCAGGACGTCCGGCAATGTTGTTGTCATGACTTCAGCGTCCGCATGCTGTGGCCGGACGCTGCTGCCCTTACAGATCCTTGACGGTGCCGGGCCGGAAATTGACGAAGTTCGGCGCCATCCGTCGGCCCCATACAATGGCGCATCATGACCGCACCGGGGCCGGAATGCGTAGTTACCCCGATCGCGGGGCTGGTGGAGTTGGCGTTGCGCGCGCCGACGCTGCAGCGACTCATCGAGCTGGCTGCCGATCGACCCGACGAATTGGCG
>NZ_JBKQTQ010000173.1:0-37250 GCF_052143115.1 Mycobacterium sp.
GAACCGTGAGCGTGTGCCGGACGAACCGACAACGCAGGTGCAGACGGCGTCTGAGTTCGCGGACGGCGCCCCGACCATGCACTTTCAAACAGCCGTTCGGCGCTAGAAATAGCTTCCCAAGCTGAATCTCACCCCGCCGCAACATACGCAACATACGCCCACACGCCGGGGTGAAACCGGGGGCGAATGGCTCTACTAGGCTGACCTATCGCTTCTGTACGGCTCCGACCAGTAACTATTCGGTGGGGCGGGCGGGGCTCGAACCCGCGACCAACGGATTATGAGTCCCTAGCCAACTCGTCGGCGACCAGGCGAAACGGTTAGCTGAAACCGGCCAAATCGCCTACACACCACCATGTTTCGCCGTTGCCGGTACGGCTACGGTACGAGGCCGGTACGCCCAAGAATCGCCCCCGGACGCCGCGTTCACGCCGCGACGAGATCCGCGCGGCGCTGTTAGCTAGACGCCGAGGCGGTGAGACCATCCAAACCCGGGGCACCGACCGCTTGCGGGAGACCTGCCGCAGACCAGCCGCCGGTTGAACTCTCAGATCAGAAAGTCTCCGGACTCGCCGAGGCGGTCCGTTGAGCCTGTCCGCGGGGGTCCAATTTCTACGCCATCTGGCCAGCTGGTCGGAGTACCGCTGTCGTCTTCCCTGTGCGTCGGCGAAGCAGCACACGCAGGGTGTTGGGGTGCTCATAGCCGACCTTGCGGGCGATGGCTTCCAAAGACAGATCAGTTGTGCGCAGCAGGTGGCTTGCACGTTCGATCCTGAGGTCCTGGATGAATCGAATCGGCGAGGTGCCCATCGTGCGCTGGACGCAGCGCTGCAGGGTCCGGTTGCTGACGCCGATGGCTTTGGCGGCGTGCGAAACGTTGATCGGCTCGGCGAGTCTTTCGCGGGCCCAGCGTTCGAAAGCCGCGACGGTTGGATCACTGTGGGCGAGGGCGCTGGGAATGGTGTAGGCCGATTGCGACGGACGCTCGTCAACGACCAGGTATTGGGTCACCAGATGGGCCAGCGCGGGGCTGCTCGCGCGGACGATCGCCAGGGCTAGGTCGACGTGCCCGAACGCCGCGCCTGCGGTGGTGACGTCGTCGCAGGCGATGACCATCTGGCTCTGATCGACCCGGACTGTGGGGTATCTGGTGCGAAAGACCGGTGCCAGCCACCAGCTCGTCGTCGCGCGCAGGCCGTCCAGGATGCCCGCCTCCGCCAGCAGGAACGTTCCGGTGCAGGCAGAGGCGATAGCCGTGCCGCGTTCACGGGCTCGGGTGATCTGCTCGCGGACGGGCACCGACCGGGCCCCACCAACGTGTTCGAGCAGTTGCGTCGGCCGGCGCTCGGCCATCGCGGGAACGATCAATAGATCCGCTGTCTCAGCAAACGCGAGAGGCTTGGTAGCCACCAGATGTCCAGCCCCAGTGCGCACCTGAGGCTCAAAGCCGACCGTGGTCACGTTCCAGGTCGGAGGTTCGCTGATCTCCTGGCCCATCGCGTTCGCGCCGTCTAACACGTCGAGTACCGCCGCGAGGCCCGAGTCGAAGACACCGTTGTAGACAAGAACAGCCACTTCCATGACGTAAACGCTATCAATGGTGTCGTTCCCGCCACTGATGTTGTAACTCTCCGGCGGCATAAGCTCGCCGTACGCCGGAAACCCGGCAGTTTCCACAGGAGGAGTGATCACTATGAAAATCGGAGTGTTGGCTCGTATCGAGGCCAAGCCCGAGTACGCCGACCAGGTCGCGACTATGCTGCACGACGCTGCAGAGTTGGCCGCCAAGGAGCACTATGCGGTGAACTGGTACTCATTCCGTCAGGACGCCACGACCTTCGGGGTGTTCGACACCTTTGACGACGAGCAAAGCCGGCAGGGCCACCTGAACGGCCAGATCGCCGCTGCACTCGCGAGCGCTGGTGAGACCATGCTGGTTTCCGCTCCGGTCTTCACGATGGTCGACTTGCTGGGAGTAAAGGTCGCCTAGATAACCGCGGAAAGACGCCAGACCATGAGCCGCACCACCGTCGTCAACCTCAAAGGGCATCGAGACGACCCTGATTACGCCGATGTCGTATATGTAGGTCGTGCGATGACGAGAGGCGGCTGGCGTCTGGAGCAATCGCCGCTGGCTAGCCCCTTTAGCCCGGGTCGTGACGGAACGCGTGAAGAGGTCGTAGCTAAATATCGGACATACCTTCTCAGTCGACCCGATCTTCTCGGGCTCCTGCCCGGGCTAAGGGGCCGCCGCCTCGGATGCTGGTGTGTCCCTCAGGCATGCCATGCCGAAGTGATCGCCGAGATCGCTGATGCCGAGGGCGCCCTGTGACTTGGCGGCCGGCCTCACCACGCGTCGATGTCGAGGTAGATGGTTGGGTGTCTCACACCACGGCACCCACGAAATCCGCTTAAAAATCCCCAAGGAGCGCTCCTCATGGATACCCCATCACAATTCCAGCTTCCGCCTAGCGACGGTTTTGTCGCCACCCACTTTCTGGTTGTTTCCGACCAAGACCGATCGCGCGACTTCTACAACAAAGTGTTTGGCGCCCGAGTTGTGCGCCACCGTGACCCGGTAATCCTTCAGCTGGCCAATACCTGGCTGATCCTCAACGCTGGCGGCGGCCCGACGGACGATAAACCTACCGTCACCCTCACGACGCCCAGCGACCCCAACACCGTTAGCGCGTTCCTAAACATACGCGTTGCCGATATCGACCAAATGCACCGCGAGTGGAGCGGCCGCGGCGCGCAATTTGTGACTGATCCCATCGACCGCGGCAATGAAATCCGCGCCTATATCCGCGACCCTGACGGGCACCTTATCGAGGTCGGTCAATGGCAGGTCGATGTAGTCGATCGCTGCTCGGGGTAGAGATGGGCCTCACGCCGAACCATCCCAAATGGTGGTGTCTCCATTGCAACCCACGTTGACGCGGAGCGTCAGATCGGTGTGTGCCCCGGAATGGGGCTATGCACGCCGCGCCTCGACGCGGCGGCCAATCTTGCGGACCAGGAAGGCCGAGCTGATCTCTGCGACCCCGTGCACGACCGTCCCCGCAGCGACCCACGTCAGCAGTGCGGTTAGCGAGCCCTGCAGCGAAGCCGCGACCCACCCACCCGATCGCCAGCTCGGCGAGGGCGGCGATCAGCAGCAGCCGCCACCCGCGTTCTCGTCTGGCGGCGATGGCGGCCACGACCCCGAGGGCGGTCGTTGACCTGCAGTTTCTCGGTGGAGCTGCCGGGAATCGAACTCGTCAGTTTTGAGTGAATCTTCGTGGGGCAGGCGGACTTTCGCGCTGGTGAATTATCTAGCGCATTCAAGTTGCGGTTGAGGCGACACCGATGTGCGACCGGCGCGCACGAAGCCGACCTGCGTAACGCCCGTGCTGGCCCGCCGATTCGTCGCCGGATTGGCAGGCTTTAACCAGCAACGATGCGCACCGGCGGACCTACTCGGTCTCGACCCGCAGGTCGGTCAGTTGCAGCGACACCAGGGTCGGGAAGGGCAGCGAGCGGTTGCCAGGACCGATCGGGTGGACCCACCGGCGAGTCGGGAACAGCAGCCCGCCGGCCTGAACGTAGTCGGCGCAAAAAAGAGCAGCCCTCGCCCAGCGGCCGATCACCTCGGGGACGTAGTCGTGGCGTCGCAGCCGACCACCGGCATCGACGTAGAAGGTCTGGCGGGGCGAGTGCGTGTCGATGTCCGGCGGGAAGGTCGCGTCGAGGCGCCGCCATGTCTCTCCGCCCTCCGGCCATGTATCTCCATCGCTGACCTCGACCCCCTCACGAGTCAGGAGGTACGGGAACGTGAGGTAGTTCCACATCGCGTAGCCGGCGAAGTAGACGGCGTCCAGCGGGTCCCAGCGAATGTTCCGGCGCAGGCCCGAGCGGCCGAAGAACGCGGCCCGTGCACTCGCGCGCGAGCTGATGACCTCGCCGTCGTGACTTTCGATCCGCACCGCCCCGCGCTCGAAGACCCCCCGCTGCCCGTCCCGCGGGAACGGGTCGAAGACCGTGCGAGGCTCCTGCACCTGCACCGTGATGTGGTAGTCCGCGAATCGGTTGCCCGGCACCCGCGTTCGAATCAGCAGCCCTCTCGTGCGCACGCGCGCATGGACCGTCCCCGCCTTCCGCCATCGCTCCAGCCCCCCGTGGGCGTCGAGCACCTCATCCAACAGAGAGGTCATCAATCCACACTATCCGCGCATAACCAATTCCGTACTGCTGACGGTCGAACTAACTGGGAGTTCTGTAGGTCACGCGAGCTGATCACGCCTTCCCCCGTTTGTCCAGGCCTTTTAAGGTGGGGCGGGCGGGACTCGAACCCACGACCAACGGATTATGAGTCCGCGGCTCTAACCAACTGAGCTACCGCCCCTGGTGCTAACAAGCTGCGGCTTTGTCCTCCAGGTCTATCGAATCTGCTTCAGAACACCGCACCGATACCGCAGTACTCGCGATGGCTTTGCCCAGTGCATCCGCTACGCCTGCCAAGTCGTCGCTGAGCAGGTGTGCGTAGCGGTCCAATGTCATGGCCGCTGTCGCGTGTCCTAGAAGTGTCCGCACGACTTTGACATTAGCGCCCACACTGATCGCCAGCGATGCCGTGGTGTGCCCCAGCCCGTGCGGCACCAGGCCGGTGATACCCACGGCCGTGCACGCTTTGTCGAACGCCACGTTGAGTACGTCTGATAATCAATCTGTTTCAGCGGAAGAGCGCCCCACTTGGGCAACACGAGGGTGTCGAGTAGAGGCCGATACCCCGCGAGCGTCATGGGTTTCCGGTGCCCCTTGGTTGCGAACCATTGCTCAGCGGCCGAGCCAAACGTGCCCTCCTCGCCGAGCTGGGGCTGCGTCGGAGCTGAGATCGCCTCAAGCGGTTATGACTTCGGCGGTCCGTCGAGCACTGCCATGATGGCCGGCGCCAGGTATCGAGGAGTACAGAACGACGGCCGTCATGGCATCGCCTCGGCCCACTCGATATGCCCCTCGAAGCCTCGCAAAACCGTGCGCCCCCGCGCAGCCAAACGAGGGAGCCAGCACGCCCCGGCGAAGTTCTCTGCAGCTTGTTGGGCCCTCGGAGCCTCCGCACCCCGTCGAGATTAGCGCCGCGCTGGTTGCCGGTGACGGTGTGGTGCACCTGAGCGGTGTGGGCCGGGCGTGGGCGGTATACCGCCCAGCCACGCTGACTCTCTCGCTACGACCCTAGGCGCGGTTGGTCCGGAACGCCGCCGGTAACCGCCGCCGCATAGGCTTGGGCCAACGTCTCCAGAATCTCCGGTGTCAAGTTGTGCTCGGCCTCGTGCTTGTCCAGCACCGCGATGATGGCCCCGAATAGAGATTCGGCAGCGTCGTGCTGCGCTTCCTTTGCTGTTGCCGTGGCTTTCTCTTTTACCAACTCTCGGTCGTCGCGACTGGTCATGGGATTGCAACACGGGGGCACCCATCGCCGCACGCTCTGAGGAATGACACAGATTACGGTTAGCTGAACACTGTCTGACCGTCGACGTCGAGCAGATACTGCTCGGTACCGCTTTCGACCCGCGGGGCATCGCCGGCCAACGCCACCGCGACCTTGTTGCTGGCGTTGCGCATCACGTCGAAGGTCAGCTCGGCGGCCTCGTCGTCGGAGAACTGCGCGCGCACCGCGGCGACGATGCCGCGGTCGATATGGCCCGGCGACCAGATCAGCGCGTCCGCGTACCGCAGTGCCGCCTTCTGACGATCGGTCAACAGCTCCGACGCCTCGAAGCGCTCGATGTCGCCGTACAGCCTCTCCGACCCGCCGGTCTCCAGCGCCGTCGTCTCACGCAGCGACTTGCACAACCGGCAATTGTGTTGAGCCGCACCGCGCAGCCGGACCACCTCGGACGTCAGCGCGTCGAGGTCGCGCAGCCGCGCGACCGCGGGCAAAAAGCCGTTGAACACCGCGTCGGACGGGTCGGTGGTGTGATCCCAGGCGACTCGACCGTCCGCCCATCCGAGGTACCGCTGGCCCACCCCGAGGGCTTCCAGGCCGGCCCGCACCCGCGGAACGAAATCGGCGATGTACATCTGCACGACGACGCCAAACGTGTTGTCCCCCAGTGCAGACCACAATCGTGAGCGCTGCTCGCCACCAATCATCGAGACATCGATGCTGAACTGTTCGGCGAAGTCGGCTACGACGGCGTCGGCATCCGATCCCGGGCCGGTCACCGCAACCTCGGCCGGAAGCGCGGGCAACGACAGCGTCTGGGCGCAGACGCGCCGGATCCGGGCGGCAGCCCGGCCGTCGCCGGGCGACAACGCGACCAGCCGGGTCAGCTCGTCGTCACGCACCCTCGCATTATGTCGCCTGACTCACCGACGACATGTGAAAGTCGGGAATCCGCAGCGCCGGCATCGCCGTCCGGGTGACCCAATCGCCCCACTCCCGCGGCAGCGTCGCCTCGCTGACGCCGGCTTGGGTGGCCCGTCGCAGCAGGTCCAGCGGGCTCTCGTTGAACCGGAAGTTGTTGACCGCCGCCGTCACCTCGCCGTCCTCGACGAGGTAGACACCGTCGCGGGTCAGCCCGGTCAGCAACAGCGTCGTGGGGTCGACCTCGCGGATGTACCACAGCGTGGTCAGCAACAGCCCGCGCTCGGTCGCCGCGACCAGGTCCGCCAAGTCGGCGCTGCCACCGGTCATCACCGCGTTGTCGGCGGCCAGGGCGACCGGGGCGTTGAACTCGGCGGCGGTGGCACGCGGGTAGGCCAGCGCGTTGATCACCCCGTCGCGGATCCAGTCCACCCGCTCGATGTCCATCCCGTTGTCGAAAATCGACACGGTCTCCGACGAACTGGCGGTCGCCACGAACGGCGTGCACGCCAAACCGGGCACGGTGGGATCGGAATACAGCGTCAGCGGCATATCGGTCAGCCGCTCCCCCACCCGCGTTCCGCCGTCGAGGGTAGACAAGGCAGTGCGACCCTCCTCCGCGCCACGACCGGCCATCGACCAGGCCAGGTAGACCATCATGTCGGCCACCGCCGACGGCGGCAAGATGGTCTCATAGCGGCCTTCAGGCAGCTCGACGCTGCGCTTGGCCCACCCCAGCCGCGTGGACAACTGCTCCAGCATTAAATCCGTTGGCACAGCAGCGAAATCGGGCGCGCCCACCGCCACCCACGCGCTGGCACCGTCGCGTTTGGCGTTGATCTCCACCGAACCGGTGGGCTGGGTGTAGCGACGCCGCAATCCCCCCGAAGTCGCCAGATACACCGTTTCCAGCGCGTGCCGGGCAAAGCCGTACAACTGGTCGCTGCCACGGAAGCCACGACTCAACCCCCGGGTGACGTCGGCGAACACCTCGGGGCCGGTGCCCAGCGTCGGCGCATCCCAGTCGGCCGGCGCGCCGTTGCCGTTCAGCAGCGGAGCGGCGTCGCGGGCTTCTGGCGCCGCTATTGCAGCCGCCTGCGACGCTGCAACCAGTCCCTCGATCACCGACGGATCGACCTCGGACGATGTCAGCGACCCTGCCCGCGCGGTATCACCTTGGCGGACAATCGAAATCACCGTGGTACTGCGCGCGGTTGACACCCCGTTGGTGGTCATCGAGCTGTTCGCCCACCGCAGCGACGCCGCTATCCGGTCGGTGACCAGCACGATGGTCTCGTCGGCACGTCCCCGCCGTGCCGCGGCGTCGAGGGCGATGTCGACCACCTGCTGCGCGCTGATCATTGGCCGGCCTCGATGCGGGCGTTGAGCACGTTCACGCCGCGGAACAGCGCGGACGGGCAGCCATGGCTGACCGCGGCGAGCTGACCGGGCTGGGCCTTGCCGCAGTTGTACGCCCCACCGAGCCGCCAGGTCGATGGCCCGCCAACGGCTTCCATCGAGTTCCAGAAATCGGTGGTGGTGGCCTGATAGGCGACGTCACGAACCTGCCCGTCCAGGCGTCCGTTGCAGATGCGGTAGAACCGCTGACCAGTGAACTGAAAGTTGTACCGCTGCATGTCGATCGACCACGATCGGTCACCGACGATGTAGATGCCGTCATCGACGCGGGCGATTAGATCGTCGGTGCTGCGGTCCTCGGGGCTGGGCTGCAGCGACACGTTGGCCATCCGCTGAATCGGAACATGATGCGGCGAGTCGGCATACGAGCAGCCGTTGGAGCGTGACAGGCCCAGTCGCGGCGCGAACACCCGGTCCAGTTGATAGCCGACGAAAATCCCGTCGCGCACCAGATCCCAACTCTGGGCAGCCACCCCGTCGTCGTCGAAACCGACGTTGGCCAAACCGAATTCGACGGTCCGGTCGGCGGTCACGTTCATCACCGGCGAGCCGTAGCGCAAGCTGCCGAGCTTGTCGGGGGTGGCGAACGACGTACCGGCGTAGGCGGCCTCGTAGCCGATGGCGCGATCGTATTCGGTTGCGTGCCCGATGGATTCGTGGATGGTCAGCCACAGGTTAGTGGGATCGATCACCAGATCCGTCGGGCCGGGTTTCACGCCGGGCGCCTTGATCTTTTCGGCCAGCTGCGACGGCAACTGCGCCAGCTCGTCGGTCCAATTCCAGATGTCGTCGCCTGCCAGCACCTCCCAGCCGCGGGCCATCGGCGGCGCCAGCGTGCGCATCGAGTCGAACCCGCAGCCGCCGGCGTCGATGGTGACCGCCTCCAGGACGGGCATCAGCCGCACTCGCTGCTGGGTGATCGTCGAGCCGAAGGTGTCGGCGTAGAAGGTCTGCTCCTTGATGGTGTTCAGGCCGGCCGACACGTGATCCACCCCGTCGGCGGCCAGCAACCTGCCGGAATACTCGTCGAGCACGGCGATCTTGTCGGCGGTGGGCACGGCGAATGGGTCGATCCGGTAGCTCGACACCCAGCTGACATCGGTGTACACCGGTTCGGGCGCCAGCTCGACGCGGTCGGTGTTCAACGCGGCCAGCGTGGTGGCGACCCAAACGGCGCGGCGCGCGGTGTCCGCTGCGACCGTCGGCGACAGCTCAGCGTGCGAGGCGAATCCCCAGGTGCCGTCGACGATCACTCGGACGGCCAGGCCGAGCTCGCGGCTGAGCACCGCGGTCTCCAGCTCGCCGTCGCGCAGTTGGATGATCTCGGTGGTGATGCGGTGAATCCGCAGGTCGGCGTAGCTGGCCCCGGCCGCGGTGGCCGCCGACAGCGCGGCGTCAGCCAGCTCGTGGCAGGGCAGGTCGAGGAAGTCGGCATCGATCCCCCGGTTCGGTGTCACGACACCACCGTAACGAGGACACAGCGCGCTAATGTCTTTGACGTGGTTGACCGCCAAAGCGCCAACGGGCACCGATCGACCGCGCTGGGCTATGCCCTGCTCGCCCCCAGCCTGTTCGGTGTGACCACGTTTATGCTGCTGCCGATCTTTGTGGTGGTGTGGCTGAGCCTGCACCACTGGAATCTGCTCGGGCCGATCGAGTATGTCGGAGGCGCGAATTGGCGCTCGGTGCTCAGCGATGCGGAGTTCGGCAATTCGCTACTGGTGACGCTGGTATTTGTCGCGATCGTGGTCCCGACACAAACCGTGCTGGGGCTAGCGGTGGCGTCGTTGCTGGCACGCGATCTGCCCGGTAGTGGACTGTTTCGCACGCTTCATGTGCTGCCGTGGATCTGCGTCCCGCTGGCGATCGCGGTGTTATGGCGCTGGATCCTGGCGCCCACCGACGGCGCGATCAGCACCCTGCTCGGCCATCGCATCGAATGGCTCTCCGATCCCGGCCTGGCATTGCCGGTGGTGTCGGCGGTGGTGATCTGGAGCAACGTCGGCTATGTCGCACTGTTTTTCCTCGCCGGCATTCTGGCGATCCCGACCGATGTCCTCTCAGCGGCTCGCATCGACGGTGCCACCGGCTGGCAGCGGTTCCGGCGTATCACGCTGCCGATGCTGCGGCCGACCATGTTCTTCGTGCTGGTCACCGGAGTCGTCAGTGCCGCGCAGGTTTTCGACACCGTCTATGCGTTGACTGGCGGCGGACCACACCACCGAACCGATTTGGTCGCACATCGCATCTACGCCGAGGCGTTCGGCGCGGCGGCGATCGGACGGGCCTCGGTGATGGCCGTGGTGTTGTTCGTCATCCTGGTCAGCGTCACCGTTGTCCAGCATCTTTATTTCCGTCGACGGATCAGCTATGACCTCACCTAAACGACCCTCGGCGGTTCTGGTCTACGCCGGCCTGACGCTGGGCGCATTGATCACGCTGGCGCCGTTCGCGCTTGGCCTACTGACGTCGTTTACGTCTGCGCACCAGTTCGCCACCGGCACACCGTTGGCGTGGCCGCGGCCGCCGACGCTGGCCAACTACGCCAACCTGGGCGGAAAGGGGTTCGGCCGCGCGCTGGCGGTGACGGCGTTAATGACGGCGGTGGCCCTGCTCGGCCAGCTGAGCGCGTCGGTCCTTGCCGCCTATGCGTTCGCGCGGCTGCGTTTCCCCGGCCGGGACGCGCTTTTTTGGGTGTATCTCGCCACGTTGATGGTGCCGGGCAGTGTGACGGTGGTGCCGCTATATCTGATGATGGCGCAACTAGGACTGCGAAACACGTTCTGGGCGTTGGTGTTGCCGTTCGTATTCGGCTCGCCGTACGCAATTTTCCTTCTGCGCCAGCACTTCCGCGCGATCCCGGATGACCTGATCAATGCGGCCTATCTGGACGGCGCCAACACGCTGGACGTGATCGTGCACGTGGTGCTGCCATCCAGCCGACCAATTCTGGTCACGCTGATGCTGATGACCGTGGTCGCGGAGTGGCACCACTTCATGTGGCCTCTGATCATCACCAGCGGCACCAAATGGCAGGTGCTGACGGTGGCAACGGCCGCGCTGCAGTCCCGCTACAACGCCCAGTGGACGCTGGTGATGGCTGCGACGGCCGTGGCGATCGTGCCGCTGCTGGTGTTGTTCGTGATCTTCCAGCGGCACATCGTGCGCTCAATCGTCGTCACGGGGCTGAAGTGAGCCGGCCCCGGTTTTCCACCCTGTTCGCACTTGGTTGGGTGCTACTCGCCGCACTGCTGGGCGCCACGGCGGTGCTATTAGACGTCACGGCTGAGCCGCCTAGCGGCAAGACCGTGATTACCGTTCGGCTATGGGATGAGCAGGTTGCCGCGGCGTATCGGCAATCCTTCACGGCGTTCACCCGGGCGCATCCCGGCATCGAGGTGCACACCCACGTCGTCTCGTACTCCACCTACTTCAACACGTTGCGCACCGATGTCGTAGGCGGTAGCGCCGATGACATCTTCTGGATCTCCAACGCCTATCTCGCGGGATACGCCGACGGCGGCCGGCTCATGGACATCGGGAAGACCCTTGGGGCGGACGCCGCGTCCGCCTGGGAGCCGTCGGTGGTCGAGCAGTTCACTCGCAGCGGCAGGCTGTGGGCAGTGCCCCAACTAACCGATGCCGGAATCGCGTTGTACTACAACGCCGATCTGCTCGCCGCCGCCGGTGTCAACCCCGCCGACCTGGCTGCGCTGAGGTGGAGCCCGGACGGCGGTGACACTCTGCGCCCGATGCTGGCTCGGCTCACGGTTGACGCCGACGGACGCACAGCCGCCACGCCGGGTTTTGATCCCGAACGTATCCGGCAGTGGGCTTACAACGCGGCCAACGACGGGCAGAGCATCTACCTGAACTACATCGGGTCGGCCGGAGGCGTGTTCCAGGACGGCGATCGCTTCGCGTTCGACAACCCCGGCGCGATCGAGGCCTTCACCTACCTGGTCAAGCTGATCAACCATGACCACGTCGCGCCGCCTGCCTCGGACACCAACGACAACGGTGACTTCTCCCGCAACCAGTTCCTGGCCGGCCGAATGGCGCTCTTCCAGTCCGGCACGTACAACCTGGCGGCGCTGGCCGACCAAGCCGGCTTCCGCTGGGGCGTGGCGATGCTGCCGCAAGGCCCCAAGGGCCGAGTCAGCGTCACCAACGGGATTGCCGCGGCTGGTAATCCGGCGTCCAGGCACCCAGACGCGGCGCGCCAGGTGCTTGCTTGGATGGGCAGCACCCAAGGTAATCAATACGTGGGCCGGCATGGCAGCGCCATTCCCGCAGTGCGGTCGGCCCAGCGGGTGTACTTCGACTACTGGGCCGCGAAGAAGGTCGACGTTGGGCCGTTCTTCGCGGTGTTGAACGGACCGCGCATCGATGCGCCCGGAGGCGTCGGCTTCGCCGCTGCAAATCAGGCCCTCAAATCGTATTTCGACGAGATGTTCCTGGGCCGAAGCGATGTTTCGACGACCTTGCTGCGAGCCCAAGAAGCGGCCAACGCCGCGACGCGTCGCTAGACGCTCGCGGCTAGCGGCCCAACGGCATTTCCAGCGCGATCGACGCAATGCAGATCGCCGCGGTGATCGAGAGTGCCAGCCAGTCGGCCAGTTTCGGCCGCGGCGGCGCCGCGGCGATCTGACCGGTGCCGCCGCGCGCGGTGATGGCATCACCCATCTCGTCGGCGCGCCGCAACGTGACCGTGATCGCCGCGGCGATCAGGTCGATCAACTCCAGGGCACGACGCTTGCGACGAGCCCGGCGGGTAGCCGCTACCTGCTTGGGCCGCAACTGGCGCGCGGCGTAAAGCACTCGGAATTCGTCGATCAGCATCGGGAAGGCTCGCAGTGCGAGCGCCAGTGCAACGGCCCACTCGTCGATCGGGATCCGCAATAGCCGCAAAGGTCGGCCCAGAGTGGCCACCGCGGGCGCTATTTCGCCGACATTGGTAGTCCACGACACCATCGCTCCCAGACCCAGCAACACGATCGACAACGTGGTGATCCGCAGGAAGTTCAACAGCCCACCGAATCCGAGTGGCACCCCGGCCAATTCGATCATCGGACTGCCGCCGGCGAACGCCGCGGTGACGCCGCCGAAGGCCATCAAAACCCACAGCCAGTGCGGCACTGACGGAAGCGCGCCTCGCGGAATGTGCGCGATCCGGGCCGCCGTCAGCACCAGGGCCGCCACCAGCCCAATGGTGATCCATCCCGGAAAAAACGTCAGCAGCACCGAAATACTGAAGACCACTACTAGTTTAGTGCCGGCCCAAAGTTCGTGGACTGCCGACGTACCCGGCACCGGACGCAGCAGAACCACCGGGCGGGAAGGGCGGCGGGTCGGGTGTTCATCTGGCGGCGCAGTGGTCATCACAGACCTCCGGCCGTCGTCGAAGCCGGTTCGAGCACACCGTCACGCAGATGCAGGATGCGCGGGCACAGCTCATCCAGCCCGGTGAAGTCGTGGGAGATGACGATTACGGTCAGACCCTTCTCGCGGCGCAGTTCCTCGAGTAGCCGTAGCAGACCGCGTTGCGTGGCGGCGTCCAGGCCGGCCAGCGGCTCGTCAAGGATCAACGCCCGCGGCGAGCGTGCCAGCAGGCCGGCCAGTACCACCCGCCGCATCTGACCGCCGCTGAGCTGGTCGATGCCCCGTTTCGCCAGCGTGCGGTCCAGTCCCACCACGGCCAGCGCGGTCGCCACGCGCTCATGGTCCTTGGGCGAAAAACCTGCCGCCGAGGCCACTTCCAAGTCGACCCGGCTGCGCATCAGCTGCAGCCGTGCCGCCTGGAACGACAACGCCACCGCCCCGACCTGCTCATGGGTGGGGCGGCCGTCAAGCAAACAGGTTCCCGTCGTCGGCACCGTCAGCCCGGCCATGATCCACGCCAAGGTCGACTTACCTGAGCCGTTGCCGCCATGGATAAGCAGTCCATCGCCGTGGTGCAACGTGAAGCTGACATCGCGCAGCGCGGCCTTCGCCCACGGGGTTCCGCTGCCGTATTCGTGCCCGACGCCGGCGAGTTCGAGCACCGGAGCGCCGAAGTCGTGGCCCATCGTGGCGGTTGCGGCCGGCGCGGCGGTGGTCTCCACCATCTCGGTGTTATCCCCGGAATCGCTGAGATTGATTGTGCGGTCGGCAGAATCGGCCTCGTTGTTGTAGTGCGTGATGTGAACCAGCGCCGTGCGGTGCCGCTTTTTCATACCCGACAGCACTCCCAACAGCGCTTCCCGTCCCTGCTGGTCGACCATGCTGGTGACCTCGTCAGCGATGAGCAGCGCCGGCTCCCGCGCCAGCGCTGCGGCCACCGCCAGCCGCTGCAATTCACCGCCCGACAGGCTGTCGGTGTCGCGTTCCGCGTGCGCGTCGAGACCGACTTCCTTCAGCAACCGACCGACGTCGATCCTCGTCCCGGGCGGCAGACCCCACACCACGTCGTCGGCCACCCGCGTGCCCAGCACCTGGCTTTCCGGATGCTGCATGACCACTGCAGTGCCACCCAGTCGACCGAGCCCCACCGCCCCGGGGCGTTCGACGATGCCCGACGTCGGCGCGCGGCCGGCCAGCATCAGCATGAGTGTGGTTTTGCCTGATCCGTTGGCGCCGGTGACAGCGACATGTTCGCCGACCCGCACGTCCAGGCTGACCGCCCCCAGCGCGTCGTGATCGGAGCCCGGGTAGCGGAATCGCACCTGCTCCAACCGGACTGGCACCGGAGCAATCGGCGGACCCTCCACGGGTGCGTCCAGTTTGTGCACATCGGGGATGCCGCGCAACCGCTCCAGCACGCGCGACAGCGCCCACCAGCCGATCAAGGACACCACCACGACCGAGACGATGCCGTGGCCGAGCAGCAGCCACGGCCAATAATGCAGCGCCTCGGCGAGGAACCACTTGAGACGGTCGGCGGCCAGTTCAACCCCGGCTCGTATCGGCCCGCTGAGCGGGAAGGGGTGGTCGGTCGCGAAGCGCCCGATCGCCCTCAAGACGGCCGAAATCCCATCGACGTTGGCGGTGACGGCGTCGAATATCAGGTGCCGGAGCCGTGCCAGCACCGCCAACGCGGCAACCGAGACCCCGCCGAGCACTGCCCCCGCGACGAAGGAGGCGACGATCACGGTCCGGGTGCCCAGGCGCCTGCGTTTGACGACTCCGGTAAGGCCGCCCACATAGGCGCTGTGGACAACGGTCATCAAGCCGCCGAGACCGGCGATCAGAAATGCGATCACCCCGGCGGCGACCACCGCGGCGATCAGCACGCGGATGCGGTAGCGGTAGGCCAGCAGCCCCATCGGAACCATGCCCAGCAGCGCCAATGCGCCCGCAAACGGGACGACGACAGCGATGATCGCGGTCGCCGCACAAAGTGCCGCCATGACCGCTGACTGGGCGAGTTCGCCGGGTCGCAGCGGACCAGCCCGTCCGGGCGTGGTCGCAGGGCGAGTCGCGGTCATTTCATCGATTCTGCCAGTTGTCCGGGTTGTTCCCCGAACGCGCAGCGTGGTGGGTCACACTAGTTTGCTCCATCGAAATTACCCGGTTGAGTGGTCTACATAGACCAGCTATGCAACTATAGGTGGATGACTTCATCCGCCACCGCCGATCGGGGCGCGGCCGGGGAGGCCGGCGCCGGTCTGGGCGCGGATCTGCTCGCCGTAGTCGCCCGGCTCAACCGCTATGCCACTCAGCGCATCCAGATGCAGTTACCGGCCGCGCAGGCCCGACTACTGTCGACCATCGAAGCCCACGGTGAAGCGCGGATCTGTGATCTGGCCTCCATGGACCACTGCTCACAACCGACGATGACCACCCAAGTGCGGCGGCTCGAAGACGCCGGCCTGGTCGCCCGGACCGTCGATCCTTGCGACGCCCGGGCCGTCCGCATCCGGATCACACCTGAGGGCATGCGCACACTGACCCGTGTGCGGACCGACCGGGCCACGGCGATCGAGCCACAACTTGCCAAACTGGAGTCCGCAGATCGTCAGACGCTGGTGGATGCGGTCGTGGTACTGGGCCGCGTTCTGGAGGATGCGGCGCCGGCCCCGCGACCGGGCGCATCTCGGTAAAGCCTGGTAGCGCGGTCGCTTGGGCAGCGCCGACGTCCCTGCAGCGGTTGTCGGCGCATGATGGCGAATAGACAACCGTCACTCGACCCAACAACATGGGCGCGGAAGGTGGTGGCTATGCCGACGGAAGCATTCGCTTCCCCCCTGATCGTCTGGTTCGGACCTAATCGATACACCTTTCCCGTCGGCCGGGACGTGACCATCGGCCGCGACAGCCGCGCAGATATCCGCGTCGACGGCGCGGGCACGTCCATCTCACCCATCCACGTGGTGGTGCATCACAACGGCAGGCAATGGATAGCCGTCGATCGCGGTGAAGGCGGCATCTACGTCGACGGCGTGCGAATGTCCACGGTTTTCATCCATGACGGCAGGGCGATCACGCTCGGCGATCCACAGCACGGACCCCGGCTGGTATTTCAGCTCGGACCCCCGCCACCCCCGCCACCGAGGGCTGCGCGTCGCCCGGCGATACGGCCCGCGCCGCCGCCACCCCACGCTGCACCTCGCGGACCCAGCCGACCAGGTTGGCAGCCCGCCCCTGCGCCGCCACCGCGGTCGGATCAGCCGAAACGACCGCCGTTTGCGCCCCCGCCCGTCATGCCGACACCGCCGCCACCTCATCGCGTCGGCCCGCCGGCGCCGCCAACCCAGCCGGCACCGTCCCCCGCTCACTTCCACAGGCCGCCCCCGGTCCCCCAACCGCCGCCGCCGGGGCCGCCCCCGGTCCCCTGGCCGCCGCCCGCGCAACCGCCACCGCCCGCGGTCCCCTGGCCGCCGCTAGTGCAACCGCCGCCGCAATATCAGCCGGCGACTGTGTCAGCCCGGCCTCCGGGCCTCCGCAAACGGACTGGGCTCGTCGACGCGTTGACCGGCGCGATGCAAAAGCTGCGACCGCAGCGCCCCGAACCCCGGCCGCATGAAGCCGAACCTCGGCCGCATGAAGCCGCGCCTACCACTGCGCTGCCCCTGCCTGACGCACCAGATGCAAAGGTTGCAGAAGCCCCGCTCCCGCCACCGGCGGTCAAGGCCGGTCCGCTGGAGGCACGTCAGGTGCGGCTCACCGTCGATGGCGAGCAGGTGCTGGCGGAACTGTCCTTCACCGCTGAGCCGGGAACGCTTACTGCGGTCATCGGACCCTCGGGGGCCAGCACATCCGCTCTGGTCGACGTGCTGGGCGGAACGGTGCGACCCAGCGTCGGCACGGTCCATTTCGACGGCCACGACGTTGCAGCCGATCATGTGCGGCCAAACATCGGAGCAGTGCCGCGCTACGACCTGCTGCATCCTGCGCTGACCATCGAACAAGCATTGGGCTACGCGGCTGAATTGCGCCTGCCGCCTGGCACTTCCGCTGATCACCGCCGTCAGAGGGTGCACTGGGCGCTCGACGAGATGAAGTTGAGCCTGCTGCGCACCGTCCAGGTGGGCAACCTGACCGCCGAACAGCGCAGGCGCGCATCGATGGCCATGGAACTGCTGACCGGTCCGTCACTGCTTGTCCTTGACGAGCCGACCGCCGGACTCGACGAGGCAGCGGAACGCGAGATGACGGCGACGTTGCGACGATTCGCCGACGAAGGACGCGTCGTCGTGGTGGCAACCACATCGCCAACCGACATCGACAGCTGCGACCAGGTGGTGCTGCTCACCGGCACTGGTACTCCGGCATTCGCCGGACCGCCCGCACAGATCGGCGCCGAACTGGGAACGACCGACTGGACGGAGATCGTCGCGCGGGTCAGCACGGATCCGTACGGCGCGCATGACGCGTATCTGGCCCGCGAGCAGGAGGCTCCGCCCGCGGCAGAACCATCAGGTCCGGTCGCGCCGACTGTCCTGGCAGCGCGCCCGCCGCTGTGGCGCCAGATCGTCATCGCTGCTCGCCGACAGGGCTGGCTGATGGTCGGTGATCAGCGGCATTTCATCTTTCTGACCATCCTGCCGGTGCTGTTCGGCGCGATCGCGTTGCTGGTGCCCGGCGATGCCGGCCTGGGTCCGGCGAACCCTTACGGAAACAGTCCCGACGAAGCCGTCGAGATCCTTGCCGTGCTCGTCATCGGCGCCGTCGTGATGGGCACGGCACTGGGCATCCGCGACCTCTTCGGTGAACAACGCATCTTCCGCCACGAACAAGCCAACGGTTTGTCGGCGTCGGCGTTGCTTGTCGGCAAGATCATCGTTTACAGCCTTGTCGCGATCGTCCAGATCGCGATCATGACCACCGCCGTTGTTGTCGGCAAAGGCACGCCCACTAACGGCGCCGCCCTGCTCGGCGGTTCCACTTTCGAAGCCGTCTTCGAGCTGTTTGTGGTCCTGGCCATCACCACCATCGTCTCGGCAATGGTCGCGCTGGCGCTGTCATCGCTGGCCAGCTACTCCGAGCAGATCCTCTTGATGGCCGTGCTGATCGTGCTGATTTCGGTGGTGTTCGCCGGGGCAATGTTCCCGATCGTCGGCCGGTTCGGTCTGGAGCAGATCTCGTGGGTGGTGCCGTCGCGGTGGGGTTTCGCCGCCTCAGCGTCCACCGTCGACGTACACGCAGTCAACCTGCTGGCCGCATCCGATGATTCGTGGAAACACTCGACTGGCTGGTGGCTGTCTGACATGGCGATGCTGGTCGGCCTCGGCGTCGTGGCCACCGCGTCGTTGCGCTGGCGGCTGAGGAGGCCGGGACGCCGGCGCTGATGACCTCAATGCCGTTGTCAGACATACCGTCTGACACGTCGGCAATACGCCGCGTACGCTTCGCCGTACTGCCCCCGCATGAACTCCTCCTCGCGCAGTACCTGACGGTGGAAGAGCCAGGTACCGGCGAAGAGGTAGAGCAACGGAACCCAGTTCGGAAACACCAAGAGTTGGCCCACCAAAACAAGAAACAGCGCGACGTAAATGGGGTTGCGGCTCCAGGCAAACACCCCAGTGGTCACCAGCTCGTCGGGACGGTCGACGTCGATGCCAACCCGAAAACTTCTGCCGAACGAAATCAAGCTCGCCAGCATGACAAGTAAGCCACCACAACACAATCCGACCCCGACCCAGGCCACAGCATCGGACCGAAAAAACCTTGTGCCGCCAACAAGCGGCCAACCGAACGCCGCGGCGAAGACGGTGTAGAAATACAACATCGCGACCGGCGGAATGAAAAAATCTTTCTTGTCGATGCCGCCGAAATGCATCGCACGCGTTCCGACCCTGCGCAGCAGCAAAACTCTGGTCACGACCATGCCGACCAGCAGCACAATCGTCGCAGCGGCTAAATATCCGGGCACGGCCGTCTTATCCGATCGCTCCGTTCACCTCATGCCAAAGCGCTTCGTAGCACTTGCTTGCGACGCTGTGCGGCGCGAACGCCGTCACCGGCGCCCGATATTCAGCCATCTGCTCGATGATCGAGAGCGCCGGAATGGCTGTGCTCAAGATTCCCGGTCGTTCGGCCGGCAGCTGCTCGACGAGGTCCCGGTGCAGCCGCTTGCGCCCATCCACCATCGAGAAGAACGCACACACCCGCGGTCGGCGACCGTCGAAATCGCTGATGAAGCTGGACAATTGATCGAACGTGCGCACCGACAGCGTGGCCGGGATCATCGGCACCAGTAGCGTATCGACGGCATGCAGGACGTTTTCCGACAACAACGAAATGCTCGGTGGACAGTCGAGGAAGACCACGTCGTATTCGCCGTCGAACGGTTTCAGCAGCTGGTGAATCCGCCGGGTCGGCCGCTTCATCTCGTCCAGCTGCAAATCCATATTGCGGTAACTGAAATCGGCCGGCAGCAAGTCAAGCCCGTCGAAATCGGTGGCCTTGATCGCATCGTCAAGCGATCGCGTGCCTTCCACCAGCGCTCGGCTACCGCCCTTGACTTTGGGTCGCACCCGGAACAGATACGTTGCCGCGCCTTGCGGGTCGAGATCCCACAGCAGTGCGTTGTATCCGCTGCGCGCGGCCAGATGCGCGAGGTTGACCGCGGCCGATGTCTTGCCGACGCCGCCCTTGATGTTGTAGGTCGCGAAGATCTTCACTAGCGCACCAGCGCCTTGACTCGGGCACGATTCTCGTCGGCCAGAAATGGCTGCAGCCGCCCCACCAGCGCCGACCGTGCGTTCAGCTGGTGTGCATCGAGCTGCGCAGCCAGTTCGCCCATCGCCAGCACGGTTGCCGGCGGCGCAGCGCCCTGTTCCATCATCAACGCGGCGAATTCGCGGACCGCTTCACGCTGGACTTCGCCGTCCTGGAATTCGCCGAGCGTGTCCTGCAGCGCCTTGAGCTCTTTGATCAGCGGGCGATACGGCGCGTCGGCGCACAATGGCCGGAATACCTCCAGCAGATAGCGCAACTCCTTGCAGCGCTTACGCAATTCATGGACCTGCTCGCTCGGCGAGTCGGCGGCGATCCGTTTGCCGCGCCGTACCACGTTCCGAAACGCCCGTTCGATGCGCTGCCGGGCCAGCGCCGCGACCGTCGGCCCGCCGCCGTCGCCGTCAGCGGTCACCTGCTCCAGCGCGGTGCGCCAGTCGCTCATCATCTGCTCGAAGCGCCGCGACCGCAGCCCACGCACCAGGCGGCGGCGTTCGGCAGCGCGATGCCGAACCAAGAACGACCGGAACGGGTCGAGGTCACGTGGATCGGCCGACGCCAGCCTGGCGGCCATGGTGTCGAGCTCGAGCAGGTACACGTCCAGATCGCGCACCGGCGTGGTCAGATCACCGAGCCACTTGAATTCCGGCTTGAATTGCTCGGCCAGATTCCCGGGCAGCACATCACCGGCGAGCTTGAGGATCGAACGGGTGCGCCGCACCGCTACCCGCAGGTCGTGCAGGAATTCGGTGTCGATCGCCGCGATCGTGCCCGCCACGTTGTCGTCGATGACCGATGCGAACCGCGCGAGCATGTTTGCGACGGCCACCGGTCCAGGCGTTTCCGGCCGCAGCTGCCCCGCCAAATCCTGACCATCGTCGGCGGGACTGCGGCTGGCAACTGCCAGCGCGTCGTCATAGGGCGTCGTTGTCACCGCCGCGAGCCCATCCACGCGGGCCAGCAGGCGCGCAACCCGATCACCGTCGACCTCGTAGCCGCGCAGCGGCTGGACCTGCAGCTGGCTGGTGCCGTCATCCGAGCTTTCGGTCACCAGGCGGGCAACAGTTTTTTCGTCGGCGTTGAGCACCCGACTCTCCCGCACAGCACGGTGCACGGTGACGACGGACAGCAATGCCCGCGGGGCAACCATCGGAGCCAGCGCGTCGCGCAGCCGCCCCGCCGGCAGGTCGTGCAGCAGTGCCGGCCATTTCTTGGCCCGAGGGCCTTGCAACCGGCTGCCATCAGGGAACTGCATGATCAGCGGACCGTCGTCGACGTACTCGAGGGATATCCCCGCGGAGTGCAGCCGCCAATCGAAGGTATCCAACCAGGTGTGAGAGACGCCTCTTTCCGGTCCGGCAGCCAACACGAATTTTGGCTGCAGAGCAGCCGCGACGGCCTCAACCTCAACCGCGCCCTGCTTGCTGAAGACGCGGGAAAACCTGCCCATGGACTACCTTCCCCTGGCCGCATGGCCGCGACCGTCCGACAGACTATAGCCACCTTGGGTTAACGGAATGTTCATCTAGGTGCCGGGTCATCAAATGTCGGATTACCTCGCGGAGCTTACCCCGACGCTGTGAGCGCCGGGTTACCGTCGGGTATGACCACCACTGCGGAACATCTGCGCAACTCACTGGACGGACGTTGACGCGACGTGAAGAACCAGATGCGGGAGCGGTTGACCGACGAGATCTTTCGTCCGCACTACACACCGAACACGGTGATCGCCCGCACCAAGGTGGCGGAGCAAATGAACATCATGGCCGCGGCCGGCGCAGCCGACGACGGCTTCCGCAAAGAGCACGGCGGGAACGGCAACGTCGGGGCGGCGATCACGATGATCGAGATGCTCGCGATGTCGGATCTGTCCCTGATGGTCAAGGCGGGCGTGCAGTGGGGCCTGTTCGGCGGTGCCGTCGAGAACCTCGGCACCGAACGCCACCACCAGGAGTACGTGCGGAAGATCATCAACCTCGAACTGCGCGGCTGTTTCGCGATGACTGAAACCGGACATGGCAGCGACGTCCAAGCGCTGGAAGCGACCGCGACCTACGACGCAGCCACCCAGGAGTTCGTCATCCACTCCGCGACTCCGACCGCGCGCAAGGACTACATCGGCGGTGCAGCCGAAACCGCCACCATCGCAGCGGTATTCGCCCAGCTCATCACCACCGAGGACGGCGAGCAGGTCAACCACGGTGTGCATTGCCTCCTGGTGCCGATCCGCGACAAAGACGGCAACGACCTGCCCGGTGTGACGACGTCGGACTGCGAGTACAAGGGCGGGCTGCCCGGCGTCGACAACGGCCGCATCGTTTTCGACCACGTTCGCGTGCCACGGGTGAACTTGCTGAACAAGTACGGCGACGTCGCAGAGGACGGCACCTACAGCTCACCGATCGAAAACCCCAGTCGTCGATTTTTCACCATGATCGGCACCCTGATCCGCGGGCGGATCTGTGTGGGCGGCAGCGCGGGCAACGCCACACGCGTGGCGTTGGACATCGCCACCCGATACGCCTTGCAGCGCAGGCAATTCAGCGCACCCGACGACGAGGGCGAAGTGCTGATCATGGACTATCTGGTGCATCAGCGCCGGCTGTTCCCGTTGATCGCGCGGACGTATGCCTTGCAGTTCGCGCAGAACGAGCTGGTGGCCAAATGCCACGACCTGCAGACGGCGGACGCCCCCGACGCCGAAGAACAGCGCGAGCTGGAAGCACGGGCGGCGGGGCTGAAGGCCGCCAACACCTGGCACGCCACCCGGGCCATCCAGGAAGCTCGAGAGGCATGCGGCGGGGCGGGCTACATGGCCGACAATCGGCTGATCGCGTTACGGGCCGACACCGACGTTTTCACCACCTTCGAGGGCGACAACCACGTGTTGACGCAATTGGTGGCAAAGGAGTTGCTGACCGCTTACGCCGACGACATCAAGGGCATGAGCCCGGTGGAATGGGTGCGGTTCGCGGCCAATTTCGCCGGTGAGCGGGTGCTGAAACGCACTGCGGCAGAGACGATCATCCAGACGATTGTTGACGCTCGGCAGGACAACGAAGAAGAGGGCAGCCTGTTCAACCGCGGCACCCAGGTCAAGATGTTCGAGGACCGCGAGGAATACATGATCGCCTCGGTGGCGCGCCGGTTGCAGGGCAAGTCCAAAGAAATGTCGGCATTCGACGCGTTCAACGCGGTACAGGATCACGTGCTGCATGCGGCGCAGGCGCATATCGACCGAGTGGTGCTGGAGGCGTTCGTCGCCGGGATCGCATCATGCGAAGACGAGGAAGCCCGCGAGGTGCTCGGGCTGGTCTGCGACCTGTACGCGATGTCGGTGATCGAAGACGACAAAGCGTGGTACGTCGAGCACCGGTACCTGTCCACCGAGCGAGCCAAGGCGGTCACTCGCGCTATCAATGATCGGTGCCGGTTATTGCGGCCCTATGCCGAGACACTGGTCGACGGATTCGGGATCCCCGAGCCGCAGCGATACGCCGAGATGCTGCACCCGGAGAATCTGCCGAGCTGATCTACAGATTCGGAATTTGGCCGCGTGCATCTTCGCCGGCCTTTCCCGAGCGTTAAAAATCACTGCAAAGAAAAGGCTTCCGGGATCGCTCGGGATCATGAACGCTTGTTCGGAGCTTCGGCTGACATCAGCCCAGCCAGGCGGCGCGATACGCTTAGGCGCAAGGCGAAGGGTTAATCAGATGAATCCAAATCCGGACTACGACGCCAGCGACGAGCTGGAATACGGCATCGCTGCGTACGCATGGCTGCTCAGGGGCGTCTACCCGCCACCCTCATACGCACCGGACCTCGGACCCGCCGGCGGGTAGTAGTCCGGCCGCAAGCGTGAGCCGGTGAACACCTACTGTGGCGCCGGCACTTAGTTGCTCGCGGAGTTGCGCAGCTGCCAGAGTTGAGCTGGGCAGAAGATATTGACCGAATATGAGACGAGGTAGTTAGCCGCATACTCGTCGTTGGGCCTGACGTCGTTCTTCACGTCGTTCATCACCTGGCCGTAGCTGGCGCCGCTGCTGACTTTGTCGCATATCCCATGGGCATAGCCGATCGCATCGGCCGCATTCGCAAAGCTGTACTGCCGCCGCACCGTGATGTCGTACAGATATTCAATCTCGGGGGCCGGGACGGCGTGCGCCCGCGGGGGAGGCGCCAACGCACCGCCGCTGAATGTCACGGCAACAACAAGGGCAACGAGCGACGCAGCGCGCCTCACAGCCGACACCCCGTTCACTGGAATATTGTTGTTTCGCAACGGAGTCCCTCTGTCCTCTGGATGTGCCGGAATTTTAATCGGATTTCGCGCAGAACACGAGAGTTTTCTCGGCGGTGACCAGAAGTGGACCACAGCAGTCGCGCCCGGTCAGCGCGGCTGCCCGTAAACCGCGACGAGCACACTGCGGTCGAAGCTGTTCTCCGACCACACACCGATTTGAGTGTTGGCGCAGTTGGACATGATCGCGTAGTAGTCGGGGCGGTAGAACCAATTGCCCATGATGTCAAGGTCATTGATTGCCAGCGACTGGTTGATGGCCACCGTCTCGGCGACCGTGCCGTTGTAACCCGCGCCCCGGGCACGGTCTTGCACAGTCGACCCGTCCGAGCCGATATCGCCGTCGAGATTCCGGTTATTGAGCACATCGACCGTGTGCTGCTGCGCGGCGGACACCAGCTGCGGGTTGATGTGCAGGTCGGTCGTGCAGCCGGCCTTCTTCTTGATCGTGTCGACGTTCACCACGATGCCGTTGTTGAGCCGTGCGTTGTCCCCGGGAACCCCGGGAGCGGCCGGTGCAACGGCGACCGAGCTCGACGCGATGAACCCGGCGCCGACCGTCAACGGTATCGAGATGGTCCGTGCGAGTTGGCGACTCGCTTTCCTGTCGGTCATGGCGCTCGAAGCTCCTCACCTGATGCTTAGGTCGCTACCGGATATTCGCTGCGAGATCGGCGGACATTGCCGCCAGCTGTTGCCCCCACGTCGGCCAGTCGTTGCCTCCTCCGCGGCCAAGGTCGAAGTGGCCGTTGTGGCCGCCAGCATCTCGGTAGTGGGAGTAGAAAGTTGCGTTGGTACCTTGCGCGATGTCCCCATAGCCGGCCATGGCGCCTTGGTCAGTCGGGGCGCCGCTGCCGGGGCTGTAGACCCACAGCCGGGCGTTATTGTCCACCAGCAGCTGAATGTTCTGGTTCGGGGAATGCCACTTCCAGCGCCCCAGCTGGGGTAGCCCCCACATGTGGTCGCTGTCAGCCCCGCCCTGCTTGAGCGCCGCGGTGATGGTCCCGTCCACCCCGGTGCGTTCGGGGGCTAGAAATCCCGATAGTGATCCCGCGTAGCGGAATCGGTCGGGGTGGAAGGTAGCCAGCGCCGCCGCCCCGTACCCACCCTGCGAGGCGCCGACGACGCCATGGCCGCCGGGGGCCAGCCCCTTGTTGGCAGCCAACCAGTCGGGCAACTCGGTGGACAGGAACGTCTCCCACTGCTTACTGCCGTCCTGCTCCCAATTGGTATACATGCTGTAGGCACCGCCGGCCGGTGCCACCACCGAAATTCCTTTGCCGGCAAACGTGTTGATCCCATTGCCAGCCGTGACCCAGTTGCTGACGTCCGGGGCGGCATTGAACGCGTCGAGCAGATAGACCGCGTGCGGTCCGCCGGCCAGGAAGGCCACCGGGATATCGCGGCCCATCGCCGCGGACGGCACCATCAGGCTCTCGACGTTGGCCGCTTTGGTCGTGCCGGTCGAACCGGACATCGCGGTGGCGCCCCAGAATCCGGCCGCGAGCACGACAGCGCAAAGCACCCGGAGCGGCATCGACAGACTCTTTACATTCATCTCACTTGTCCATTGCTCCAATAGTTTTGGAAAGCCGCCCAGTAGGTCACACCGGGTCGAACTGCGAGATCAGCCATCGGCCATGGACCCTTTCCAGAGTGATGCGCACACTGGAGGTGGTCTGGGTGGGCGCATCGTTGCCTACGGTGGTGGTCTGATCGATGTAAACCAAGACCACCGCGTGGTTTTCGCTCGCCGATACCGAGGCCGCCGCCGGCACCGTCGCTACCGCCGAGATGTGCTGCTGCTTGGCGCCGGGAGCAACGACATCGCTGACGAGCTGGGTGTACTGCTGACGGAAGCCGCCGGTGAGGCGGTCAGCGGCTCCCTTCAGGTCCCGCTCCACGCTGTCCGGGCGATATGACAGGATCGCGATGGTGGTGTCGGTAGCGGCTTTAACCGACTGCTCGGCCGCCGTTCCCGATGCGCGCGCCGAACTATCGAGCCACTTCAGGTAACCGTCTCCCAGGGCGAGGGCCAACGCCACGGTGGGGAACACAGCCAGAACCAAGATACGGGTCCAGGAGAATCTGGCACCCCGTTCGGCCAATGCTTCATCCTCGTCGACAAGATCCGCCTCGTCAGCCGCCTCAGCTTCGTCGTCGATCCGCGCGTCGGCGTCGGCGTCGACGTCGTTGTCGTTGTCGTTGTCGTTGAGCGGATTCTCGTCGTTCAGTTCCGGCGGCGATGGGTCGGTGCCGGCATCATCGCCAACGTCCATTGCGGAGTAATCCTCCCGTGCTGTGATGGCTGTTCGGTTGCTCACGGCACGAAGTCAACATTCGAGACCTTGGGGCCATCGCCGGTTTTCTGAACGCCTAGCCGCATCCGCCACCTGTGGGGTTCTTGTTCTGGCGCTGCGGCCATCGTCGTCTTCACCTCTACCGCCACTAACACCTGCGCCTGATCGTTAGCCTCGGATAACAGCGCCGCTTCGGACACTGTGCCCTCCGACTTCGACTGCACCTTTTTCACAACGTCGACGAATGGCTGCGGTCTCTTCTGGAAATCGTCGTAAAAGCCGCCGGTCGCCGAATCCAGGATCCGCTTGATGTCGGCATCGACCCGGGTGTAGTCGATCGTGGTGAGGTTGACCGCAGTCTGACGAGCGACTTGCACGTATAGATTGCGCTGCGCTTGCGCCTCGCGGTCCTGGTAGACACGGTATCCGAGCCAGCCCCCCACCCCAGCCAACGCCGCGACGATGACAAGTCCCACCGTGATCAATGCGCGTGTGTCTGAAAACCGCTGCGGTGCAGGTGTTTCACTCTCCGCCAAGTCGGCATCGGCGTCGTGTTCGTCGACGTCAGTTCCCTCGTCGACGTCAGTTTCCTCGTCGGGCGGCGTCTGTTCGTCTACCTGCTCGGCGGCATCACTATGCTCTGCCATGTCTTGCCTTTCGGGTTGGCCAGATCGGACTGGGTGTAGGTGCGACCGTCTGGGCCAACGTAGTTTCCGGTGGCCGGATCGTAAGGGACGACGGCGACTGGCGGTCTGGGCGCAGGCGCCCACGGGCCGGGTGACCGGGGCACGGTACTCAACGGCGGGACGCGACTGAGATCGGTGCCCGGCGGGTACTGCGGCACAGTCTGACCGGTGTTTGTCGCGTTGGGATCACCCTTCCAGAAGAGACCGTCGTTCAGCGGTACATATTGCTCGTCGCTCTCGCACATCTCAACCGTCGGGGCGCGCTTCCCCGGCTTCGTCTCGCACAGATCGTTGCGTACGCCGCGGACGTTCATGTCGGAGTCCTGCGGGATGCGGCAGTACAACTCACCGGCGGGCCGGTCGGGATAGTCCTCCCGGACGGGGATCCGCTGCTGCTGCACCGGCAGAAATCCGGTGTTGCATGGCGGCGGCAGGTTGAGGTTCAAGTTGAAGTCGAGATAGATGCCTTTGTAATCCTGCTTGGCAACCATGTCCGGCACGATTATCGACGACATCACCGCGGTCCCCTGCGGAAAGAGAACCAACAGCTCCTCGAGATCGTTTCGGTAGGACACCGCGATGTTGCCCAGACTGACCAGGTTGGCCAGTAGCACCGGCAGCGTGGGCTCCAGCCGGTCGAACAGCGCGGTCCCTTCATCCAGCGCTGGACCGCTTACGTTGAGCAGATCCGCGAAGGCCGTGTCTTGTGCCTTGAGCTGACTGGTGATCGCGTTCACCCGCCGCGACCAGGTCGCGATCGAATCCGACGTCCGCACCTGTGAGGCGGCCACAGGCGGGAACTCGTCGATCAGTTTGGAGAAGGTATCGCTGGTCTTGCCGGCGTCGATCGCGAGCGCCGTGCCACCGTCGACGAGACGGGACAAGTCCGGCCCCAAACCCGCGACGGCCTTGGAGGCTTCATCGACGACGGTGTGCAGATTGTCCTGCGGAATCGCCTGCAGAGCCTTGTTGGTTGCGTCGAGCAGGAATCCGATATCGACGGGAACTTGTGTCTTGCCGACCGGAATGACGTCGCCGTCGCGCAGTTTCGGGCCGGTGTCGTTGGCGCTGCCGGAATGCGGTGTCAGCTCGAGGAACTGTTCGCCGACGGCCGAGCGGCTGTGGACCGCGGCCGTCACGTCGGAAGGGATCGCGATGCCGGAGTTGAGTGAAAGAACGGCGCGAACCCCGTCGCGGGTGACATCGACCGATTTGACGCTGCCGACTTCGCTACCGCGATAGTTCACCACCGACGTCTGGTACAAACCGCCGGATGAGGGAAGATCGACCGTCACTGTATATCGTCCGATTCCCAACAACGCGGGCACTTTCACGAAGCCGAACGCCATCACGCCGATGGCGATGATGGTGACCGACGCGAGGATCGCCAACTGTGTCCAGATCCGACGCGACAGGCGCAGCGTGCTCGAACGCGCCATGCTAGTAGCCCCCGAAGTGGTAGGGCGCGATCAACGGGTTCTGCGCGGTGTACGGGCTGGGCATCTGACCGATAGTGCGGCCCCACTGCATTTCGAGTTCGGTGAGGTTTCCTTCCCACTTCGACCCGGTGAAGAAACCGCTGTCAAGGCGGCTCAAGGTCAGGTCGACGACGAGCGAGATGTTGGCGAAGTCACCCCGAAACCAGTTGGGGGCGGTGCTCTTCACCCACGGGAGGGTCGAAAGGAAATCCAGACCTCTGGTGAGGGCAGGCCCGGCGTTAGCCAGTTCCCGCAGGGCCGGGGCGAGGTTGCGGAAATTGTCCGTGAGCGATTTTTTGGTCTGATTGATCGTCGAGGCGGCGACGGCGCTGAACTTGCCCACCTCATCGATAGCGTTCACCAATGTCTTTCGTGAATCCGACAGCACGGCCAGCGCCTGCGGGATCGTGGTGAGCGCCTTGTCGACCACTTGATCCTTCTCCGCCACTTGGCCGACCAACGAGTTGAGACTCTCGGTGGCCGTGATGATGTCGTCGGTCTGGCCATGCAGCTGGGTAATGAAGGTATCCAGTTGGGTCAGCAGGCTGCGCATTTCTTTTTCACGGCCGGTCAAAGCGGTTGCGAACGCCTGGGTGATCTCCTGAATATGGCCCAGCCCGCCGCCGTTGAGCAGAATCGCGACCGACGCAAGGGTCTGCTCGGTGGTCGGGTAGGTGCCGGCCCTGGAGAGTGGAATCACCGAGCCGTTCTTGAGTTCACCTCTCGGTGGCTCGTCGGTCGGCGGCGCCAACTCGATGTGCATGGACCCCAGCAGGCTGGTCTGGCCGACCTTGGCGGTGCTGTTCGCCGGCAAATGGATATCGCCGTTGATACGCATGGTCACCAGGGCGTGCCAATCCTGAACCTCGATCTTGGTGACGTTGCCGACGTTGACGTCGGCGACACGTACCCGGGTGTTCGGCTGGATGACGACCACGTCGGGCAACTGCGCCTGAATGGTGTACGTGCCCTTGCCGGTGCCTTCGGTTCCCGGCAGGCTGAGCGTATTGAGGCCCTTCCAGCCACAACCCGTCAGCAGGCAGATACACGAAATGATAACCCCTGCAACCACTGTGCGCCTCATGGTGTGCCTTTCGGTGGCACGGGTGCTGCCGCAGGCACCATCAATCCTTGCAGCCCTTGACTGGGGTCGGTGGAACGAACGGTGGCTGCGGCCGGCGGTGTGCTGCCTGATGGCAGTGCTTGGGGCGAAGACGGTAATGCGCTTACGTCGTTGGCGGCCTGGGCAGTCGGCGGTGGTATGTGCGGATTGAGCTTGTCTTCGCTGTAGGTGATCTCGTTGGGCCGCGCCGACGCACCCACGAACGGGTTGAAACCGAGGGGCGGGAAGTTGTACTGGCGGTTCTTCATGATCGGAGCCAGATACTGCTCGCACAGTCGCGCTGACTGCTTCGCCCCCACACGGCCCGCGGACTCGATTGCACCGCAGAGGAATTGGACGGTGTCGGCGAAGTTCACCGGAGCCAGAATCCCGGTGACCGCGCTTTGCGCCGGTTGATAAATGTTGAGGAAGTTCTGGAAGACGTCCGGCGCAACGTGCAGAGTTTGCTTGATGTTACGGCGGCTGTCGTTCAACGCCGTGGTAATGGCGTTGAGATGGTCGAAGGTCGTGCCGATAGCCTCTCGGTTCTCGGCGACGAAGGGACGCAGATCGTTGACCGCGCCGTCTAAGCCCTGCATCGCCTGGCCCCACTCGTTAGGGGTATTGGTCATCACGGTTGTGACGTTTGCCAAGTTTTTGTTGAACGAGGCCAGCAGATCACTGCTCGAGGTCAGCGCGGATACAAACAGCTCCAGATTGCGCACCGTGCTGAAAATGTCGGTGCTGTGGTCGCCCAGCGCCGAAACCGCTTGGGAGAGTTTGATGACGGTGTCGCGCGCGGTGTCGCCCTCGCCACGCAGGTTGGCTGCTGAGGTGTTGATGAATTCGCCCAGCGGGCTTGTCCCACCTTCAGTGGTGGGTTGCAGGGAGTCGGTGAGCTTCTCTAGCTGGCGGCGCAGGTCGTCCCACTCGACGGGAACCGCGGTCCGATCCTCGGGAATGGTCGCGCCGTCAGCCAGTTTCGGGCCGCTGGAGTAGACCGGGACGAGTTGGATCGCCCGCGCGGTGACCAGTGACGGCGATAGGATCGCGGCGCGGACGTCGGCGGGCACCGAGTACTGCGAGTCGACGGTGAAGGTGACCTTTGCCGCGTTGGGCTGCGGGTCGATCCGCTCGACCGTTCCCACCGCGACGCCGAGGATGCGGACTTCGTCGCCCGTGTAGATCCCGTTGGTGTTGCTGAAGTAGGCGACGTAGGTGTTTCTATTCACGCTTTTCCACCACGGCGTGACCATCATACTGATCCCGACGAGCAGCGTCAGGACCAGGCTGACCGCAGTCCCGATCTTTACGGCACGTCGATGTTTCACAATCCACGCGCCGACATCGGCGAACGCCATCAGTGACCCCCGTTCGCAGGCACTTCATTAGGTGCCGGCACATACACCGGTGTTGGCTTCGGCGGTGGCTTCAGATCCGCCGGGGGCCCTGGCGGAGGCCCACCTGGCGGCGGCGCTGGCGGCGGCTGCCGGTACGGGTAGCAGCCGGGGCCAGGTAGCGGCACGCCGGACGGACCGCACGACTGCTGGTCCGGATTGCCGGTGATGGCATCCGGTATCGACCGTCTCGGCTCGCCGCCTTGTCCGGTGCGCGGGTAGGGCAACGGCAGCGACGGCATGCCGGGCTGGCCGTTGCCCGGGTCGACGAGCTGCGACGGCAGCAGTACGTTGGGATCAAGCCCCAAATCGGAAAACGCCGCATCGGTGAACGGCTGCACGAATTGTCCCGGTGCCAGGTTGACCAATGAGGCCTTGAAGAAGGGCCCGGATCCCAGCACTTCGCCGAACGACATCGCATATTTCGGAAGCAGATACAACGTGCGCTGCAGTTCCTGCTTGCGGTTGTCCAGAATTGACAGCACACCGTTGAGTTTGTCCAGGGCGGGCTTGAGTTGCGTCCGGTTGTTGTTCACCACGGCGGATATCTGCCGCGCCGCGGCGCCGAGGTTGATCATCAACGCGTCGACCGAGTTGCGTTGCGTGAGAAGCTCGGCCAGTAAAGCGTTGGCGTTGACGATGAGGCTGGCGATCTGATCGCTGCGCTTGGCCAGCACTGCGGTGACCTTGTTCGCGTTGCCCAGCAAGTTGCGCAGTTTGGCGTCGCGATCGTCGAGCGTGCTGGAGAACTGTGCCACCCCCTCCAGCGCGACCTTCAGGTCGGGTGGGGTGTCCTTGAAGGTATCGGCCAATGTGGCGAGCGCCGAGGACAGCTTCGTGGTGTCCAAAGCGCTGATGGTACTGGTCAAGTCGCCCAGCGCGGTCGGTAGGTCATAGGGCGAGCGGGTGCGCTCAACCGGGATGGCGCCGCTCAGTTCGCCGTCACCACGTGGGGTTATCTCCAGCATTTTGGTGCCGAGCACGGTCTCGGTTTTGATTGAGGCCTCGGTGCGATCCCCCAGCGCGACGTCGTCGTCGACGGTGAAGCTGACCTTCACCTTCGTCCCATCCAGTTTGACGCTGGACACCCTGCCGACGGAGAGCCCTGACACTCGCACATCGCTGCCCGACTTGATTCCGCCGGCCTCGGTGAAATACGCGGTATAACTCGACTTGCCATTGATGAACGGGATCTTGTCGTAGGAGAAGACGGCGACCACCAAGGCAACAACGATGAGGATCCCGACCACTCCGACCGTGATCCGGTTGCGGTCGGCGAGCGGCTTGATATTGCGCCGCTTCAGCTTGTCCTTCAAAGCGCTTGTCACCGAGGTCATTTGGGCAAGCACCGCCCGCTGACTTGACTCACCAGCTTGACGAACACCGGCTGGCCGTTCTTTCCGTTCAGCTTGAGAATCACATCGCAGATGTAGAAGCCGAAGTAATCGCCGTAAAGACCGTTGCGGGACAGCACCTGATAGGCGTCAGGAAGGGTTTTGACAAGGTCATCGACGTAGTCGTGATCGGCCTCGACTTGCCCTGCGAACCGGTCGGTTTGCACAACGGTGTCCCTGATCGGTTGGCGAGCAGTCGTCAACAGGTCGGCAACGGATCCCGTCGCGGCGTTGATGTAGGCCACACTGTTGGTGATATCGGTCCTGCGCTCGGCCAGCGCCCCGACAAGTTGAGACAGCTTGTCCAGGCCGTCTGAGAACTGTTTGTCTCGAGTGCCGAAGGTGTGCAGCACGGTGTTCAGGTTGGTGATCACGTCGCCGATGAGCTTGTCGCGGTTGGCCAGCGTGGTGGTGAGCGCAGACGTCTGGCCAAGCACCGACGAGATCGTGGCCCCCTGGCCCTGGAACACCCTGAGCAACTGGCCGGACAATGCGTTGACCTGATCGGGATCCAACGCCCGGAACAGCGGCCGGAAGCCGCCGATGAGAGCGTCGACGTCGAGTGCGGGAGAAGTCCGCGCCAACGGAATCGTGGCTCCTGGTAACAACTTCCGCGTTGAACCAGCGCCTTCTTCGAGCGACAGATAGCGGTCGCCGATGAGGTTTTCGTAGCGCACCGCCGCCTTGGTCCCTTCAGTGAGCGTCAGCCCCCTGTCGATGGCAAAGTCGACGTTGACCGTGCCATCCTTCCGCAGCTTGAGGCCTTTGACCTTTCCCACCTCGACGCCGGCGATGCGGACGAAGTTTCCGCCTTTGAGGCCTGAGACATTCGAGAAGACCGCGCTGTAGGAGGCGCGTGTGTCAAACCGGAACTGCCCGAATACCGTCACCAAAACGAATACGAAGGCAAGGCAGACAACGGTGAACAGCGCCACGCGCGTAGCGGCGCGAACGGTCCTGCGTCTCATTGCTCTTCCTTGCTCATTCGGCGATCAGGGCGCGGGCGGTGGGGGCGGTGCCGGCGGCGTGCCAGCCCCCGCATAGTCAGGTGCACCATACGGAGGTTGACCCGGGTATGCCGGCCACGGGCCCGGCGCCGGAGGGCCGGGGAAGCGAATCCACGGCGGCTGCGGTGTTCCCTTGGTGTACGGGAAGTAGTTGTTGAAACCGGGGAAACCGATGCCGGGGTTAGGTCGGATATCCAGGCCGGTACCGAATCCGGTGTCGGTGACAAGGTATTTCACCGGGAAGTTCGCGCTCGCGTCGGGCAGCGAGCCGCAACTCGGCTTGCCACTGGGGCCGCCCTTGGCCTGCACGATGGGCAGGTTGGCCGGATAGCGGTACGGGTCGTCGCCGAATAGCAGCCCGCCGTCGATCATCAGGGATTTGCCGTTGCCCCCCATTGCGTCTCTACCACCGTGCTCCAGGTACCACTGGGCGCCCTGGAACGTGCAGGTGTAGGTCGGCGAGTATTTGTTCAGGAGCTCGAAGGTTGGCGCCACGAGGTTGATCGCGCTGACCAGGTTCAGCTGATTCCTGCCGATCGTGTTGACGCCCGCGTCGGCGAATCCGATCGCAGAAAGAAGCACCTCGTCGAGCGCGGTCTTATTTTTCGTGATCGTGACGCTGGTCGTCGAAAACGAATCCAGGGTCGCCAGGATGTCCTGTGCCGCATCCGAGTACGCCTGGGTGGTCTTGCCGAATAGCTGCCAATCTCGCCGAACGGTAGGCATTTTCGGGTTCACGGCGAGCAGGGCTCTATTGCCTTCGGTAATCGCCTGACCGATGCGATCACCCTTGCCGCGAAAACCATCGGCCAAAGCTGAGAGCACACCATTCAGCTTCGCCGGGTCGATGGCGCGGACTATCGACTCAAGGTTTTCGAACACGGTGTTGACCTCAACCGTCACGTTGCGGGAGTGCAAGACAGCACCCGGTGCCAACCGTCGAGAGCTGGCGCCTTCAGAGGGAACGATCAGGTCGACATATTTAGCGCCAAACGCGGTGCTCGACTTGATTTCTGCCTCGACGTTGTTCGGCAGATACTGGAAGTCATTCGGCGCAATCTTGAGTCGCAGCTTCGACAGGTTGGTACCTGCCGGATCGGCATAGGCATCCACGGATGCGACTTCGCCGATCTGGACGCCGCGCAACTTCACCTTCGCGCCGTCCTCCATAACCAGACCGGCCCGGTCGGAAATGACAGTGAGCGGAACGGTCGTCCGCAGAGTCCCGGAGAACGCCATTGCGGTCAGCGTGCTCGCGGCCACGACCACGAGAACCAACACCGGTGCCCACCAGATTGGATCAATTCCCCCGCGCCGCCGGCGCTCTTGGCTCATCGACGGTCAACCCGATAGATGGAAGTTGCCGGACTGCCCGTACGCCGACAGCGTGATGGTCAACAGAATGAAAACCCCTGCGGTGATCGAGGTGCGCACCGCACGACCGACCGCCTCGCCGACACCGGCCGGACCACCGGTCGCCGTGTAGCCGTAGTAGGTGTGCACCGCCATCACGGCGGCGGCCATCGCCAGCGCCTCGCTGAACGACCACAACAGGTCGGTCGGGTGCAGAAACGACGAGAAATAGTGGTCGTAGACACCACGCGACTGTCCGTAGATGATCGTCGTGCCGAACCGGGTCGCCAGAAACGACATCAACACGGCGACGGTGTAGATCGGGATGACCGCCAGAATCCCTGCGACAATGCGGGTCGATGCCAGATAGGTAATGGGCCGGATGGCCATCGACTCCAGCGCGTCGATCTCCTCGTTGATGCGCATCGCGCCGAGCTGCGCGGTCGCACCGGCACCGATGGTGGCGGCCAAGGCCACGCCCGCCGTCGCCGGTGCGATGAAACGGACATTGAGAAATGCCCCCAGGAAACCGGTGAGGGCCTCGATGCCGACGTTGGACAGGGTGTTGTAGCCCTGCACGGCAATCAAAGCGCCGGTGGTTAGCGTCAGAAATCCGACGATGACCACCGTGCCGCCGATCACGGCCAACGCGCCGGTGCCCATCCCCATCACAGCGATCAACCGCAACACTTCACCGGGGTAGCGGCGGACGGCGTCGACGGTGGCTCCGAGCGCGTTGCCGTAAAAGGCCGTCTGCTCACCCACGCTGCGGGTCGCGTCGACCACCCGAGTCAGAGCCTCGCTACCGGGTAGGCGTCTGCGCTCTTCCTCCGACGTCTTGCGTTGTCCAGCTTCACTTCTCGGGGTTGCGCCGACCATCCGAGGCCGGCTCTGGTTGCCGGGCACGGTCTCGTCCGTTTCTGTCGCGGTCATGGAGCCACCTTCACACCGAATGCGGTGGCCAAAATGTTGATGAGGAACAGGGCCATGAATGCGAACACCACGGTCTCGTTGACGGCGTTGCCGACGGCGGTCGGCCCGCCGCCGACGGACAGTCCCTTATAGCAAGCAATCAGACCGGCTGAGAGACCGAAAAGTGTTGCCTTGACCAGAGAGACGATCACCTGAGGGAGGCCAGTGAGCAGCGTCATGCCGAACACGAATGCCCCCGGCGTGACGTGCTGAACGAATACCACGAAAAAGTAGCTCCCGGAGAGTCCTACCACCGCGACCACCGAATAAAGCATCAGCGCAACGAAAGTCGCGGCGATCACGCGGGGCACCACCAGGGCTTGGATGGGGTTGACGCCGATGACCTTCATCGCGTCGATCTCCTCGCGAATCGTGCGGGCGCCCAGATCAGCGCACATCGCGGTGGAGGCCGCGCCCGAGACGACGATCGCGGTGACCACCGGCCCGACCTGGGTGACCGAGGCGAGTGCTGCACCCGCACCGGACAGGTCGCCGGCGCCGACCTCGATCAGCACGATGTTCAACGTGAAGACGATCAACACGGTGTAGGGAATCGACAACACCACCGTCGGAACGATCGAAACCCTGGCCACGAACCAGATCTGATCGATCAGCTCGCGCCAGGCGAGGGGTCGGCGGAACATGGCGGCGAAGGTTTCGCCGGCCAGGACGACGAAATCGCCCACGGCGATGGCGGGCTTCGACCAGGCAGCACCTGATTTGGTCAGCGCCGAAGAGGTTGTGGACACCGGCCTACCTGATCCGCCGGTAGCCATGACGGCGTGACAATGATCTCATCCTGTCCCCGCCCCGATGCCCCATGTCCGGATTAGTGGACTCCCAGTCCGGAAAGTCGATACATTTGACATGAGCTGACATAGGCGAAATTTGCTCATGCGCCTTACGTAAAGTCAACGGCCACTGCGCGACCGAGCGCGTTAATTGCAGGTTAGCTACGAAAAAATCGTCTCGAACGGTTGCTTGCTTTGCTGTGACCACGGCGCTCATCGGGTTTGCTCGTCCTGCCGATAATGGATACGGCTCATCGCGCTCCTCTGTCTGAAGGGGAAAGCTTTGGGTCACCCGGCTATCTGCAGGCATGGACGCGTGCGGCCGCGCGACATCGACGCCGCTTCTTGACTGCACACACAGACCACGTCGGAAATTTACGGATATCGCGCTACTTGTGCGAGGGTTCGAATCAACCAGAAGAAATCTGACCAGCGCTATTGCACCCGATGATTAGCCCGGGCGTCGCCAAGCAATCCTTTTGCTCAAGCTGAGCCGAATACGTCGTGCGACTAGGCACTTCGATCGAAAGGCTCAGCCGACGTTGG
>NZ_JBKQTQ010000174.1:0-3166 GCF_052143115.1 Mycobacterium sp.
TCACAGGCAACATAGTGCAACCGGGGTCAACCGAAACACCCTCCAGCATGAACCGTCGGCCGCCTGGACGCTGAACCCAGCGCAGGCCCCGTTCGAAACCGCAACAGGCCATCGGAATTTTCGATCACCACGGTGAGGCGAAGCGCCCCGGAGAAGCTAAACCGAAGTTTCGGCCGGTGGGATCAAGTAGGTACTCGTCTTCGCCGCTAGGTCCCTCGTCGGTCTGGAGCTGGATACGGACCAGGTCCGGGCCGGTGACAGTCACCGCCCAGCCCGGATGCGCCGAGTGTATCCAGCTGTGTTCGATGTCGAACGTGGTGAGATGTTCGACCCAGCGCAGCAGCTCGGCGTGGCTCGCGACAGTCAGGCCGAACAACGGGTATTCGGGCAACCCGACTACCGGCGCGGCGGCGCGCCGCAACAGCAGCCGGACACCGCACGGGTGTTGCAGCAGCACCGTCACCACTTCTGTTTCCCGTTCCTCGATCAAGACGGCGGCGAAACCGAACACGCGTGCATACCAATCGCTACCGGCCACCGGGTCGCTGGCCGGCACGCTCACATGGTGTATGCCAGTCAATAGGGGCATTGGCTTATTCTCCAAGCTCGGCGGGCAGCACTGTCGTAAGCCCTGACTAAAGGCCAAGAATGCTGGTCAGGCCGTCAATCGCGGCGCGGGCGGTCGCGTCCGACATGTGCCCGCGGATGTCTCCAGTGATGCTGATGGAGCTATGCCCGAGCAGATCAGCGACGGCCTTGATATGCACGCCCGCCTCGAGCCAGGCTTCGGCGGCACTGTGCCGCAACGTGTGCACGCCGACGTGTTCGACGCCTGCCTTATCGGCGGCAATCTCGATGGTCTGCAGCACGTTGCGCGGGCGCCGAACTCGGTGGTGAACACCAGGCCGCTATCGGTCCACTGGTCGCCGGCATGGAGCCTCTCGACGGCTGGGCTGCGCGTTGCGCCTTGAGCGCCGACACGATGGCAGGGGAGAGGGGCACCGTGCGCCGTGATCGTGGTGACTTCGGTTCGGTGATCATTAGTTCGGTGCCGATGCGGCCGGGCGTGGCCGCCACCTTCAGCGCGCTGTTGGTGAGGTCGACGCGATCCCAACCGCAGCGCCAACGCTTCACCGCGGCGCAGCCCGGTAGCTGACCTGCCGCACAGTGCTTCCCGACAAGCCTTGCTTGCTTAGCTTCACCACCAGCGCGTCGATGTGCGTCTTGCGCAGCTTGTTGAGTTGTGTGGTGCCCAGCGGCGCCGGGAATACACCAACATGGACTGGGCCGTGCAAGCCGAAACCCTGCTCAACCGTGTCGGTTCCACCGCAACAGCATTCGCGATGAACGCCAACACACTATCCGCGCTGGCCACGATCAAACGGTTCGAAGCAACCAGCCAAGATGGCGGCCTCGATAGCTCCCATCGTCTTCGAGCGGCCAGTTAACGGCCACGGCAAGCGCACCTGGAAAAGCCTACGTGCGATCATCGCAGACGCTGGCGCTTATCGCACCCTCTAATCATGCACGTTGTTCGGCCACCGCGGCCGACCGCGGCCGTGATATCGCCCATGCTGGCCGGCCAGCGGTGACACGATAGTGCTGTGAACGACGGCGGGCTGGCCGCGTGACATGACGACGGCAGCCTTGGTGTGCGGGTCGTGCGGTACCGAGCTGCCGCCGAACTCGAAGTTCTGTAACGAGTGCGGTGCGGCGGTCGCGGCGCACGATACCCATGCTGAGTTCAAGCAGGTGACGGTGCTGTTCGCCGATGTGGTGCATTCGATGGACATCGCCGCGGCAGTGGGTGCGGAGCGATTGCGCGAGATCATGGCCGAGCTGGTTGATCGCTCGTCGGTGATGGTGCAGCGGTTCGGCGGCACGGTCGACAAGTTCACCGGTGACGGGATCATGGCGGTGTTCGGCGCACCGGCGGCGTTGGAAGACCACGCCGTTCGTGCCTGTCTGGCGGCCTTGGGCGTTCAAGAGGAGGCTACGCGGCTTGCCGTCGACGTCCGAGAGCGTGACGGTGTCGAGCTGCAGTTGCGGGTGGGCCTCAATTCCGGTCAGGTGATCGCCGGTGAAATCGGCTCGGGTGCACTGGGTTACACCGCCGTCGGCGAGCAAGTGGGTATGGCGCAGCGGATGGAATCGGTGGCCCCGCCGGGTGAGGTGATGCTCAGCGCGTCGACAGCACGACTCGTTGAGGGCGCTGCCACCCTCGGTGAATCTGAGCTGGTTCGGATCAAGGGTGCCGATGAGCCGGTGCCCGCCCGTCGGCTGTTGGGCCTGGGCGACGGGCATCGCGCTGTCGGGCGTGCGGAGTCGAATCTGGTAGGCCGACGCTGGGAGATGGCCGCGGTCGAGGGCTTGTTGGACCGCGCCATCGACGGACACGGCGCGGTGGTCGGCGTGGTGGGGTCACCAGGCATTGGCAAGAGCCGTCTGGTGCACGAGGTCACCGCAATGGCAGCCGCCCGGGATGTAGAGGTGTTTACCGCCTTCTGCGAATCACACGCCAGCGACATCCCGTTTTACGTCGTGGCGCGGTTGCTGCGTGCTGCCACCGGCGTGCGCGGCCTCGACAATGCGGCCGCTCGTGCGGGGGTGCGGGCTCAATTCCCTGACGCCGACCCTGAGGACGTGCTGCTGTTGGAGGACTTGCTGGGCATCGCCGACCCTGAGGTGGCGCTGGCCAAGGTCGATCCGGATGCCCGCCGGCGGCGGTTGACCGCGCTGGTCAATGCCGCGTCGCTGGCCCGAAAAGCCCCGGCGGTCTATGTCGTTGAGGACCTGCACTGGATCGACCAGGTCAGCGAATCCCTAGTTGCCGGCTTTGTGGCGGTGATCCCGCAGACGCCCTCGCTGGTGCTGATCAGCTACCGCCCCGAATATCCGGGCGCGTTGAGCCGGGTGCCCGGCGCGCAGAGCTTCGCCCTTGGGCCGCTGAGCGATTCGGAGACCGCCGCGTTGGTCTTGCAGCTGCTCGGGCCGGACTCCTCGGTCGGCGGGTTGGCCACCATGATCGCCGAAAGGGCTGCCGGTAACCCGTTTTTCGTCGAGGAGATGGTGCGCGATCTGGCCGAGCGGGGTGTGCTGAGCGGAGCCCGTGGTAATTATGTCTGCCAGGTCGATCATGCCGATGCCGCCGTGCCGGCGACCCTGC
>NZ_JBKQTQ010000175.1:0-32361 GCF_052143115.1 Mycobacterium sp.
AACCACATCCGCCAACTCGAAGCCCTCGGTTACGCGGTAACCCTCAACCCTGCCGCGTGACCCGCACAGCACCACCGCACACGCGTGCACCACACCAGACGCACGTCACCTTCATTTTCGGATTAGATGAAGCCATATGCAAAGCGGGTGTATGAATCCCAGCCCCGGACCGACACCGATCACGTCCAAGATAGGTAGGGACGCATGACGCGTTCGTGGTGGGGTTGGGGAACGCTCGAGGAGGCGGCCTCGGAGCCGGAGACGCAGGCGTTGATCGCCCGGGTGGCGCAGGTGATGCCGGCCCACGACTTCACCGATCACCCACCGCCGGACCCGAGGCGGCTCGGTTTGCCGGCGCCGCGGATCACCGCGCCCAATTCCCTTACCGCGTTGTGCTCTGCCGATCCCGAAGATCGTGTCGGGCATGCTCGCGGCAAAGCGTTCCGCGATGTCGTGCGCAACCTGCAGGGCCGCCTCGACGACGTCCCCGATCTGGTCGCGAGGCCACGCACCGAGCGCGACGTGATCGACCTGCTCGACTGGTGCTCGCAAGACGCGATTGCAGTCATCCCCTATGGCGGCGGCAGTTCCGTCGTCGGCGGGATCGAACCGCGATTCGACGCGCCCGCGGTCACGATGGACCTCACCGCCATGGACGCGGTGCTCGAGATCGACCGCGTCAGCCGTGCCGCCCGCATCCAGGCCGGGGCGCTGGGACCGAAGCTGGAGGACCAGCTTCGCCCGCATGCTCTGACGCTGCGGCATTTTCCACAGTCATTCGGTTTCTCCACACTCGGCGGCTGGTTGGCCACCCGCGCGGGTGGCCACTTCGCCACGCTCTACACCCACATCGACGATCTCACCGAGTCGCTGCGGGTCGTCACCCCCGCCGGCGTCAGCGAGTCGCGACGGTTGCCGGGATCGGGTGCCGGACCCTCACCGGACCGATTGTTCCTGGGATCGGAGGGAACCCTCGGCGTGATCACCGAGGCGTGGATGCGATTGCAGCACCGGCCACGCTGGCAGGTCACCGTGTCCGTCGCGTTCAACGACTTCGCGCGTGCTGTAGCGGCGGCGCGCGCCATCGCCCAGGCCGGCCTGTATCCGTCGAACTGTCGGCTTCTCGATCCAGCCGAAGCTTTCCTCAACGCCGCAACAACGGTGTCCGGTGGGCTGCTGGTGCTGGCGTTCGAATCGGCCGATCACCCGGTCGACAGCTGGCTGGACCGGGCGCTGGAAATCACCATCGAGCATGACGGCAGGGTGATTTCGCGCCGCGACCGCGACGACTCCGGCACCGACGCCTCCACCAACTGGCGTTCGGCGTTCCTGCGCATGCCTTATCACCGCGACGCCCTCGCGCGGCGCGCCATGATCGTGGAAACCTTCGAAACCGCCTGCACGTGGGACAACTTCGCCACCCTCCACGCCGCGGTGACCGCCGCGGCGCAGCACGCGATCGGCGCGGTCTGCGGGACGGGCGTGGTCACCTGCCGGTTCACCCACGTCTACCCCGACGGTCCCGCCCCGTACTACGGCATCTACGCCAGCGGCCGGTGGGCCAGCATCGTCGCCCAGTGGGACGACATCAAAGCCGCTGTGTCCGAAGCGATCACGACCCATGGCGGCACCATCACCCATCACCACGCCGTCGGCCGCGATCACCGACCCTGGTACGACCGGCAGCGCCCCGACCCATTCGCCGCCGCCGTGCGCGCCGCAAAGTCCGTGCTCGACCCCGCCGGGATCCTCAACCCCGGCGTGCTCATAGACCAAGGAGCCTCATGACCGCGGTGACCATCATCCGAATCGGCAGGCCACAGGTGCGCAACGCGATCGACAGCACCACCGCGCAGCGGCTGCATCGGCAGTTCGCGGACTTCGAGGCCGACCCGGACGCCAAGGTCGCCGTGCTCTACGGCGACGAGAAGGCATTCAGCTCCGGCGCCGACCTCAACCGGCTGCCCGACCTGCGCGACGATGGACCGCTCGGCCCGACCCGCCGCGTCATCGCAAAACCCGTCATCGCCGCCATCGAAGGCTGGTGCGTGGCCGGCGGAATGGAACTGGCCGCGATGTGCGACCTGCGCGTCGCGGGCGCCACCGCCCGCTTCGGCTTCTTCGACCGTCGCCACGGCGTCCCCCTGGTCGACGGCGGTACCGTCCGGCTGCCGCGCATCATCGGGCTCGGCCGCGCACTGGACATCATGCTCGCCGGCCGCGAGTTCGATGTTGCCGAAGCCCGTGAGATGGGCTTCGTCAACCGCGTCGTGCCAGCGGGCACCGCCCTTGACGCCGCCGTCGAACTCGCCGATCAGATCGCCGCGAATCCGTGGCGATGCGTGCTCAGCGACCGGGCATCGGCCTACGACGCCCTCGACCTTGGTGCCACCCAGGCGTTCGCCAACGAACACCGCCTTGGCGAGGCCACTATTTTCTCCGCCGACTTCGTCAAATGGGCAGCAGGACGCAGCCTGCGGGCAGCCGCGAAGCATATCAAGAAGACCCTGCGGCTGTGACACCCGTCGGCCGGCGCGGGTAACACGCGCCGAACCCCCGAGCTGCAAGGACGCCGACCCTGGTGGCCAGTCAATTGGGGTTTGGTGGCCGGGAAGTCCCAGACCTACCTGCCCTGGGACTCATGGGATCATCCGTACACGATGGTTCCGAAGCCCTGGTTTCAAGACCTGCTCCAACCCGATGGAAAGCCCTACCGGGACACTGAAATTCAAACGATTAGCAAGCTGAGCAGGCTCTAAGGCGCTCTGCGCACGTGGTTTTCGCCCCTATCTTTTCGGCGACCTGCGATACCGACAATCCGTCGGCGATGACCGCCATTACGGCCTGATACCTCTGCTCAGCCACGCTCAACTCCCTCATCCTGGGAGGTCAAGCATCAGCCAAAATAACTGTCAACAATCAGCCGAAACACTGTCAGGCATCAACCGAAGCCAAAACGTCAAGCATCAGCCGAGGTTATACAGTCTTTTGGTGGGGCGGGCAGGGCTCGAACTCGCGACCAACGGATTAGGAGTCCCGAGCCAGCGCGTCGGCGAGCACACGAAACCGTTTCCTAGAGAACAGTAAAACGGCTGCGAGACAGCGATTTCGGTCGCTGCCAGCACGGTTGCGGTACGTGTGCGATGCGGCTGCAAAATTGTCCGCGATCGCCGCGGTGACGCCGGGGTAACGAGGGCCGAATTAACCCCCGCGCGCAACACGCCCGACCGCGTGTCGCACAACAGCTAATCCCGCATCGACGCGCAAAATGGCCGGTGGCAAATTCGGCAAGCGGGAGTGACCAATGAAGGTCTTAGGAATTAAGTGCTCGAAAGCAGAGTTCGGTTGGATGGTGCTGGAAGGTGCAGCTCGCGCTAACGCCACGGTGGTCGCCTATGACCGACCGAAAGTACCGCCCGGTGAGCGGGGCGAGCAACTGGCCTGGGTACGGAAGGAACTGTTGGAGGCCATCGCCAAGTACCATCCTGACGCAGCCGCCCTGGCGATGAGCGAGGGGCAAAGCGCAATAGCCGATCGATCGCAAATGGACGGGGTCGTCCTCGCAACGCTGCACGAAAAGCAAGTTGCTGTAACACGTTTGCGTTCGGCGTCGTTCCGTTCCAGGTTCTCGGTTCAGAACAAGGATGAGTTAAGGGCGGCTGTTGAGGCTCTGCCCGCATGCACCCAAAAGACGACGGCTCCTCAAAAAGAGCTCTTGACTGTCGCTGCCGCGATCATTCCGAAGTGAAGTAGTAGCCGTGCCGTATCAGCAGTTCCAGTGTTTGGGCTCGTAGCGCCCCGTGGCGTGGTGTAAATGGCCGGGCGATTCACATGAGGCTCTGTGTGTGACACTATGCCGTGAGGGTGGCGGTTACCGCAACGTGTTTGCCGGAGGACCTAGTGGGGCAGGTCGCGTCGGAACGAAACTGCGAGCGTTAGTGCCTGGGATGATCGTACTGTGATTCGATAGTCGAGTCTGTGCCGCCGACGTGGTGGGTCATGCGTTCGATTCGTACGCATTGGTCGGTGCCGTCAAGCCACAACAGAAACCGTGAGGGTGGCGGGAATTGGCGCGCCACGGTGCTGGTGGGTATCAGCGTCGGGTTGCCCACCGGGATAGTTCGCCCCTGCCACTGCAGCTCTCCCGGGTTCGCCAGAAGGTTAACGTACCAACTGGTTCTGGGACCGTACGTTAGCGGAGCGATGAAACCATCGGCTCGCTCCACGACGCGAATAGGTGTGGTGTAGCGGCGTCCAGAACGGCGGCCGATGAAGTCAATGACCGCAAAGATGCTGTGTCGGCGTCCAGCCCGCCCCAATGTACCAACCAATCGGTTGGCGAAACGCTTGTTGCGGGCTCGCTTGGCATCGATAACCGATTGATCGCCACGGCGCATACCAGCGGCGATGCGGATACGTCGTACAGCCGCGACGGCTAAGACTAGCGGCAGCAGCGCAATCACAACGCGCCATACGCGCTCCGCGCAGCGGGACTGTCGAGTTCGCATTGTGGCTTCCTTAGATCGTGCGCCTGCATAACGGTTTGTGCCCGTGGACCGGTGTAAATCGGGGCGGGCGTTTCGCCTGAGGCTCTGCGGGTTTCAACTATGCCGTGAGCGCGGCGGGAGCTGCAACGTTCTGCTGGGGTGGGTCGCTGGGTTTGTTGAGCAGGGCCAGGGTGGTTTCGGAGAGGTAGCGTTTGTCGGCGACCTGCCATTCGTCGTGGGCCTCGACGAGCACCGAGCCGGCCAGCCGCAGCAGCGCGGCCGGATTTGGGAAGACCCCGACGACATCGGTGCGGCGCTTGACCTCTTTGTTGAGCCGCTCCAGCGGATTGGTCGACCAGATCTTCTTCCAGTGCGGCACAGGGAAATCGGCGAACGCCGTGATGTCGCCGGCGGCGTCGCGCAGCATGGATTCGACCTTGGGTAACTGGCGGCCGAGCATGCCGGCGATGGTGTCCAATTGTTCGCGTACGTGGGCGGCGTCGGGTTGGGCGAAGATGGTGCGGATCGCCGCGGCGACCATCTCGGCCGACCCCTTGGGGGCCTGGGCCAGCACGTTGCGCAGAAAATGCACCCGACATCGTCGCCAGGATGAGCCGATCAGGATCGCCTCGATCGCCCCGCGCAGCCCGCTGTGCGCATCCGAGATCACCAGCTGCACCCCGGACAGGCCGCGCGTCTTCAGCGACCGCAAAAACGCCGTCCAAAACGCGCCGTCCTCGGAATCGCCGACCTCGAAACCCTGCACCTCCCGGCGCCCGTCGGCGGCCACCCCGGTGGCGATCACCACCGCTTGAGACACCACCCGGTGGTTGACCCGGGCCTTGCAGTAGGTGGCGTCCAAAAACACGTACGGAAACCGCTGCTCGCTCAGGGGCCGATCGCGGAACGCGGCGACTTCGGTGTCCAGGTCGGCGCAGATACGGGAGACCTCGCTCTTGGAGATCCCGCTGTCGGCCCCGAGGGCTTTGACCAGGTCATCGACTTTGCGCGTCGAGGTGCCGTGCAGGTAGGCCTCCATCACCACCGCGAACAAGCACTGGTCCACCCGGCGGCGTCGCTCCAACAACGCCGGAAAGAACGAACCGGCCCGCAGCTTGGGAATCCGCAGCTCCAAATCCCCAGCCGTCGTGGAGACCGTGCGCGCCCGCGATCCGTTGCGCTGGTTGGTCCGCGACTCTGACCGCTCGTGCAGGCCAGCGCCAATCACCGCGGTCAACTCCGCGTCGATCAACGCCTGATAGATCGTCTCCGCGGCCTGCCTGATTCGATCAGTAGCATCGGCATTGCGTAGTGCATCCAACACCTCCAACAAGGCAGACTGATCCAGGGCCATCGCGCTATCCCTCTCGGTAGTGATTCTTGGCGGTTTCACCACAGAGACTCACGCGATGGCCCACTCCATCTCCGCCGACACGCCGAACCGCTACTTACACCACGTCAAGGGACGCACCCTTTGGGCTCTGGATTCTTTGGCACAGTGTGGCTAGAACAAGACGATGGCCTCAATCGTCTTTGTGCAGCCAAGTACATCAACTGCCGCCGGGCGCCATCGCCTTCTGCGCCATCCGGAGTAGCGCCCCATCGTTCCCGCAGCCCATCGACCGCCCGCTGTGCCGGGGACGGTTCAAGCCTTGGCTTCGCGCACCATCCGGTCGTACTCGTCGGCGTCGGGCACGCGGCTACCGCCGTCAAAGGCATGGCCTGGGCGCTATGCGACACTGTTTCCAGAAAGTGACTGGAGGGATGTATATGTCGGCCTCGACGAGGGGAAGCCTCTTCGCCGCTCTGAAGGCAGCCGGAGTGGCTTCGATATTGGGCTGGGTGCTGGTGCTGAGTGCGGGTCCCGCGCTGGCGGATCCGGATCCGGCTCCCGGCGATCCAGGGGTTGTCGCGCCACCCGCGGACGCGCAGGCGGGGCCGGTCCCGGCGCCGCCCGCCCCTGGGTTGCCGCCTGCCCCCGACCCGCTGGCGGTACCAGTTGTCGCGGGCCCCGCTGCGGGGCAGGACGCGACACCGTTCACCGGCACGGCGCCATTCGGGCCGCCGACGTTCGTCCCTGCCAACGGCTCGACGGTGGGTGTGGCCCAGCCGATCATCATCAACTTCCCCGGGCGAGTCGATGACGCCGGCGCAACCGAAAGCGCCGTCCACGTCTCTTCGGTCCCGCCGGTTCCCGGCAAGTTCTACTGGATGACCCCCACGCAGCTGCGCTGGCGCCCGCTGAGCTTCTGGCCCGCCCACACCGCGGTGACCGTCGATGCGGGCGGCACGGTGTCCAGCTTCCATACGGGAGACACGCTGGTGGCCACGGCCGACGACGCCACGCACCAACTGACCGTCACCCGCAACGGGACCGTGGAGAAGACCATCCCGATGTCGATGGGTATGGCAGCCGGCGGCCACCAAACCGCAAACGGCACCTACTACGTTCAAGAGAAGAAGCCCTCGGTGGTGATGGATTCCTCGACCTACGGGGTCCCGGTCAACTCGACGTACGGGTACAAGGTGACGGTCGACCTAGCCGTCCGGTTCGACAACAGCGGCAACTTCATACACAGCGCTCCATGGTCTGTGGATGACCAGGGTAAGCGCGACGTCAGTCACGGCTGCATCAACATCAGCCCCACCAACGCAAGGTGGTTCTTCGACAACTTCGGCGCCGGTGATCCCATCATCGTGAAGAACTCCACCGGCACCTACACCAAGAACGACGGCTCCAGCGACTGGCAGAGCTAACTAGACCGCAGCCTGGGTGGTGGTGATGAGATTCGTTGCGTCCCTGACGATCGCGGCGCTGCCCAGCTCGCGGGCGATGGCACACGCCCGCTCGAGCATGGTCAGGGCCCGCTCGTTGTCGTCCCCGACGTTACGCGACAACAGCATCTGCGCCCAGAACAGCAAGTTGCGCGCATTCAAGAGTCGGGCGCCGACGCGGCGCGGAAGTACACCGACGCCAGCAACCACAGGCCCGGCAAACTGATCGCGGATGTAATCGGGGTCGCGCTGGTCGAGATCGGCCTTCGGAACGCGCGAGGCTACCTGTTGTCGCGCCCAATCCACGACATCGCCGAGTCCGGCCACGCCGAAGATTATGACACCAGCCGGGCAAACGAAACCAATGCTTAGTGTCAGCCGCGCGCCCCGCCGCAACCCCCTACGTAAGATCGGTTGTGAGCCCTCTGGGAGGAGGCCGCCACGCTGCGACCGCAACGATTCGAGCACGAGGTCGACCCCGGCCCGATACAGATCCAGCCTCGCAAGGTCCACTTCGACTTCTCGGACAGCCCGCTGCACTGGATTCCCGGCCATCCGGTCGCGTCGGACATGGTCGGGATCCTCAACGTGGTGCTGCCTGCGGCGGAGCGCTGGTTCGTCGCCGTGTACAACGAGGTACTGCCGTTGGTCAAGGACCCGAAGCTCGCAGAGAACATGCGTGGCTTCATGGGCCAGGAGGCCATTCACGCCGACGTGCACGAGCAGGCGCTGCACGAGTTCATGGAGGAGCGAGGCTTCGATCCGAAGCCGATCCTTGATCAGATCGAGTACTCGTTCTCCAAGGTGCTCGGCCCGTCGATGTCGACGAACCCGAGGCGGCGGCGCAACCAGCTGTGTGACCGGCTGTGGTTCATCGCCGCGCTCGAGCACTACACGGCCGTGCTCGGGGACTTCGCGCTGAACAGCGCCTGGGACGACTTCGACGCAGATCCCACCTTCGTGGATCTGTTTCGCTGGCATGCCGCGGAGGAGGTCGAACACCGCAACGTCGCGCACGACGTCGCGACCTACTTCAGCAATAGCTATCTGGACCGTGTCAGCGCGATGCTGATGGCTTCCACGTTCATGTTCGTCATGTTCCAGCGCGTCGCTTGGTACCTAGTGAAGACCGATCCGGAGGTGGACTTCGGGTGGTTGGCATTTAACCGGCTGCGCTACCTGGACTCGAAGAAGCGGCTCCTCCCGCGCTACCGAAAGCTCTTCGGCTCCAACACCCTTGACTACCTTCGGCCCGGATTCACGCCCGAGAAGATGGGGTCGACGGCCCAGGCGGTGGCCTATCTGGCCAGTTCGCCGGCCGCGCGTGCCGCTCATCTCTGATGGCACAGTTTCCGCGGATCGCCGACGTCCCGCCCAGCGCCTCGGGCCGGTCCCGCCATGACCCACTTCTGGGACTCGCGAAGGTTGTCGTGTCGGGCGTCTGGGGGCTCACGTCGTCGCTCCGGCGCCCGCCGCAGGTGGCGGAACGCGACCACACACATGTGCTTCGCGTGGTGGACCGACAGGTGGTGGCCCACCACGAGAACGTGGTGGCGCTGGCCCTGGCCGCCGCGGACGGCCAACCGCTGCCGTCGTGGTTTCCGGGCGCGCACATCGACATTCACCTGCCCAGCGGCCGCGTCCGGCAGTACTCGCTGAACGGTGATCCTGCAGTGCGCGACTCGTATCGAATCGCGGTGCGGCGCATACCCGATGGCGGCGGGGGGTCCATCGAGGTGCACGACGGCCTGACGGTGGGTGCGATGGTCACCACCGGAGGACCCCGTAACGCGTTTCCGCTGTCGGTGCCCGGCTACGGATCCCCCACGCGCCGTTTCCGGTTCATCGCGGGCGGGATCGGGATCACGCCGATCCTCCCGATGCTTCGACAGGCGCAGCGGCTTGGCATCGACTGGTCGATGGTCTACGTCGGGCGCAACGCGGACAGCCTGCCGTTCGTCGACGAGGTCGGACAGTACGGCGAGCATGTAGAGATCCGCACCGACGACGTGCATGGCCTGCCCACCGCCGACGACCTGCTGGGCGAATGCGCCGACGGCACCGCCGTTTACGCGTGCGGGCCCGCGCCGATGCTGACGGCGATCCGCGGTCGACTGGCCGGCCGCGACAACGTCGAGTTGCATTTCGAACGGTTCGCCGCGCCGCCGGTGGTGGACGGCAAGGAGTTCTCGGTGTGCATCGCGTCCACGGGCGAGGTCGTGGACGTCGGTGCCGACGAGACGCTGCTCTCGGCGTTGCAGCGGTCCGGCGTTCAGGCACCCTACTCCTGCCAGCAGGGGTTCTGCGGGACCTGCCGGACAGGGGTTCTCGGCGGCGACGTCGACCACCGTGACACGCTGCTCACCGATCCCGAGCGACGCGCCGGGACGATGCTGGTGTGCATATCGCGGGCGCCCGAGGGCGAACGGCTCACGCTCGATCTGTAGGTGTCACGCCTCGGGCGCGCGCCATCTAAGAAGATCGACCAGCGGGACGGGAAGCCACCGGAATTCGCTACCGGACCGGCTACAACTTCGGTTACTCGCTCGCACTATGGGATTGCGACGACGGCGTCGAAATCGTCCGCGACGCCCAGGGACGTCTCCAAGATATGGCACTCACCGACTCGAGTACGGCTACAAATCGCCTCCGTGTGCCGGGGTGACGCCGGGGTGAGATGCGCCGGGCCGTGTTAGCTAATGCCCGAGCCACGCACGTCGACACGCCGAGGAGTGTCGGAGAGCTCTTCGCCGATAGGGTGACACCATGTCTGACGCCGATCAGGAATGGACCATCGAGCACGCTGGAGAGCAGCTATACGACATCATCAGCTTGCTTGACTACGACGAGACAAGCGTCAAGATAGGGGGACCGACCGCGACCGACCCGACAACCGTCGAACAAGAGAATGGCGCGAGACTTTCGAGACCCTGGAGGCAGGCGAGCGAATTCGGGTCACGCGAGCGGGCTGGCGTCTGACGGTGTGCGGTGACTGAGACGGCGCCACAACTCCAACCGCTCTATCTGCTGGCGGACAGTCAGCTGCTGTTCTGGAAGCGGCAGGACCGACTGCTCCTCGAGGCAGCCCTCGATGGATTGGCTCGGGACACACCACTCAGCGCGGCCTACATCGGTGCCTCCAATGGGGATCGTCCGGAGTTCTACGGGATCTTCGAGGCGGCGGTGGATGCGATTGGAATCACCGACCGTCGCATGATCGATTCGTCGTTCGGACCAGACGACCGCGCCTTCCTGGAGCGTGCCCAGTTGATCGTCCTCGCGGGCGGCGATGTGCGTCTTGGCTGGAACACGTTCGAGAAAACCGGCATGAAGGATGTGATCCTGGGCCGGCACGCTCAAGGGGCGGTCCTGGTGGGCATTTCAGCCGGCGCGGTCCAGCTCGGACGCTATGGAATCGTCGAGACACCGGAAGCCCCCGCGATCGAGTTGCTCGATGTGTTCAAGCTCGTCCCCGTGGTCATCGACACGCATGACGAGCGAGCCGAGTGGGCGCGGCTGTCGCGTACGATTCATTTGCTGGAGGGAGCGGCCACCGGGCTCGGAATCCCCTCCGGTGGCGGAGTCATCGTGCACGCGGATACCACCATCGAGCCTCTGCGGCGTCCCGCGCACGAATTCCGTTTCGAGGGCACTCGCGTCACGCACTCACTGTTGTGCGCCGAAAAGGGCAACTGACTGGTTCGGCCGGCCTGTAAAACCGCTGAACGGCCTTTGAGGGCGGGACGGGCGGGGCTCGAACCCGCGACCAACGGATTATGAGTCCCTTTTCAGCACGTCGGTGACCAGGCCAAATAGTTCGCTCCGAGGCATTAAATCGCCTGCAAGACAATGGATCTGGCCGTTACCAGTACGGTTCCGGTACGGCCTCGGTACGGCCGCAAATCGTCCCCGGACGCCGGGGTGACGCCGGGGTGAGCCGGACTAGGGTGGTGTTAGCTAACGCCCCCTAACGTGTCCATGCGAGAAGGTGTGGACGCCGTCCACACGCGGAACCGCCGTGCTTGTTGACATGCCCTCGACGGCTGGCACGCTGCGGCTGTTGGTGTGGCGTTCGACGCCGGAGGAGGATTCCATCTCTGCGTATGCGAAACTGCGCGAGCGGGAGTATCTGGGCGGCGCATAGGTTCTCGGCGGTGGCCGACTCTTCACACACGCCGTTGCTCCGTGGTGGCTGGGACAACGACCTCGATGAGGCCTGTGTCCACGTCATAGACCAGGCCTGATACGAGCAGGCCCGGCAGCCTATGCCGCGCTATGTCGACATCGATCCTCACGGACGCGTACGGGTCTTCCACAGCTTTGCTACCGAGATCTGCCGCAGGGATCTCGAAGAAAGCGGCCAACTGCTCGGGGTAGCTGGCCAGGCGACGGATCCCGCAGTCCGTGTGGTGCAGGATCGCCAAGTGTCCCCCGCTGGCCGGCTGACCAGCGCCGAGGCGGCCAAGCAGTGCCCACGAGCGCAGAGCTTCGGGGGTAACTCGGCCGCCGACGTTGCGCATGACGACTGCCTCACCGAGCTTGAGTCCTAGCACATCGCTGGGGTCAACCCGAGAGTCGACACACCCGATCACCCGCAGTGCCGGGTTCGTCGGGAAGGGAAGACCCTTGAATGCTCCGCTGGCGGCGAACGTAGCGTTCCGTTGGACGAGCTCAGGTGTGTAGATGGTCATATCTGAGTCGCCTTTCAGGGTGCGGGTTCATTCGGGCTGCCGTATCTCATCGTCCAGATGGGTACTTGGCCCCGCACGTATTCGTTTCCGTCCCACGGGGTCCCGCAGATATGCAGATAGGCATACGGCGTTCGGTCGAACATCACCCATGCGCCCGCATCTCGTACGGTGTTTGGGAGGCCGTCGCGCGCCGCATCGTAGGGCCACATGATCATCCAGTGCGGGCCGATGGGAATGGCAGGACTTGTTTTGTCGAAGGGATCGGTGTTGCTGTGTTGTGTTGCACCGCAAAGCATGTAGATGATCCCTGGGGCGGTATTCGTCGGAGCCGGCTTGCCGGTCATGATGTCTCTCATCCACTGCAGGCCCATGGGATCCGCGCACATGGGCACGTTGCCGATTTTGTTCTCATCACCTGGGAAACAGACCCACTGGTTGGTTCCCTGACGAAGCACTACGACATTGCCTTGCGCATCCATCTCCGCAACCGTGGCGTCTCGGGTGATATGGAGAGGCCCCGAGGACATCGCGCGCGATATTTTGGCGGCCAGTATCTGTTCCTCCTTGGAGGCGGGAAGGGGTTCTTTGGCGTGCAACGCCGTAATCGCACTGTTGCTGTAGCTTCCTGATGCACCAAGCATGTCAGCCACGGCACCTACGGACTGCTGCGGTTTGGATTCACTGTGGGCCATGGTGTGCTCCTCTCACAGGCCGGCTGTTCGGCGGATGGTGATCTCACCCATGTCGATGGCGATCAGCAGCGGTTCCGGGACAAGCTGGTAGTCACCCTCCCACGCGTAAATCCGCCGCGTGGTGGGGATGATAACCCCGTCTACTTCCCGATAATCGGCGGCGTAGTTCAGTCCGGGTGCGCCGCCCAGGATATCGACGGTGTAGTCCTGGCGACGCAGCAGCCCGTCTGGGCCAAAGCACGAGATCTGCTCGCGGGTATGGGTTTTGATGTGGTCGGGAAATGTCACCGTCAGCCGCCGCCACGTTTCACCGCCGACCTGGATCGGGGTGATCTCTTCGGTGACGAATCCGGGCCAGGTGTAGAGGAACGGTGTGGTCAGATACGCCCACAGCGCCTCGCCGCTGAAATAGGCGACGTGAATGTCGTCCCATGGGGTGGCGACCACGTGACCGTCAAACGACCTCTCCGGGTCGTCGCGCGAGTCGATGAACGCGCCGTCACCACGCTGAATCACGACGCGGGAGGGCTCGAAGATCGAACGCTTGTCCTGACCGACGAAGTCCATCGTCAGCCGCTCCCGGGTGGTGTCAACCTCGAAGCGGACGTTCTTAAGCGCATCACCCTTGCCTTTGACGAACCAGGTCGCCCCGGTGATGGACGCGGCGACCTCGATCGATGTGATGCCGTTCCACCTGGCCAGGCCGCCGTGAGCAGCGACGGCGACCTCGAGTAGATCGCTCATTTCCCGCTCCTCGCTCCTTACAGTGTGCCTTCCCAATGTTTGGCAAGGGGTGTGCCGGCGAACCTTTCGAGCATCGCGCGGGACAGCACCAGCACGGAGCTGCGCGGCCGGTGATTCACCACAAGGCGTTGGGCCTTACCGGCAGCATTGAAGACGACCAGAACTATGACGTAGAGGGGCACACCGCGGACCGCTGCGGTGTAGTCCTCGAGGAAACTGTTGTCCCCGCAGGGGCCTGCGTAGTGGAACTCTTGGAACTCGTATATCTCTTTGGCGGCGACCACGATTTCATGGACGGCCGCCGCGCCTTGGATGGCGCCGTCCCACGCCGGCCCCTCCCCGGTTACGTCGTCGGCGAGGTTGTCAAGCCACGTTGGGTAATAGGGCTTTCCCAGATAGGTCGATGCCATGTCGCCCCTCCCGTCGCCCCTTATGGGGTGCCTTCCCAGTGCTTCGCATGTGGAGTGCCGGAGAATGTTTCGAGCATCAACCGGGAGAACTGCAGCATCGCGCTGCGTGGCCGGTGATTCACCACGACGTGCTGGGTCTGCCCGTCGGCGTTGAACGTGACCAGCACGACAACGTGGGTGGGCATGCCGCGAACCGAGCTCGAATAGTCCTCGAGGAAACCGTTCTCGCCGCAGGGGCCGGCGTAGTTGAACTCCTGGTGCTCATACTGTTCGCGGGCGGTAACCAAGATGGACCGGACATCTCCGGCGCCGCGCGCGGTGCCATCCATCGCCGCGGCCTCCAAGGTGGCGTCGGCGGCCAGGTTGTCCAACCACAACGGGTAGTAGGGCTTTCCCATGTAGGTCATACGACGCCTCCCTCGAATGGGATTTCCCGCGGATCGGTGAGTAGCATTGTGCTCTCCTCGACTTCGCCGACAACCGGCGAACTCGGAAACCGCTTATGGACATGGCCGCTGGGCGTGCGATCGATGAGCAGGCTTAGCAATTCGGGCCGACTGTAGTGTCCGGTCGAGTCCATGAAGGCCTTGCGTTTGTCAATCAACGCGAAGTCCAGGTCCCCGATCACCTCGCCTTCACCGGAACGCAAGGGCTCACCGAGCATTTCGCCGTGCGGTGTGATGATCGCGGTGAAGCAGCCACCCGAGATCGGTCCCACCGGACAACCGGTGTCCGCCATGATCTGCCCCTGCTGATCGGGATCGAGCCAGGCGGTTGCAACAACCACGAAAACAGCCGACTCGAGGGCGTGATTGCGCACCTGAACTTCGGTCTGTCGAGCAAACAGATCGCCGAAAATCGATCCCGGAAACATCGCGGAATGGATCTGCTCGCCGTCGGCGATCAACGCGTACCGGGCCAACGGGTTGTAGTGCTCCCAACAGGCCAACTGGCCGATGCGACCCACCGCGCTGTCCACGGCTTGAAGCCCGCTGCCATCGCCCTGGCCCCAAATTATCCGTTCGTGATACGTCGGGGTGATCTTGCGGCGACGCTGGACCAACGTTCCGTCGGCGTCGAAAAGCAGTTGGGTGTTAAACAGTGAGCCGCCGTCACGTTCGTTCACGCCGATTGAGACCACCATTTCGGCGCGGCTTGCGGCGTCGCTGATCGCCTGCGTCGCCGGCGACGGCACGGTGACTGCCTGTCCCATCAGCCGCACTTGCTCGGCGAGCATCTCGTAAGGGCGCTGTACAAACGAAAAATACGGGTAGTAGGGAACAACAGTCTCCGGAAAGGTCGCGATTTGCACTCCCCGCGTCGCTAGTTCGTCGATCTTGGCGACAACACGCTCGACGGTGCCGTCGCGGCTGTAAAGCACTGGGCTCAGTTGAACCGCCGCAGCTCGGACAGTGGTCATAGCACCGACCTCTCGTTATGGCTTGCGCGATACGAACAGTGTGATGCCTAAAGGCCGTTAGCGGGAGTCGTGGCCGGGGCGGGTTATGTGTACCCGGTGCCCGCCCTGGCCAGGGAAGCGACCAACTTGAGATGAGCGTCACGATCCGCGGTTACCACGACCGTTCTTGGCAAACGGCTCGGTATGAAAACGCGGTGACTAAATGGGACGACTTGTTCGCCGAAATTGACCCGCTCATGATCGATGAGGCTGCCGAGACCGATGTCCGAGACCAAGTGGCGCTCCACTTCGCGCTTCTGATGCCCGACGAAGAATGGGACACGATTCGCCCGTGGTCAAGTCGGAACTACTCGATATACGACGACGGCTGGCATAAGGTGCAGATCCAATACCGGGCACTAGGGTTGATTGACCTCGGAACAAAGCGGCGGCCGGTGAACGACACCAATACCTATTTGCGCCTAACGGAACTCGGCGACAAACACCTTGTCTTCCTTCGGGCGATCAGGCGCGAAGACGAAGGGGAGGACGAGGACGATTCGCCCAGCACCTAAGTTGTATGCCGGCCAAAATGCTTTACAACGTTCGTAGCCGCCTCGGTTGGCGTCGCGGGCGCGGTTGGCTCCGGCAGGGTGTTCGCCGCGCCGCCGTCCTGCTCGGGGATCCAGTCGCCGTAGACGTCGAGCGTCGGGGTGAACGTACTGTGCCCCAACCATTTCGACACCTGCATGAAGTGCACCCCGGCTGACAGCTGGAGCGTCGCGAACGTATGCCGGAGGTCGTGGAGTCGCACGCCTTCGACCGCTGGCACCAGCATGCCGTCGTCTAGCGTCCTGACCGGCGTGCTCGCGGGCAGCCCTACCGCCGCCAGGGCGGGGCGTAGGACGTTCTTATAGAAATCCGTCGGCTAACGCCTACACAGGTTCGATCCTGTACCTCCCACCGAGGTCAGCGGGGGTCTGCGGAGGCCCTGGGTCGCGCGGGGGGCACTGCGGCCAGCAGGGCACGGGTGTAGTCCTGTTCAGGCGCCGCGAAGAGTTCCGCGGCGGGCCGGTATTCAACGACGGCGCCCACCCGCATGACCATGACGTCGTGGCTCATCCGTCGCACCACGGCGAGATTGTGTGTGATGAACAAGTAGGTGAGATTGTGGTCGAGCTGCAATTGTGAAAGCAGATCCAAGATGTTCGCCTGCGCCGAAACATCAAGCGAGGCAGTCGATTCATCGAGGATGAGCAATTCCGGTTGCACCGCGAGTGCTCGTGCGATGCTCACACGTTGGCGTTGGCCGCCAGAAAGCTCATGGGGATATCGCGACGCGAAATCGGCTGGCAGACCGACCAGCTCGAGCAGCTCTGCCACGCGCTCTCGCCGTTGGCGTTTCCCCTTCGCGAGCTGATGAACGTAGAGCGGTTCGTCGACGGCAGCCCCGACTCGCGCGCGTGGGTCGAGCGACGCGAACGGGTCTTGCATCACCAGGCTGATACGTCTGCGCAGCGCCCTCTCGTCGGCGCGCCGGACCGTGAACACGTCGGTGCCGGCCAGTGACGCGGTGCCGGCGTGGGGCTTGACCAGGCCGGTCAGCGCCGCCGCGACCGTCGATTTTCCCGAGCTCGATTCGCCCACCAGGCCCAGCGTCGTTGCGCGTCGGATCTCAAACGACAGATCTCTGACGGCATGGACGACCGTGCTGCCGACCGGCCCGGTAACCGAATACCGCACGTCGAGTCCGCTGACCTTCAGCAGCACCGGCGAGTCCTCATGAGGCGGAGCAACATCGCCGTCGATGCGCGGACTCGCCTCGAGCAGCTCACGAGTGAACGGGTGCTGCGGGCGATCGAACACATCGAGAACCGGTGCCTGCTCCACCGCTTCGCCGTTGTGCAGCACCGTCACGCTATCGGCAACCTGACCGATCACCCCCAGGTCATGGCTCACCCAAACCACCGCGGCCCCGAAGTCGCGCTGTAGCTGCCTGACCAGCTCGATGATCTGAGCTTGCGTCGTCACGTCCAGCGCCGTCGTCGGCTCGTCGGCGATCAGTAGTTCCGGGTCGCACGCCAACGCGATCGCGATCATGACCCGTTGTCGCTGTCCACCGGAAAGCTGATGCGGGTAGTTGTTCAGGCGGTCCGCGGAGTCGGGCAAACCGACTGCATCCAGCAGCTCCAGCGCCCGTGCCCGCGCTGACCGTCGGGTGAGTCCGCGGTGGGCTTCGAGCGACTCGGAGATCTGTCGCTCCAACGTGAGCAGTGGGTTCAATGATGTCCCCGGATCCTGGAACACGAACCCGATCCGGCCGCCGTGGACAGTGCGAAGCACGCGCCCCGACGCACCCACGAGTTGGACAGGCGCAGAACCGGCTTCGCCCATAAGCACACTCGATCCGGTCACCCCGGCTCCCGGAGCATCCAGCAAGCCGGTCGCGGCCAGCACGGTCATCGACTTTCCCGATCCGGACTCGCCGACGATGCCGAGGGTCTGCCCGTGCTCCACTTCGAGAGAGATGCCGCGCAGGATCTCGCGTGCGCCGATACGGACTCGCAGATCGCGGGTGGACAGCGCTACTTTCCTCATCGCTTCCTTCGTGCATCGAGCAGTGTGCGCTGCTTCGGGTCGAGTACGTCGCGTAGTCCGTCGCCCAGCAAGTTGAACGCCAGCGCTGTCACGAATATCGCCAATCCGGGGAACACGCTCATCCACCACGCCAGATGCACGAAGCCTTGCGCGTCGAAAAGCATCCGCCCCCAGGACGGCTCGGGCGGCTGGAGGCCGAGCCCCAAAAACGACAACGCCGCCTCCGACAGGATCGCGAACGCCAGCGACAGCGAGGTCTGCACAATCACGGGACTGGCGATGTTCGGCAGGATGTGACGCCGGAGGATGAGAACGTTTCCCGTTCCGAGCGTGCGCGAGACCGCCACGAATGGTTCGATGCGCACGCTCAGCGTGCTGGCGCGTGCCACCCTGGCGAATATCGGCGTGTAGACGATTCCGATCGCAAGGATGGTGGTCGTCGAGCCTGGGCTGAGCACCGCCACGATGGCCAGGGCGAGCAAGAGCACCGGGAACGCGAACATGACGTCGATGACGCGCATCAACACCGTGTCGAGCCAACCTCCCCGATAACCGGCGACAGCGCCGAGCGTCACACCCACGAAGAAGGCGAACGTCACGCTGGCCGCCGCGACCTCGAGCGAGGCGTGCGTCCCAACCAGAACTCGCGAGAAGATGTCGCGGCCGAGTTCGTCAGTGCCGAAAAGGTGTGCGCCGCTGGGCGGTTGCAGCGCATTCGGCACATCGATCTTGTTGACGCCGTACGGCGCGATCCTGTCGGCGGTGAGCGCGGCCAGGACAATGACAGCGAGAATGACCGCGCTGATCAGGGTCAGCGGGTTGCGCAGCGCCAGCCGCCACGACGCGCGCCGGTCGTAGGTGTCGACGGTCATGACAGCCGGATCCTCGGGTCAGCAACCGAATAGAGTACGTCGACGATCAGGTTGATGAGGAGAAACAGCGTGGCGATGAGTAGCACCGCACCCTGGATCAGTGAGTAATCCCTGGCTGCCACTGCGGTATAGACCAGCCGGCCCAGGCCCGGCCAGGCGAAAACCACCTCGACGACGATGACGCCACCGAGGATCGTCGCGAGCTGGATCCCGGTGATCGTCAACACTGGGATCAGCGCGTTGCGCAGGATGTGCCGAATTGTCACCACCCTGGGTGGCAACCCTTTCGACCGCGCTGTGTGCACATAGCCCATCGAGGCGACGTCGAGCACGGCGGAGCGGATGTAGCGAGTCATGATCGCCGCAGCGACGAGCCCGACAGTGGAGCCAGGCAGGGTGACATGGCGGAGCCACCCCGTCGGGTCTCCGATCAGCGGCGCATAACCCGAGGTGGGCAGCCAGCGCAGCGTCGTCGCGAACAGCTCGATGAGCAGGATGCCCATCCAGAAGTCGGGGATGGAAACGCCGAACTGGGTCGCGACCCGCACGATCGCGTCCGAGGCCCGGCCCTGATGAAGTGCCGCCCAGGTCCCGGCAGGCACCGAGATCAGCAAACCGATGACAATCGCAGCCGCTGCGAGCGACAGCGTGGCCGGCAGCCGGTCGAGCAGGGTCACCGTCACGGGTTCGCCATTGCGAAAGCTCACGCCGAGGTTGCCGCTCAGTGCTGAGCCGACGTAGCCGACGAACTGCTCGACGATCGGGCGGTCCAGCCCACTCGCCGACCTCAGCGCCTGGTAGGCCTCTGGGGAGTAGCGGGTGCCCAGCGCGATGCGGACCGGATCGCCCGGCACCAGATGCACCAAAGCGAAGACCACGACAAGCACCCCCAAAAGTACGACAAGGGAATACAGCAGCCTGCGCGCCAGGAAGCGAAAGACCCTCACTCAGTTCAACTTCGCTGTGCCGAATCGGACGGCCCCGTCGCGGCGCACGTCATATCCCGATAGACGTTTGTTCCAGGCCTGGATCACTGAAGGGTTGTACAAGTAGAGGTAGCTCACCTGGTCGGCGATGATCGTCGCGGCCTTCGTGTAATCGTCCAAGCGCTTCTCCCGGTTGGTTTCGATGCGGCCCGCATCGAGCAGGGCGTCGACTTGCGGGTTGGAGAATTTCTGGGCGTTGCTCTTGCCCCCGGTGTGGTGTTGCGCGTAGTAGAAGTCATTGGGATCGATGTTGCCGAGCCAGCCCATCATGAGCATGTCGAAGTGCCCGTTGTTCTGCTCGTCGAGCCAGGTGGCGAAGTCGACGGTGCGGATCTTCACCGTGATGCCAAGCGGCGCAAGGTTGTCCGTGACGATCTGGGCTGCCGTCACTGTCTCTGGATAGTCACTCGTCGCCAGCAGATCCATTGTCAGGTCCTTTACCCCGGCCTGACCGAGCAGCGTTTTCGCGGTCTCCAGGTTGCGTGAGTAGCGCTGGTAGTCGACGTACCAGGGGTTACCTTTCGGGATCGCCAGCTGATTCGCTACCGCGGTGCCGTAACTTGTGGCCTGCACTATCGCCTGCCGGTCGATTCCGTAGGCGATCGCTTGGCGCACCCGCACGTCGTTCCACGGTTTGCGCGCCTCGTTCAGTGCTTGGTACCAGTAGTCGTTGCTCGGCGTCACCCCGAGTGTGATCGAGTCGTCGCCCCTCAGTTCATCGACGCGTTGAGTGGGAACGGAATCCGTCCAGTCGATTTCGCCGGCCTGCAGTGCAGACAGCGCGGTCGATGCTTCAGGGATGAAGCGGAATGTCACACCCGAGACCACCGGAGCAGGTCCCCAGTAGTTCTTGTTGGCGACCAGCGAGACGGAATCACCGCTTGTCGCACTCTTGAACGCGAACGGCCCGGTGCCGATCGGGTGGGTGGCAATGGCGCCGCTCTCGACGTTTTTCCGTTCCACGATGGCCATTCCCTTGAACCCGCCGATGTCGACCAGCAGATTGGGCGTGGGCTGCTTGACCCTGATCACGACGGTCGCGGGGTCAGGCGCGCTGATATCGGTGACGGCGTTGAAGCGGTAGGCGGGGGCGAGTTGTTGGTCGATGATGCGCCGGTATGAGTACACGACGTCGTTTGCCGAGAATGGGCTGCCGTCTTGGAATGTGACGCCGGTGCGGAGGTGGAAGGTCCAGTTGAGCTGGTCGTCGCTGATGTCCCAGGACTTGGCAAGTGCAGGGCGCATCTCGAGGTTTTCGTCCGGCTCGACGAGCGTGTCGAAGACGTTCTCGAGTATCTCGAACGCAAAGTGGGCGCTGGTCTTTTGCGGGTCAAGTTGGTCGGGCTCGCCCGCTATCGCCGCAACGAGGGTTCCCGATGCGGCGTCCCCCAGGTCCACCCGTTGACCGGTGGAACAGCCGCTGAGGATGAGCACGACGACCACAGCGAGCACGAGCGCGTCTCGTCTCATTGGGGCTCCCGCGTCGGATTGGCAACGTCACCGTATAAGCCGCGGGCGCTCTTCCATTGCCGATCGGCACGTTCGGCCGATTTCCCGACGCCTAACTCACGCCAAGACGACGCGCAGTCGCTCCCAGCCGCGCACGGTCGAGGTCGGCGCGAGCTGCAGGCTGTCGTAGTCGATGCCCGAGTGTCGGAGGGCGCTTCGCCGATAGGGTCACACCATGTCCGACGCCGATCGGGAATGGACCATCGAGCACGCTGGAGAGCAGCTATACGACATCATCAGCTTGCTCGACTACGACGAGACAAGCGTCAACACGTGGGGACCGACCGCGACCGACCCAGATGAAGGAGTCACAAGCACGAGTCGCCACGGCACGGCAGTGAATCCTCATCGACAGAGACTTCCGAGGGAGAACGATCATGGCCAAAACGTCGAAGGCCGCAATGGCCAAGAAGGCGACCGCTAAGCCCGTCAAGAAGGCGAACGCTAAGCCCGTCAAGAAGGCGAACGCTAAGCAGTCAGCAGCCCCGAAGGCCGCACTGTCACCGGTCGCAGAGTCGCAAGCCACGCCGACCGTCGCGCGCGAGCACCTACCGATTCCCGACCCAAAGCACGTCGGCCTCACCACCTACGACGCCAAGGACCCGAACACCAAGTACCCGCCGATCACGATGCTTCGGCCGCCTGCTCGCGCCCCGAACGTGCTGATCATCCTCATTGACGACGTCGGCTTCGGCGCCTCATCGGCCTTCGGGGGCGCGTGCAATACACCGGTGGCCGAGCGGCTGGCGGCGAATGGGTTGAAACTCAACCGCTTTCACACCACCGCTCTGTGTTCCCCTACCCGACAGGCGTTGCTGACCGGACGTAACCACCACTCGGTGGGCATGGGGGCGATCACCGAGATGGCCACCTCGGCGCCGGGAAACAGCAGCATCCGGCCCAAGGACAAGGCGCCGATCGCGGAGACGCTGCGGCTCAACGGCTATTCGACGGGCCAGTTCGGCAAGTGCCACGAGGTGCCGGTCTGGGAGGTCTCCCCGGTCGGCCCCTTCCACCAATGGCCCACCGGTTCGGGTTTCGAGTACTTCTACGGGTTTGTCGGCGGTGAAGCCAACCAGTACTACCCCGGGTTGTACGAAGGCACCACGGCGATCGAGCCGCCCAAGTCGCCAGATGACGGCTACACGCTCACCGAGGATCTGGCGAACCGCGCCATCACCTGGGTGCGCCAGCAGAAGGCGCTGACACCAGACAAGCCGTTCTTCATGTACTTCGCGCCGGGCGCCACGCATGCTCCGCACCACGTGCCCAAGGTGTGGTCGGACAAGTACAAGGGCAAGTTCGACGACGGCTGGGATGCGCTTCGGGAGAAGACGCTTGCCAAGCAGAAGAAGCTAGGAGTGGTGCCCAAGGACGCGGAACTGACTAAACGGCACGACGAGATCCCCGGCTGGGATGACATGCCGTCGGATCTCAAGCCGGTTCTTTCGCGTCAGATGGAGCTCTACGCGGGCTTTCTCGAGCAGACCGACCACGAAGTGGGGCGCCTCATCGACGCCATTAATGATCTAGGAGTGCTGGGCGACACGTTGATCTATTACATCATCGGTGACAACGGAGCCTCGGCCGAGGGCACGCTGAACGGCTGCTTCAACGAGATGACGACGTTGAACGGTATGCCGGGCATCGAGACCACCGAGTTCCTGCTATCCAAGATCGATGATTTCGGCACCCCGAAGGCCTACAACCACTACGCGGTCGGCTGGGCGCACGCGCTGTGCGCGCCTTATCAGTGGACCAAGCAGGTGGCGTCGCACTGGGGCGGCACCCGCAACGGGACGATCGTGCATTGGCCAAACGGCTTGACGGACAAGGGCAAAATCCGTAACCAATTCCACCACGTCATCGACGTGGCACCAACGATTCTGGAGGCGGCGGGGCTGCCCGCGCCCCTGTTCGTGAATGGCATTGCGCAGGCTCCGCTGGAGGGTGTCAGCATGCTGCCGATGCTGCGCGACGGCGCTACACCCGAGACGCACGACGTCCAATACTTCGAGATGTTCGGCAATCGCGGTATCTACCACCAGGGCTGGACGGCGGTTACCAAGCACCGGACGCCGTGGAAGGCCGATACTCCGCCGCCCTTCGACGACGACACGTGGGAGCTGTACGGACCCGATGACTGGACACAGGCGCATGACCTCGCGAAGGAAAACCCCAAGAAACTTGCTGAGCTGCAGCGCCTTTGGCTTATCGAGGCGGTCAAGTACAACGTCGTGCCCCTTGACGACCGTGGCTTTGAACGCATCAACGCCGACATCGCCGGGCGGCCGCAGCTGATTCGCGGCAACACCCAGTTGCTCTTCGATGGGATGCGGGTTAGCGAAAACTGTGTGCTCACGCTGAAGAACAAGTCGTACTCGGTGACGGCCAACGTCGTGGTGCCCGAATCCGGTGCTAACGGCGTGATCATCACCCAGGGCGGCAGCGTCGGCGGCTGGTCGCTGTACGCGCATGAGGGAAAGCTCAAGTACTGCTTCAACTTCTTCGGGATTGAGCACTACATCACTAGCGCGAAGAAGGCGATCCCGAAGGGCAAACATCAAGTGCGGATGGAGTTCAAGTACGACGGCCGCGGGCTGGCCAAGGGCGGTGACGTCACGCTGTACTACGACGGCAAAGCCGTTGGCACCGGCCGCGTCGAGCAGACCATTCCCATGGGATACTCGGCGGACGAGGCGTGCGACGTCGGTTCCGACAGCGGGTCGCCGGCATCACCGGACTACGGCCCGACAGGTAACCGCTTCACCGGTGAGATCGAGTGGGTGCAGCTCGATATCGGCGACGACAGCCACGACCACCTGATCACGCCGGAAGAACGGTTCAACCTTGCCATGGCGCGGCAATAGCGTTAGGCGCACGCCAACGTGGGCTGAATTAGTACGCGCTGCAGTGGCTCCGTCGGCCATGGTCACGCGTCGCCTCGGTCACGTGCCCATAGGGCGAACCGCTGGAGCTGCTGCTGTTCGCGTTCGGCCGCAACGCCGTCCGCGTCGACTTTGGCGGGGATGACGATGCCGTCGCCGCGGTGCGGGCCGCCAAGCGCGGCTTTTGAGCGATTTGGGCGTGATTGGAGCGCCCTAACAACGGCTGCCGAGCAACTCACAAACTCCCCTGAACAGGCCATTTACGTGGGGCGGGCGTGGCTCGAACCCGCGACCAACGGACTATGAGTCCCTAGCCAGTGCCTCGGCGACCAGGCGAAATGGTTTGCTGCAACGCCTCAAATCGCCTGTGCAGAGTCAGATTTGGCCGTTGCCGGTACGGTCGCGGTTCGTCCTCGGTATGGGCTGGATTCGCCCCCGGACGCCGCGTTCACGCCGCCACGAGATCCAGGCCACCAGCAAGCCTGCGGGGCGATAACGGCGAGCCGCAGCATCTAGTGGTTGGTGCCGCGGTGCGCGGCCCGTTCCCGTGCCCGCTCGTCCGCTGCTTCCTGCTCCTTTGGTGTCACCACAATGGCATCAGGGCCGGGAACCACCGTCGCCAGATGGCCGGTGGTGAGCCACCGCACCACGTAGGGAGGCGAGCCGTCGGCGGAGTGCACCTCCGTAATAAGCCCCCGCTGGTCCGAGCGCTCGGTTGTGGTGCCCTTGATCACCAACCAGTCGCCTACGTTGGCTTTCATCGCCGACTCCTTCCTGCACTCCTGTTTCGATTCTGCGCGCCTCCCAGGATCGGCGGTACCCTCGCCCGAGAGCATCTCGCCTTGCAGCCCGCCCACCGCGCAGCGTGCCGTTTCGAACGCTACCCGTTCAGCCGGAATACCGACCCCCGATGCGTGTGTCGACTTCCAGACCGCTGGTGTCGTCGTGGATCTGTGGCGGGTCCAGCTTCGACATCTCGCTCTTCGAAGCCGCGGCCGGGGCGGAGGGCATAGCGGCTGCGTCGTCCCGGCTCCTGGATGCGTGCGGTGTTGCTCGTTCCAAAAACCGGAGCAGTTCGACGGGGAACGGAAGCACCAGGGTGGAGTTCTTCTCCGCGGCGACCTCGACAACGGTTTCCAGCAGCCGCAACTGAAGCGCGGCCGGGTGCACGGCCATCACCTCGGCCGCTTGGGCCAGTTTTTCAGACGCCTGCAGTTCACCGTCGGCGGTGATAACCCGAGCCCGCCGCTCACGCTCCGCCTCGGCTTGGCGCGCGATCGACCGCTTCATCGAATCCGGCAGTGCTACATCCTTAATTTCCACGCGGTCGATGTGCACACCCCATCCCACTGCCGGGCTGTCGATCATCAACTCCAGGCCCTGATTGAGACCCTCGCGGTTGCAGAGCAGGTCGTCCAGGTCGCTTTTGCCGATGATCGAACGCAGCGATGTCTGCGCGACCTGGCCAATAGCGGACACATAGTCCTGTATGCCGACAACCACACGCACCGGGTCCGCAACATTGAAATAGATGACAGCATCCACACGCACGGTCACGTTGTCGCGGGTGATGCCATCCTGGGCGGGCACCGGCATCGTGATGATCTGCATGTTCACCTTCTCGAGGCGATCGGCGATTGGAATCAGCAGCGTGAGCCCCGGCCCACGGACCCCGGTTTGCACCCGTCCGAAACGAAAGATGACGCCTCGTTCGAATTGCTTGACGACGCGAACGGTTGTTCCCAGCCAAAGCACGCCAAGGCCGAACGCTGCGGCCAGTGCGTAAAGGATGATCATTATGTCCTCCACTTCCGCCCGGGCAAGACCCCTCGGTACTTCTCGGCGGGTCCGGGCGACTTACAGCCGATGAAACGTCGACACCCCTCTAGTATGGACCGATCACTCGAGACATGCTCGGACCCGATCCGCTCGGCGATCACCGTGGCCGGCATCCTCGGCCAAGCCTGCAGCAGTTCTCGAACCTGCGGCTCCACGGCGTCAACCCGCGAACCCCGGCGCGGTCGTTGATACTTCGGCGGCCCGGCGGCCTCCAACGCTCGTCGCACGGTATTGCGGCCCACCCCGATCACCCGGGCGATCGCCCTTGATCGGCAGTCCCTCCGACCGACGCAACCGGCGGATCTCAGCCCAATCCTCCACTGACATCACTCCCTCAGCGTCAACGGAGGGGTCCGTTTTCACCCGACGCTCAAGGTCCAGTTTTCAGCCGTCGCCGACATTTGAGCTGACCGAGAAGACGACACAATTCGTGCGCAGCCCATCTAAAACTGGCGAAGATCGTTGACACCTGGTCTCAGGTCACTTAGGGAAATCGGGCGGGCGGCGCTGGTGGCACCATGGCCGGGGACAAGGTCATGATCACGCTGGCGCCCAAGGCCCTGAAGCTGGCCTGACGGATATGCGCGATCGAGGAGGAATGGGATGGAAACCTGGGATGCGATTAGTGCCCGGCGCAATGTACGGCAGTACAAGCCCGAGCCGGTGTCCGAAGCCGACCTGAACCGTATCGCCGAGGCCGGATGGCGGGCGCCGTCGGCGAAAAACCGCCAAGCCTGGGACTTCGTGATTGTCACCGACCGGCACCAGCTCGAGGAGCTTTCCACCGTCTGGCAAGGCGCCGGTCACATCGCGGGAGCCGCGGCCGCGATCGCCTTTGTCCTGCCAGTACCGCCAAGTGAACGCAGGAAGGTGACCGACCAATACGACGTGGGTCAGGCCACGATGGCGATGATGATCGCGGCCACCGACCTGGGGATCGGCACCGGCCACTCGTCGGTGGGGGATCAGGACAAAGCCCGCGCCATCCTGGGCGTTCCCGACGGTTACGAGGTGGCCTACCTGCTCGGTATCGGCTATCCCGCTGATCGGCCGCTCAAGCCCATCCGCAAACCAAACCGTCGCCCGTTCGACGAGGTCGTGCATCACGGACACTGGTGAGCACACGCCGCCATACGAGAGCGCAAGGGCGACAACGGAATTATCGGATCGCTCAGGCGGGGTGAGCGGCGAAGAACTGCCAGATGAGCTGGGTGGCGTTGAGCGCGTGCGACGTCGGGTCCGCTCCCTCGAGGGCGGTGCTACCGCCGGGCCACCCGTGCCGGCCGCCGTCGATGGTGATCAACACGACGCTGCGATTGTCGGCGCACGCGGCGGTCGATGTGGTGACCGGGGCGTTGGTGGTGACATCGGGTGAGCCGCACTGGTCGGCGTTGCGCCAGAACGCGTTGACGTCAGCGATCGATGGCCCGTCAACGAAGCTCGCGCCCTGCCCACCGTTGTAGGGGACCAGCCGGTCGGCGGTGCCGTGGATGTGGATCACCGATGTCGGGTGCGGCGCGGCGCAGGCGTCGAGCTGGGTGGCCGAGTCAGGACCGATGGCGGCGAAGATGCCGCTGTTGCAGGCCAGCGCGTAGCTCATGATGCCCCCGTTGCTCATCCCGGTGGCATAAACCCGCGACTTGTCGATCGCCACGGCGGCGCTGATCTGACCGACCATCGCGGTGATAAAGCCGACGTCGTCGATGTTCTCGCGGGCGGGCCGGCCACAGCAGCCGTGCCCATTCCATGCCCGCTCGACGCCGTCCGGGTAGGCGACGACGAACTTCGCCGAATCGGCCAATGGATCCCAGCCATAAGAGTTTTCAGCTTGCTCGCCGTTGCCGGTCACCCCGTGCAGCATGACCACAAGCGGTGCCGCCGCCGCCAGGCCCGCCGGTTGGTAGACCCGGTAGCTGCGGTTCAGCCCGCCAAACGCCATGGTGTGCACGCTTGTGCCGTCCGGGAATCCTGTTTCCGTCCGAGCCGCGGCAGAACACCCCGATAGGGCGAGCAGCACGCCGAGCAGCGCGGTAAGCCGAACGAGCATGCATCAAACGTACGGGTTGTGAGCGTGATGCGCCGGAGACTTGTCACCGCGACCAAGCCGGGCTGAATCACACGCAAACGTCGAGCCAACACCCGGGAACCTGTTCGTTGCCGCGGCGATGCTCGCCATTGTCTGGCCACCTGAGCGCCTACTCTAAATCGGATGTCCCGCTGATCGCGCGCTGATCCCGATCCGCCAACCCAATCGGCGACCGTTCTCCGAGGTCGTCCATCACGGACACTGGTAAGACTCACGCCGCCGCACGAGATCGTAACGGCGACAACCGAATCGACGGGTCGCTCAGGCAGGGTGGGTGGCGAAGAACTGCCAGATGGTCTGCGTGGCGTTGAGCGCGTGCGATGTCTGGCTCGTTCGTTCCAGGAAGGTGGTACCGCCGGGCCACTGGTGTCGGCCGCCGGCGATGATGATCAACTCCACGCTGCGGTTGTCGCCGCACGCGACCGTCGATGTGGTGATCGGGGCGTTGGTGGTGATATCGGGTGGGCCACACTGGTCGACTTTGCGCCAGAACGCGTTGACGTCAGGTATCGATGGCCCGTTGACGGTGCTCGCGCCCTGCCCGCCGGTGTAGGGGACCAGTCGGTCGGAGGTGCCGTGGATGTGGATCACCGACGTCGGGTGCGGTGCGGTGCAGGCGTCGAGCATGGTGGCCGAGTCCGGGCCGATGGCCGCGAAGATGCCGCTGTTGCAGGCCAATGCGTAGCTCATGATGCCGCCGTTGCTGATTCCGGTGGCATACACGCGCGACTTGTCGATCGGCAGGTCGGCGCTGATCTGCCCGACCATCGTGGTGATGAAGCCGACGTCGTCGATATTCTCCCGCTCGGCCTTGCCGCAGCAGCCATGCCCATTCCATGTCGCCCCGACGCCGTCGGGGTAGGCGACGACGAACTTCGCCGAGTCGGCCAATGGATCCCAGCCGTAATCGCTTTCGGCTTGCTCGCCGTCGCCGAACGCGCCGTGCAGCATGACCACCAGCGGTGCCGGCCCCGCCAGGCCCGCCGGTTTGTGGACCCGGTAGCTGCGGTCCAGCCCGCCGAAGGCCATGGTGTGCACGCTGGTGCCGTCCGGGAATCCCGTTTCGACCCGATGCGCGGCAGAACACCCCGACAGGGCAAGCAACACGCTCAGCAGTGCGGTCAGCCGAACGAGCATGCATAGAACCTACGGGTTGCGTGCGTGATGCGACGGAAACTGATCATCGCGACTAACCCGCCTGAATCACACGCAAACGTCGGGCCAACATGCGGGAACCTGCGCGTTGCCGCGGCGAGGCTCGTCATCTTCTGCTCACCTGGTCGCCTACACTTTGAGATCCGATGAAACTGAGCAACCCTCTGCGGCATCCCCCCGGGGTACCGCGCGTCGAAAAGCCGCGCGCCGAAGGCCAATTCCACCTTGCCGACGGTCGCCGGCTTGGCTACGCCGAGTTCGGTGACCCCTCCGGCCCGGTAGTGCTGTGGTTTCACGGCACATTGGGAGCCCGGCGGCAATTCCCGATGCTTGGGCGGCGTGCCGCCGAGCGGCTCGGCCTGCGGGTCATCGTCATTGAGCGGCCGGGGACCGGGCTCTCCGATGCTCACCGCTACGGCGCGGTGACCGACTGGGTCCCCGACATGGCGCAGGTGGCCGACGCACTCGACGCCGAGCGGCTAGGCGTCGTCGGCCTGTCCGGCGGGGGTCCGTATGCCTTGGCCTGCGGCGCGCTGGCCCCGATGGTCGCTCGGGTGGCCGCCGTAGGCATCCTCGACGGCACCGTCCCGGCGGCCGGCCCCGAGGCCATCGGTGGCGGCGTCACCGACACCGCCCGCCGCTATCGCGTCGTGCTCACCCAGCTGCGCCGGCTGTTGGCGGTACTCAGTACCTTGCTGCTGGCGCCGCTTATCCCCTTCGCGCATTACGCCTACCGGGGCTACGCCCGGATGTGGCCCGAGGGCGACCGACGGGTGCTCGACGATCCCGAGGTCGAGGCGATCTTCGTCGACGACATGGTCAATGCCTTCCGGGGCCGCTGCCTGGCCATGGTCGACGATGCCCGTCTGTTGGGGCGGGACTGGGGTTTTCGGTTGGTCGACGTGAAGGTGCCGGTGCGGTGGTGGCACGGCGACACCGACCACGTGGTTCCCATCGCCGGCGTCGAAGCGGCCGTCTCGCGCCTGCAAGACGCCGAGCTCGTCGTGCGTTCGGGTGAGAGTCACCTCGGCGGCTTCGCCAAGATCGACGAGGTCCTCGAGTACATGCGCTCACAGCTCTGAGCCGCAACGGCTTTCGCCGTTTCTTGACCGACTGCATTTCCTCCGCGGTCACGCCAGTTCCCGCCTATCTGTTGTTGCTCAAGCGCGCTTCGGCCTACGCTGCCATCGGGGGTGGCCGCAATACGGAGAGAACAATGTCCCCAACAATTCGCGCATCGGTCGTATTCGTTGCATGCGCGGCGGTGGTCGCGCTCGCGCCACCAGCCGTCGCTGACCCGGGCGATCAAATCCCCGGTAATGGTGTCTTCATCGTCGGACCTGACATCGCACCGGGCCTTTATCACACGGGCGGGACGGCGTCGGCCTGGGGGGTTTGGATCAACAATATCCCGACCCAGGGCGAAATGTGCTCGTGGTTTACCTACAGCACACCTGACGCGAACAAGGACCATGTAGTCCAGGCGAATCAATCTATGGGTCCGATGTACGCGAATATCAACACGACGATCAAGGCCTTCGAGTCGCAGAACTGTCAACCCTGGACGCGGGTCCCATAAGCACGTCAATCTCCGGCCCGGGGAATAATCCGGACTGCAGTCCGGTTAGGCAGGTGGTACCGGTTAGCCCGACTCAAAGGAGAATCCGCATGACCGCAGCCGTTGGTACGAAAGAACTCAGCGCCGGGACCTGGGCGATCGACCTCATCCACTCCTCGATCAACTTCTCGGTGCGCCATCTGATGGTCGGCAAGATTTACGGCAGATTCGACCAGTTCAGCGGCGCAATCACCATCGCCGAAGACGGCACGCCATCCGTCCGCGCCGAGGTCGACGTGAACTCCATCGACACCGGCAACGAGCAGCGTGAGGCGCATATCAAGGCCCCCGATTTCTTCGACGTCAGCCACTTTCCAACCGCGACGTTCGTATCGACTGCGGTGCGCGCGGACGGGGACGACTATGTGCTCGACGGCGATTTCACCCTCAAGGGCGTCACAGCGCCGGTCACCATGACACTGGTGTTCAACGGCGTCAACCCCGGCATGGGACGTGGCGAAGTCGCCGGCTTCGATGCCTCGGTTGTGCTGAGCCGCAAGGACTTCGGAGTCGGCGCCGAGTTGCCGCTCGATGGCGGTGGCACCATGGTCGGGGACAAGGTCACGATCACGCTGGCGATTGAGGCCCTCAAGCAGGCCTGACTTGCCCGCTGCCAAGCGGCCGCGACGCTTCACTTCTCTTGGCGAAAGTCGCTCGAAGGTGGGCAATTCGCATAGTGGTTCTGCCGCGTGACTGGTGGGACGGAGGTGAACCCGATCAGCGCGCTTCGGCTTCACGTGCTGCCCGACAATAGCCGGGGCTTGCGGATCGGGCGCATTGAGTCGTGATTGACAGCGGTCGAGACGGTCTCAATACTCCACCAATACGACTGTCGGCCATCAGCGATGTGAGGCTGACTGGTCGGGGCGCAATGGAGGTCGGCCGTGATCGATTTTGGACTATCCGGCAAGCGCGCCGTTGTGTCGGGTGCGGGCTACATCCCGGAGCGCGCGGGCCATGGATGGTTCACGTCGTTGGCCCTTGCTGAGGCGGGCGCCTCGGTGGCCTGTATCGATATCGACAAGCAGCGCGCGAATCGCATTGTCGGCGAGATCGTCGGCAGGGGAGGTGATGCCATCCCGATTGTCGCCGATATGACCGACCCTGCGCAGGTCAGTCGGGCGATCGACGAAGCCGTCGCAGCTCTGGGCGGTGTTGATGTCTGCGTCGACATTATCGGCGGTGCGACCTGGTCGAAGGTCGAGGACTTCACCACCCAAATGTGGGACTTAGCGATCCATTACAACCTGAATCAGGTGTTCTACCTTTTTCAAGCCGTGGCAAGGCGCATGATCGCCCAGCGCAGCGGTGGATCGTTGGTCGCACTCGCCTCGGTCGACGGCATTGCGGCGGCGACCTACCATGCGGCCTACGGCGCCGCCAAGGCCGGCGTCATCTCGCTGGTCAAAACCTTCGCAGACGAACTGGGGAGGTACGGTATTCGCGCTAACGCCGTCGCGCCAGGCAATGTGGGCTCCGGCAACGAGGACCAGCCGCCACACGAGTACGCCGTCAATGGAATTAATCCGCTGGCCGCGCCCCGCGCCCATGATGTCGCCAACGCCGCGTTGTTCCTCTCCTCTGAGCTGGCTGCCCGCATCACCGGTCAGAC
>NZ_JBKQTQ010000176.1:0-17317 GCF_052143115.1 Mycobacterium sp.
GACGCCAACGGCATCGTGCACGTCACGGCCAAGGACAAGGGCACCGGCAAGGAGAACACGATCAAGATCCAGGAAGGCTCCGGCCTGTCCAAGGAAGAGATCGACCGAATGATCAAGGATGCCGAGGTGCACGCCGACGAAGACCGCAAGCGTCGCGAGGAGGCTGACGTCCGCAACCAGGCCGAGACGCTGGTCTACCAGACGGAGAAATTCGTCAAGGAGCAGCGGGAGGCCGAAGGTGGTTCGAAGGTCCCCGAGGACACGCTCAACAAGGTCGACGCCGCGGTCGCCGACGCCACGACGGCGTTGGAAGGTACCGACATCGGCGCCATCAAGTCCGCGATGGAGAAGCTGGGCCAAGAGTCGCAGGCCCTCGGCCAGGCGATCTACGAGGCCACCCAGGCTGAGCAAGCGGCGGGTGGCAGCGGTGAGGCCGGCCCGGGTGGTGCCGATGACGTCGTCGACGCGGAGGTGGTCGAGGATGACCATGAGGCCCAGTGAGCGAACCCAATCCACGCGAACAGGTAACCGTCACCGACAAGCGGCGGATTGATCCCGAGACCGGCCAAGTACGCCACGTGGCTTCCGGAGCCGCCCCGAGCGGGGCGGCGCCGGACGCCACAGATACGAAGGCCGAGCACGGTGCAGCCACCGCGGACAAGATTGCGGAGCTGACCGCCGATCTGCAGCGGGTGCAAGCCGACTACGCCAACTACCGCAAGCGGGCGTTGCGCGATCAGGAGGCGACCGCCGAGCGCGCAAAGGCTTCCGTCGTCACCCAATTACTGGGCGTGCTGGACGATCTCGACCGTGCACGCAGTCACGGAGACCTGGAATCGGGGCCGCTGAAGTTGGTGGCCGACAAATTGCTCGGCGCACTCACCGGACTTGGCTTGACGGCGTTCGGCGCCGAGGGCGACGACTTCGACCCGGTGCTGCACGAGGCCGTGCAACACGAAGGCGACGGGTCGGAGGGCTCGAAGCCGGTGATCGGCAACGTGATGCGGCACGGCTACAAACTGGGTGACCAGGTTTTGCGGCACGCGCTGGTCGGGGTGGTGGACACCATCCCGGATGACTCGACTGCTGACGCCGGGACCGAGGGGGCCGCCAAATCCGAGACCGTCGACACAGTCGATAACGACGCGAACGAGGGTGAGCACAACGCAGAATCAGAGCCGTCGGACAAGTAACGACAGGTTCGGACGGGACACGGACAACCACCGGAGGCTAAAGAAAGGCAGGCAGGGGGTGACGCGATATGGCCCAACGCGAATGGGTCGAAAAGGACTTCTACAAGGAGCTGGGCGTCTCTCCTGACGCCGGCCAAGACGAGATCAAGCGGGTGGCCCGCAAGCTGCTCGCGGAGAACCACCCCGACCGCAACCCCGGCAACAAGGCGGCCGAAGATCGGTACAAGGCCGTCTCCGAGGCCAAGGAAGTGCTGACGGATCCGGCCAAGCGCAAGGAGTACGACGAAACCCGTCGACTGTTCGCCGGAGGCGGATTCGGTCGCCGATTCAACGGTGGCGACTTCGCCGGCGGCTTCGGCGGGGGCGGCTATGGCGCTGATGGGGCCGAGTTCAACCTCAACGATTTGTTCGACGCTGCCGGCCGCAGCGGTGGCACCAACATCGGCGACCTGTTCGGCGGCTTGTTCGGCCGCGGCGCTGCGCCACGTCCCAGCCGGCCACGTCGCGGCAACGACCTGGAGACCGAAGCCGAGCTGAGCTTCATGGAGGCCACCAAGGGCGTGGCGATGCCGCTGCGGCTGACCAGCCCGGCGCCGTGCACGAACTGTCACGGCAGCGGAGCCAGGCCGGGCACCAGTCCGAAGGTGTGCCCGACCTGTAACGGCTCGGGTGTAATCAGCAGTAACCAAGGCGCTTTCGGCTTCTCCGAGCCGTGCACCGACTGCCGCGGCAGCGGGTCGATCATCGAGCACCCGTGCGAGGAATGCAAGGGAACCGGTGTCACCACCCGCACCCGCACCATCAACGTGCGGATCCCACCTGGCGTCGAGGACGGACAACGAATCCGGCTGGCCGGTCAGGGTGAGGCCGGACTGCGCGGCGCCCCGTCGGGTGACCTGTATGTCACCGTGCACGTGACGCCGGACAAAGTCTTTGGCCGCGATGGCGATGACCTCACCGTCACCGTGCCGGTCAGCTTCACCGAATTAGCTTTGGGTACAACGCTTTCGGTGCCGACGCTGGACGGCAAGGTTGGTGTTCGGGTGCCCAAAGGCACGGCCGACGGCCGCATCCTGCGGGTTCGTGGACGCGGTGTGCCCAAGCGTTCCGGCGGTCAGGGCGACCTGCTGGTCACCGTCAAAGTCGCAGTCCCGCCCAACCTGGAGGGTGCCGCGAAGGAGGCGTTGGAGGCCTACGCGGTCGCCGAGCGCTCCGGTGGTTTCGACCCGCGGGCCGGATGGGCAGGTAATCGCTGATGGCCAAAAAGGACGAGGCGCGGACCTTTTTGATCTCGGTGGCCGCCGAGCTGGCCGGCATGCATGCGCAGACGCTGCGTACCTATGACCGGCTCGGCCTGGTCAGCCCCCTCCGCAGTTCCGGTGGTGGGCGCCGTTATTCGCAGCATGACGTCGAGCTGCTCCGTGAAGTGCAGCGGCTCTCCCAGGACGAGGGCGTCAATCTGGCTGGGATCAAACGCATTATCGAGTTGACCAACCAGGTCGCGGCGCTGCAGGCACGGCTCCAGGAAATGGCTGCCGAGATCGAGGCGTTGCGGGCCAACCAGCGGCGTGACGTCGCCGTGGTGCCCAAGAGCACCGCGGTCGTGGTTTGGCAGCCACGGCGCTAACTCCGTCAGCGCAAGCCGGGGACGCAACGCGTCGGCCAGACTTAGGTACTTGCACGACATTGCGTAAAAACTGAGGTAGTCCGCTACTCGTGCTGTCGCGCGACTAGGGGCCTTACGTTGTTCGCGAAAGTTCTCGTATCGTTAGGAGAACATCCCGAAATGTTCGATCTCTCGAACCAGCGCGACTATAGAGACTACGACAGCTGGCTAAATACTTTTACCGAAGCGTCTGCACGGCTTGAAGCCCTGTAAACAGCGGTAACCGACCTCCGCCACCTCCTGCGCCACAGCGAGGGTGTCCGCAGCGCTGAAATCCTCGAAGTGCTTGAACGGCACGGCGTATAAATGGCAATTGAATTCGCGCCGCCAATTCAACACAAGGGTTATAGTTGTTCGGTGATCAGCGGCGACCCGCTGACGGGGCGCGACAACGAACTAGATGCTATTCGCCGTGCGCTCAGTAGAGTTGGGGATCACTCCGGCGCCGTCATCGTCGGACCGGCGGGAGTGGGTAAGACCCGGCTCGCGCGTGAAGTGCTGGCCCGCGCTGAAGCGTTAGGCGAGCGAACATATTGGATTGTCGGCACCCAGTCCGCTCGACAGCTCCCACTGGGCGCATTCACCGCGTCGATATGCGACAACATGACCGACCCGATATCTGATGTGCGACGTGTCATCAGTTCTTTTGTTGCCCAACAACGCAAGGGCCGTGTCTTGATCGGGGTCGATGACGCGCATCTTCTCGACGGATTGTCGGCTCACGTCGTGCACCAGCTGGCCCAGGCCCATGGGACACGGCTGGTGGTCACGGTGCGCACGGGCGGCGAAGAGCCCGATGCAATTACTGCGCTGTGGAAAGATGACCTGCTGACCCGCCTGGACCTCCAACCGCTGTCGGCTCCGGAGACCCACCGCATGATCGAGACCACGCTTGGTGGCGTGGTCGATAGTCGCAGCGCCAAACGGTTCTGGAAACTGACCGGAGGCAACGCGCTGTTTCTGCGGCAATTGCTCAAGGACCAGATCGCCGCCGGCGCGATACGGCAGGTCGCCGGGGTGTGGATGTGGGACGAACGCGTCGCGGTGTCGGACAGCATCGGCGACATGGTCGGTCGGCAATTGAGCGGGCTAACCCCCGATGTGGGGCTGGTCGTCGATACGTTGTCGCAGTACGAGCCGCTCGCGGTCGACGTGCTCTGCGACCTGGTGCACCGCCGCGATCTCGAGGCGGCCGAACAGATGAACCTGGTCACCGTGGAACGCAGCGGCTCCAAGCTCATGGCCCGACTGGCCCATCCGTTGTTCGGTGAGCTTCGGCGGGCCGCGGCCAGCGAGATATATCTGTCGCGAATCCGCGGCAAGCTGGCGCAACGGTTGGCCAAGGAGGCCGACGCCGACCTGCACGCGACGGTGCGCCGGGCGTTGCTCGCGCTCGAATCAGACCTTCCCCCTGACCCTGATCTGTTCCTGGAGGCGGCGCGGTTCGCGATGACGCTGCTCGACCTCGACCTGTCCGACCGATTCGCCACCGCCGCTGCCGATGCGGGGGCCAGCGAGGCCGTCGGCCTGCGCGCGATAAGCCTGGCAGGGCGCGGGCATGGAGACAAAGCCGAGGTGATCCTGGCCGGAATCGGTCGGGATGACCCCGACGGACATCACTGGGCAACCGTGCGGGCAGCCAATCTGATCTGGAATCTCGGCCGTCCCCGACAGGCATCGGCCATTCTCGACGGTCTGGCATCGACGCGGGAATCCGCGGCGGAGCGGGCCGAGCGCGCCGCGGTCGAATCATGCGTGGACGCGGTGATGGCCCGCTGCGAAACCGCGGCGGAAAAGGCACGGGCGGCGCTGCGTTCGCCCACGCTGCCCGACTTTCACGCCATGTTGGCGTCCATTGCGTTGACCAGCGCGGAAGGCGCGCTCGGCAGAACCGACGACATTACCGACGTCGTGGCGGAGGCCATCGACCGTGCGATCAACTCGTTTCAGGCGTCGCCGTTGAGGTTCTGGTATGGCGGCGTCTATGCGCGCGCTTGCCGGTTGACCGGGCGGATCGACGAATGCGTGCGCTCGGCCAAGCAGCTATCCGAGTCGGTACGCGACGTTCCCGGTCTGGCGTATGCGAACCTTGCTTTCTTGCTGGGCCACGCCGAGCTCGCGCGCGGCGAGATTCCCGCCGCGCTGAAACTCCTGCATGAGGCGAAGGCCGGGGCGGAAAAGCACAGCGTCAAAACCGGTTTACAACCGGCGAGTTGCTTCGCGCTGGCGGAAGCGCACGCCAAGCTGGGCCAGCTCGATGCCGCCAACGACGCGATCAACGAAGCGCGCCGATGCGTGCCGGCCGATTACCTGTTCATGCAGACCGCTCTGGCGGTGGCCAGTGGTTGGGCGCTGGCGGCCGGCGGGTATCTGACCGACGCGATCTCGATCGCCCACGCTGCCAGCGCAGATGCACGCGAGCGTAACCAGCCAACACATGAACTGGCCTGCGCGCAAGTGGCGGCTCAATGGGGCGACACATCGGGCGCGATACGCGCGCGTGAACTGGCCAATGAATTATCGCTTCCCCTTGCCGATGCCGTTGCGCGGCATACCGAATCGTTGTTAGCCGACGACGGGGAAGGTCTGCTCGTGGTATCGGCAGACTACCGGGCGCTCGGCGATCGGGCCGCTGCCGCGGACGTCGCCGCTCAGGCGGCCGTGGCTTTCAGCCGCAACCAGCAGCGCAAGCGCAGCCTGCATGCCGCAGCGCTGGCGCAGCAGCTCGCCACCGACTGCGGCGGCCTGTGCACGCCGGCGTTGCGAAACCCGATAGGTCAACCGTTGACCGGCCGTCAACGCGAGATCATCGAACTGGTCGCCGCAGGGTTGTCCAATAAAGAGATTGCCGACCGGCTCGTCACATCGGTGCGCACCGTTGAAGGCCACGTGTATCGCGCGTACCAGCGCCTGGGAGCGGGTTCCCGCGAGGAGCTGGTCGAGATGTTGCGCGCCGGGCAGGGCAGCTCATAACCTGTCCATTTCTCGTGACATGGCGGCGCGCTCGAGGTAATAGGCGCGACGAGTGTAGCGGGGCCGCGGCGGCGGCGGCTGCAACGCGGCGCCGACGACATGAAGCGCGTTGATCATTCGGCGGGTGATCTGGGTGTACCGTGGGCGCACGGCTGCCGCGGTGCCGAGCATCACCTCTTGTTCGCTGATCAGAACCGGCGCCTGTGACAGGTTGTCCTTACTTACGGTCGGTTGGGTGCCGGTGATGGCATCCTGCGTTTCCTCGATGGACAGTCTTAAATCCGTCATTCCTGATCGCCTCCACACGGTGTGGGCCTGTGATGATGTGTGGAACGTACGACTGGCGACGGTCGGGAAGCACGCGTAGCCGACTACTCGTATTACGGCTGATCACTACTTGACCGACAGGTAAGCCCCGCAAGGTCTGACAGGCTTTGCGCATGGCGGGCGCAAACGGAAGCTCCAGATGGACAGACACGCTGCTGGATCGCATGCAAAACACGGGCGATGAGTTTGCGGACAAGGCGGTCAGGGCCGTGTTCAAGGCTGGCGGCGTCGACGCGGTCAATGCGATCATGCGCACGCTGGTGCGCAACGACCAGCCGGTGCCGGAGGCGTTGCCCGCAGAGATTCGGGACTACCTGACGGAGAGCCTGGCCCTGCCCGAGTGGGCCGACATGGGCAAGATCAAGCGCGGGCAGCAGCTATACGAGACATGGGGCGTCCTGATCACCTTATGCCTGTTCTGCGCATCTCTCCCCGCGTCGTACGCGGCAGCCGACGGCGTGAAGGTGCTCTACCTGACCGCCCGGCTCGATACCGACGCGCGGCGGCGGGTGATGGAGACCGGCCAATTCCTGATCGACGTGCTCACCGTTGGCGGCCTCGACGACGAACACGGCAAGGGCCGGCGCACCATCCAGCGCGTCCGCCTGATGCACGCGGCCGTGCGCCACCTGATCATGGCCCGCAACGATCAAGGGGCACCTCCCGTTTGCGGAGACGAGCCCCCATTGTGGCATAAGGACTGGGGCACACCGATCAACCAGGAGGACCTGGCCGGGACACGCCTCGCGTTTTCGTATATCGTCGCCGATTCGCTGCCTCGACTGGGCGTTCGCCTGCCCGCCACGGACGTCGACGCATACCTGCACCTATGGGACGTCATCGGCCACTTGATGGGCGTGGACGACGAGCTGCGCGTGCGTGGGAAGGGCGATGCCAAGGCGCTTGTCGACGCCATTCGGGACAGGCGGTTCAAGGCGTCGCCCGAAGGGAAGGACATGACCAAGGCGCTGCTCGATCTGATGGACGAGATGACGCCCTTCCACAGTTTCCAGGAGACGATCCCGCCGCTGATTCGCCACCTGATCGGCGACGACATCGCCGACATGATTGACGTTCCGAAGTCGAAGCTTCCCGAGCTGGGGCGGCTCACCCGGCTCAACAAATGGTTCTTCGTGCACATCTTCGGCCAGAGCCACCGTGACACCCCGCGTTACGAACTGGCATCGCGCATAGCTCGCCCATTCGGATACGACTTGGTCCATGGCCTGTTCAGGCTTGAGCGCGGTGGGGAGCGGGCGCCGTTCGACATGCCCGATCACCTCGCCCGCAGCTGGGGACTGTCGGCGTGATATCACGCATCCCGCTCGTCCAAGACCATGAAGCGGACAGCGGCTCTCGAACGCTTGGCATGTCGTTCTGAGTACCGTCGCGGACAAGATGCAGTAGTCGACTACGCGTGACCGCGCCACCCTAGCCGGCCCACGCTGGTGGACATGACGGCAACGATCACAGGGCCAGACGTCACCGCAGGCTCACATGTAACCGCATTGGCGCTGGCGCCGAAGAACCCGCTGCCGTACTGGCGGCGGCTGACGGCGGCCAGACAGTTCGATAGCGGCCTCGAGCTGTTGCGGGAGTCGGGCGGATCGGTGACCCGAAATGTGCTGGGGCCAAAGTGGATGATGCCGCCGCTGGTGTTTGTCTCCTCCCCGCAGGGTGCCCACGACGTCCTGGCACGCACGGACGCATTCGCCGAGCGCGCCGCGACGCCGATCGCATTGGAGCTCCGTCGGCTGGTGGGCGACAACCTGCTGGTGATGCCGCATCGCGAGTGGCTGCCGCGCCGCCGCGCGCTGCAGCCGATCTTCACCAAACACCACGTTCCCCAGTTCGCCGGGCACATGGCTGAGGTCGCCGAACAGCTTGCCGACCGCTGGGCACTCGGGGCCGCGGTCGACCTGGACGCCGAGTGCCGCGCACTGACGTTGCGAGCGTTAGGCCATTCGATACTCGCAACCGATCTGGCCGAACGAACGCAGGTGGTGGGAGCCGCGCTTCGTACCGGCGGCAAGTGGGCGGCCGACCGGGCACTGCGCCCGGTCAACCTGCCCCGCTGGTGGCCCACTCGTGGGCAGCGGAGAGCCCGCGCGTCCAGCGCCGCCCTGCACGCGTTGGCGGCCGAGATCCTGAGCGCGTGCCGAGCCGACCCGACACGCGACGCGCCGCTGGTGCGTGCCCTGATGCAGACCACCGACCCGCAGACCGGCCAGCCGCTGTCTGATCGCGCGATCTGCGACGAGTTGGTGTTGTTTCTGCTCGCCGGTCATGACACCACCTCCACCGCGTTGACCTATGCGCTGTGGGCGTTGGGTCACCGGCCCGAGCTGCAGCAACGGGTGGCCGCGGAAGCCGACGCGCTCGGTGACCGCCGGCTCACCCACGAGGACATGCCGCGACTGCGTTACACCGTGCAGGTTCTGCATGAGGCGCTGCGCTTGTGCCCGCCGGCGCCGGCGGTGGGACGCACGGTGATGGCCGACATCGAGGTCGACGGCTACCGCGTGGCCGCGGGAACGTGCGCCATCGTCGCCATCTACGCCATGCATCGCGACCCTGCCCTCTGGGAAGATCCGCTGCGCTTCGACCCCGACCGGTTCAGTCCGGAGCATTCCAAAGGCCGTGACCGCTGGCAGTATCTGCCGTTCGGTGGCGGCCCGCGAGCATGCATCGGCGATCATATCGCGATGCTCGAGGCGACCCTCGCCCTGGCGACGATCGTTCGGCGGGCCAAAATCCTTTCACTGAGCGGCGATTTCCCTACCATTACCCCACTGACGATGATCGCCGCCGCCCCGATCCGAGCCCGGGTTGGACAGCGCGTGGATCGATTGAACCGGAGGTTCCTCAGAGATGTCTACTGCTGTGACTCCTAGCCCGCCACTCCCACTGGAACGCCTCGAAGAACCCGAAACCATCGACGATGTTTTGCGCAATATCGATCAGATCATCGACTGGGCCAAAGAAGCACAGAACGCCATCGGTTACTTCGCTGTCCTATACCGGCGGATCACTCGCGCCATTCGAGACGCCATCAACGACGGAACGTTCGCCGACGGGCCCCGTATAGAGCGGCTCGACGTAGCCTTTGCCAAGCGCTACTTCAACGCGTTGAACGCCTACTTCTACCCGGACGAGTTCGAGGGTCTGACGCTTCCCTGGGAGGTCGCATTCGTCGGCGACCCGGACCATCAAGCGATCATTGTGCAGTACATGCTGGCCGGACTGAATGCACACATTAGTTTCGACCTGGGTCTCGCCCTCTTGACGGTCGCGGGTAATTGGCCGGACTCACTGAGAGAAGATTACGACCGCGTCAACGAGCTGCTCTGCAGGCAGATTCCGGGCATTAACAAGGAGGTCCAGCGGCTTTCCCCCGAGCTCCGCTGGGTCCGCTTGCTGCTACCGGACGAGGTCCGTGTCTTTCAGCGGTGGCTGACGAAAATGCGTGAAGGCGCTTGGCTTTTCGCCTTCTACATGGCGATGCATCCGCGGAACGCGAAGGAGAAGACAGTGCACCAGGAGGCCTGGACCGCGGCGCTGAGTTCCTGGTATCTGCAACCGTCCGGGCGGTGGTCACCGTTCCCGCCGCTCGTTCGCGCCGTCGCCAAGCATGAGAGCGACAACATTCGTAGCAACCTTGATGCGCTGGAAGGAATCTCGAAGCGCCCCGAGAAGGTTGCGAAGGCTCACCGCTGATCTAGTCGCGACCGTAGGTCACGAGAGAATTTCTTGCGCCCGTGCGAATTCCGCCCAACGAGTGTCGCCAGGAAAGCGGCTGATAAGGCCGGCCAGCTCGGACCGATCCCCGTCACCGAGCAGGTCGAAAGAATCCAGCAGGCAACGCAATTCGAACAGAGTCGCGCCCTGGTGGCGTGCTAACTCGAGCGCGGCGGCCAGGGCCGCGCGGCGCGCATCGGGCTCGGTGAACGTATGAGCGCGCACACGCATCAGCTCGGCGTCGTGGAAGCGCATCCCCGTCTCTTCCGCGTGCCGCAGCGCCATCTCCAATCGCTCACGCGCCTTCTCCGGCTGGCCCGCGGCAATCAGCAGGCGGCCGATAATCGCGTCGTGAAAAGTGAGGTAGCTATTCAGGTGGATGAAGCGCGACCCGTCCACCCGTAGCGTTAGGTTTTCGGCCCGGGCCGCCAGCGTGGCGGCGTCGGCACCAGCGGCCAGCGCGGCCAGCGCTTTGACCGTGCCGTGTTCGGTTCTGCCAACCCACTGCCACAAGTCGAGCCCCGACTGCTCGCTCAGCTGGCGAAGGAGGGCAACCAGGGTGGATGCTTCCTCAATTTGGCCGGCCTCTAGGCAAACCCAGATTTCCATGAAGTAGGTGTGTGCCCTGTTGTGTGCATTCAGCGGGAATCCCAGACCCTCGCATCGCCGGACCGAGTCGGCCAACTCCGCCTTGGCCCGGTCGAGGTCCCCGCAGACCATATGTGTCAGTGCCAGGAAGTTGTTTGCCGCCGAGATCGGGTCGACGGCCACCCACCAGGCGGTTTCCAGCACGCGCGGATCGGCGGCGGAACGATCGGCCAGCGCCCGCAGCAGGTGTCCGCGGGCGGCGGTGAAGTCGCCTTCCAGCCAGGTGACGGAACCCAACGATGACGCTATGGCCGGATAACTCCAGGGCCGGTCCCTGGTGATCCGGGCGGACAGCGAGTCGAGCAGCTCATGGGCCCGACGCAGTTCGGCCCGCGGCACGTAGTAGCTGATCAGCGCGGTGAGCGTGCTGAACAACTCATCTTGGTAGTTGCCGGTGCTCGCCAAGGCCAGGCACCGTTGGAAGTCGGCGGGTCCCGCACCGCTCTGGCTGCCTTGCGTGGTGCCCGCCAAGAAACCACGCTCCAGCCGAATGGCGATCTCCCTGCGGTCTCGTGCCGAGCCCGCGGTGCAGCGGGTGAGCTGGCTGAGTGCCGTCGTGAGGCAAGCCAGCGCTTCCTGGAGAGCGCCGCGCCGTCGGGCGTTCACCGAGGCCTTCTGGTAGGCCTCAACGGCTTCGTCGTATTGCCGTGCCTGCTCGAAGTGGGTCGCGACCACACGCCAGTCCGGCTCGGCGGCGGCCGCCGCGTCGACCAGCGCGTGGGCAGCGCGGGCATGCAGATCACGGCGAAGCGATGGCGGAGCCAGCTCGACCGCCACCTCCCGGAGCAGCTCATGGCGAAATCGCCAGCTGTGGGTCCTGCGTCGTTCGAGCACACGCGCCCGCACGAGTTCGGTGACGACGCCGTCGACGTCTTTGGCGTCGCGTCCGACCACCGAGCGCAGCAACGGGAGATCACCGGCGCGCCCGATGACGGCGGCCGCCTCCACCACCGGCACAACATCGGCGTGGGGGTGATGCAGCCTGGCGAACAGCGGCTCATACAGCGGCTCGGGTACCCCAGACTCGGCTCCGGCGGCATCAAGTTCGGCGACGACGTGCTCGATATAGAACGGCACCCCGTCACATCGGCTGCGTATCGCGGCCCGCTGGGCGTCGGTCACCGACGGGTGCAACTCACTGATCAGCGCATCGGACTGCTCGTCGGTCAGCGGCGCAAGGTCGAAAAGCGTTACCGGCCAATCGGTTCGCAGCCAATCGCCTTCGCGTCCGGTCAAGACCACCAGCAGCCGTCCGTCCGCGGCTCCCAGCAACGAGTTGAGCAGCTCTATGGTGGACGGGTCGAACCAGTGCACGTCCTCGGCGACCACTAATCCGGCTTGATCACCGATGCGGGCCAGGACATATTGCTGAACCGTCGCGCCGATCAACTCATAAAGGGTTCGGCCTTCGACAGCAGCCGGGTGATAGCCGTGTTCAGGACCGACGCCAAGTACCGGCGCGAGCAAAGGCACCGCGCTCGCGGGATCCAGTTCGCAGGCACGTAGTTCGGCTTGAAGTAAGCGCAGACGCTCCGGGCCGTCGGTGAGCCGGGTGATACCGCATCGGCGCTCCACGAGCCTGCGCACCGGATGCAGGCCGGTGTCGGTATGCAGCGGCGAGCCAAACAGCTCGATGACGGGCGCGCCTGAACTCCGGACTAATTCGGCCGCCTCGGTCGCGAGCCGGGTCTTACCGATTCCCGGCTCACCGCGAAATACGATGCCCGGGCTAGTCAGCACGCCGTCACGCGCCCGGTGCCAGCTCTGCTGCAGCCAGCTGCGCTCTCGGTCACGCCCGATCAGGGGTGGCGACCGCAGCGGCGGTGCTTCTGGCCGCTCGCCGAGCACCCGGTGGTGGCTGACCAATCCTTCGACACCCTTCACCGGGACCGGGGGACGTACATCGAGTTCGAACGAGTCACGCACCAACGGTGCGACCGAATCCGACACCGCCACCGTGCCCGGCTCGGCCACACCGCAAAGCCGGGCGGTCAGGTTGGCCGCAAATCCGTACACGTCGTCCTGGTCGGTGTCGAGGTAGACCAGGCCACGATGGATGCCGACCCGCACGTTGATGGCCACGGCGAACTTGCGTTCGGCCTGCTCGCTGAGCTGCGCCACTGCGCGGGTGATGTCCAGCCCCGCTGCTACGGCGCGTCGCACGTCGTTCTCGTGCGCGTTAGGGTGACCGAACACCACTAGCAGTCCGTCGCCCTTGATGGAGCTGACGTGGCCTTCATATCGATCGACGACCCGGCGCACCTCATCCCGATAGTGGCCGACCAACGTGCGATACGTCTCCGGTTCTAAACGGGTGGACAGCGCTGTCGAGTCGACCAGGTCGGCGAACATGATTGTCAGTCGGCGTATTTCACCGTAGCGAGCCGGCGCTGTGAGTAGGTCCTCGGCTTCCGGGTTGTTGTGGTCGACTGAAAGAACCCGGCTGGCCAAGGTGGTGGCGGTGGCGTGGTCCCCTTCGTTGATGGCCCGCACCGCGCGGTCCAGCAATTCGTCGATCGATACACCGCTCTCGCCAGGGCTCACCTACTCCTCCTGCCCTAGATTGGCTAAGGGTACCTGTCGGCCGCGCCATTTTCAGCGCATGCCTAATAGCCTCAGTTGCTCCGGCAGGCCGCAGGTCAGGCAACGCGAATCGAGAACACGGCGACCGCCGAGCCGCCGGGGCGCGCTGATCGGTAGCCGCCACGGCGCAGCGCATCGGTGGGCGCCGTCATCGGCTCGAAGCACACCACATCCCCGCCCGGCGGTGCGAAGATCTGCGCCGCCGGATAGCCCTCGTCGAAGTGAACCTCGATACGGCGGCCACCACCGGACACCGCGAACACGGCGCCATCGGCAACCTCGTCATACCCGTCGTCAAAAGCCTTGTCGCCCAATGGTTCAGTCATGGCCGGTTGTCGTCTCGCCTCGCCGGTGGGCAGTCCCCGCCCGTCGAGGCGCAGCTGGCGGAGTGGCGGGGCTTCGATGATCCACGCCTCCCGCGACAAACCGGGCAGCTGAAGATACGGGTGGAAGCCGAAGCACAGCGGAACTGCGTCGTCCCCGGTGGGGGTCACCTCGGTGCGCACCGTCAAGGCTCGGGCGGCGAGCCGCACCGTCACCGCCAGCAGATGCGGAAATGGAAAGCTGGCCAGTAACTCTGGATCGGCGCCGAAGTCCAGCTCGACGGTGAGCTCGTCCGCAGACTCAGCCGTTACCCGCCAGCGCGGATAGGCGGCCAGCACCCCGTGGATCGGCAGTCCGTTGGGATCGGCTCGCACTCCGTGCTGGCCAGGAGTCAGCGTGACCGTCGTGTCCTCTGCCGTGTAAGTGTTGGCGCCCAGCCGATTTGCCCACGGGTACAGGATCGGGATACCCATTGTTTTGCCGTTGGTCATGTAGGCGTCCAGACCGCGGCGTTGGCCGAGCAGTTCGACGCCCGAGTCGGTCAATGAAACGCCGATCATGCCGGCGTCCGGGACGAACTGGGCCTCGAGATTCGACGACGAGTCGCGCAAAGTGACAGGGTGCACCTGATAAGACTAGCCAAGGTTAGCTGTAAAGCGGATCGTGCTGAATCCGGTCCGGCGGCGCCCCTTTGGCGATCAGCGCGGCCTTGGTGGCGCGCACCATCTCCGGTCCGCCGCAGATCAGGATCTGCCGGTCCCCCCAGTTGCCGAATTTGGTGACGACGTCCATCAGCTTGCCGGTCTGGCGCAGATGCAGCCCTCGCGGCGGCGTCACATCGGGATAGTCGGCGGCCCAGGCCGGGTTGCGGTTGTGCTCGGAGACCGGCGATACCGACAGCCAGGGATTGTGCGCGGCAATCTGCCACAAGGTGGGCAGATCGTAGAGCTCGCAGGGGTAGCGGCCGCCGAAGAACATGTGCACACGCGGGTTCACACCCCAGCGGGTGAGGTCCATGACGATCGAGCGCAGCGGCGCCAGCCCGGTGCTGCCCGCCACCATCAGCACGTCGCCACCATCGCGGTCGACCTGCAAGCCGCCGTGTGGGTTGGACAGCCGCCACCGGTCGCCGGGCTGGGTCTCGTGGACGATGGCGTTGCTGACCATGCCGCCAGAGACCGCCCGGACATGGAACTCGATGGCGCCGCTGTCGTCCGGCGGGATGGCGGGCGTGAGATATCTCCACCGCCGCGGGCACTGCGGCACCGCGACGTTGACGTACTGGCCCGCGTGATAGCGCATCGGGCGGCCCAGCTGCAGCCGAATCACGGCCAGGTCGCGGGATATCCGCAGGTGTTCGATCACCGTGCCGTCCCACCAGGCTGGCCCCTCCTCGGCCTCCGCCGCGCCACGCATCACCCCGGTGATCAGGTTCAGCGACTGCCGGGCGGCCGCGTCGACGGCGTCGGTCCACGCCTCGGCCAGCTCGTCTCGCAGGGTCGCGTGCAGCGCCTGCCCTAACGTCTCGTAGTGCTCAGGCAGCACACCGTATTTGCGATGGTCGCGTCCCAGCTGCGCCAAAAACGCCACCGGCTCCTCAGCACGCTGGGCGACCAGCTCGCCGTACACCCAGTTCAGCGCATGGGCAAAGGCGGCCCGCTGGCCGCCCATGTCCGGCGGGAACAGGTCGCGTGGCGAAACGTCGAGAGAAAACCAGCGCGTGTAAAACCGGCCGATGAGCCCGTTTTCGTCGTCCGGGTCGATGGCAGCATGCAATACCGCCAGTGCATCCCGGTCGTTGAGGCTCACGCCCGACGATTTTATGCGGGGTTGAGCGGCCCCCGTTACAGCGCTTTAACGCCGTTGTGGAGCACCATCAAACCGATCACCAGCAGGATCGCCGCGAGCAACGCGGCATTGTTCCGCTCCATCCAGTCCTTGAGCCGGGCCATCGGATCGTCGAGGCGGTCACCTGCGCCCGCGTAGGCCAGGACCGGGATGGCGACGGTGAATGCGGCGACGGCGACGAAGACCGCGGCAGCCAGCCAGTTGGCCGCCATGCCCAGCCCGCTGCCGCCGATCGCCAAACCGGCCAACGCGCACATGATCAGCACCTCGAGCCTGATCACCGCCAGCACCAGCCCTGTTATTCCCGCGCGCCCTGGCGTGAGGGTTGCGAAAGACCGCATCCACTTTGGCGACTCGGTGTGGCGTTGCCGGGTCAGCCACTCGTAGATCCCGTACCCGATGAGCGCCAATCCGAGGACGACGCGCAGCCAGGACGCCCAGGCGGGCGGCGACTCGCGCAGCGCGCCGAGCGCGCCGGAGGACACGACGAAGACCGCGGTCAGCGCGGCCAGTCCCAACAGCCAGCCGCCGAGGAAGGCGAGGCCGGTCGGCCTCGGGCGCGCCGCGTGTAGCACCAGCACCGCCGGGATGATCGACAACGGTGAGAGCGCGATGACCAGCGCGAGCGGAATCAGCGTGGCCAGTACGGAACCCCAACTTCCTGTCACGGGCTGCATCTTCGCATTGCTAGGTGACGAACGCTGCGTGAGAGCCGACCGTTCAGCTAGCGTTTGCGGCGCAGCGTCGGATTGCGCCGCGCCTCAGCGGGCTCGTTTCTCGCCCGCATCGTTGCGGCGCAGCGTCCAGGCCGGTACCCAGTGTGTGACGGTTTTGCGCTTGGACCCGTAGACGATCGGGTAGGTCACCAGCCCCCACCAATCACCCTGCTCGCAAATGCCCCAGCAGGTCAGCCGGCCCTCGACGACCTTGTGCAGCTGCAAGCCGTTCGGGTGGTAGCGCCCCGAGCGGTGCGGCTCCCGCGGGAAGAGCACCGTCAGGTCAACCAGCACGGTGATCGGCGGTCGCACCAGCCGAAACGGGTTGCGGACCGGCTGCCCGTTGTATCCGATCGACGCGAGGTCGCCCACCAATCGATCATACGTTCGAATCGGTGGCCGCAGTCATGTTCGGTTGGCGAGGATGCGGTCGGGCTTCGGCGGTGTTGTCGTAAAACGGGGGTATTGAGTGTCCAGAAAGGATGGCGTGGCGTGCAGGTTGGAGTCGGGCTCGATCGGAGCCTTGGGTTGTCTTGGGATCAGTACCGACAGCTTGGCAGGCACGCTGCGCGCCTCGGCTATCGGAGCGCGTGGACCAACGCCAGCATTGACCGCGACCCAATGCAGATCTGTGCCCAATGGTCGGTCGCCAGCGCGGACGTGGTGCCGGGCGGTATTGGAACAGGCGTGTCGGTCATCCCGGTCGGCTACTGGTCTGTTCCGGCGCTGGCATCGGGTGCGGCGACGGTCGGCGAGATCAGCGGCGGCAAGTTCGTTCTCGGCATCGGTTCGGGGCTCCTGCACCTTCCCGCGTTCCGGCAGGCGGTCGGCCTGAAAAAGGATCTGCGGCCGGTCGCCACAATGCGCGAGTGGCTCGTCACGCTGCGCGCCCTGCTGGCCGGCGAGACCGTGGACCACGAAGGTGAGGCAATCACGTTGCGCGGCTTCACTCTTGGGTCGCCGCCACCGAAGGTGCCCGTGGTGCTGGGCGCCCTCGGCCCCAAGATGCTGACTCTTGCCGGCGAGGCGTCGGATGGCGCATCCCTCAACTGGTGCACGCCGCAGCAGGTGGCGGCCAGCCGCGAAATTGTGGCCAAGGGTGCGCGAGCGGCCGGGCGCGACCCAAGTGAGCTCGCCATGATCGAGTACATCCGGATCAGCGTGGACGACGACGAGGACGCCGCGCGCCGCGCTTACATCAAGGCGCTGATGGGTTACGCGCTGGCTTGGCCCGGCGTGGACAAAACGCTCGGCTACCGAGGCCATTTCGGGCGGATGGGCTTCGACGAGGCGCTCACCGA
>NZ_JBKQTQ010000177.1:0-6102 GCF_052143115.1 Mycobacterium sp.
ATCACCAGCGGAACGCAAAGCTGCAATTGACGGTGGTGCTGGCTCCGCTGGAAGCGGTTCCGGAGCTGTATCTGCATCCTGAACACCGTCGGCGGCGCTGGCGCCCGGCCCTGCGGACTGAGTTCGATGTCTAGTAATTACCACCGCATATCTAGCGTTGATCGCCGCATCATTCACCGTATATTCGGTTACTGCGGCTATCTAGCAGCCGCTGCGAGAATTGAACGTCGACGCGCGGCGGTAAATGATAGACGGCGAGTGCGTGGTGGCCTAGGCTCCCGGGTGGGAGGTGAGACCGGTGAGCGACACGACACGACTTCGGGCGTTGACCGAGGCGGGGTTGGTGCATCCGAATCCCGACGCGGTTTTCGCGCCGTTGTTCACCGCCGGGCCAGGTTTTTTTCTGGCCGCCGACAAAGTGCAGGTGAAATACGAGATGCTGCGAGCGCGTCTAGTCGAGGGTGTTCCCGTGGCCGAAGCTGCTGCGGCACACGGCTATTCACGAGCAGCGTTTTATCTGGTGGCGGCGGCGTTCGAGCAGTCGGGCATGGCGGGGCTAGTCGACGAGCGGCGCGGCCGTCGTGGCCCGGTCAAGCTGCGCCCCGAGATCGTGGAGTTCATCCGCGCCGACACCGGCTCGGGGGCCCAGATCGCCGAGCAGGTGGCCGACCGGTTCGGAGTGCGGTTACACCGGCGCACCGTCGAGCGGGTCCGCGGGCGGTGAGCGCCCGGTCGTTCTGGCCGCCGGTCGAGGCGGCACAGGTCGACTACGAAACGCTGCGCGCGCATGTGCTTGAGCTCACCGGGCTGCCCCCTGGTCTGGCCGCGGCCCGGTTTGCCCGTCGCGGCCTGGCCGGGTTGATCGCGTGGCCGAGCGCCGAGCCGGTGTTCGTCGCCGAACTGCTCGCCGCCACCCGGCCGGCATGGACACCGCACAACGATCCGCGGGTGGCAGCGCTGGCGGCGGGTTATCAGTTCCTGCTCGACGCCGCCGCACGCGTGGATTCGGTTGCCGCACTGGCACTACCGGGAAGAGGCCTGCGGTGAGGGCGGCGCTGTATGCGCGGGTGTCCACCGAGCGCCAAGCCGACCGCGGCACCATCGGCTCACAGCTGCAGCTGCTGCGCGAACACATCGCCGCCGCCGGTGACGAGCTGGTCGGCCAGTACGTCGACGACGGGTATTCCGGCGCCCGATTGGACCGGCCCGGACTGGACGCGTTGCGCGATGCCGCCGAGGCCGGGCTCATCCAACGAGTGTGGTGCCTGTCGCCCGACCGGCTCGCCCGCGCCTACGCCTACCAGGTGCTGGTGCTCGACGAGCTGGACCGCTTCGGGGTCATCGTCGCCTTCACCGACTCCCCGGGGCTGGCCGCCGACGACCCGCAATCGGTACTGCTCACCCAGGTCCAGGGCGTAATCGCCGAATACGAGAAAGCCAAGATCGCCGAACGCTACCGGCGCGGCAAACTGTTTCGGGCCCGCGCCGGCGAGATCGTCACCTGGAAAGCCTCCTACGGCTACCGTCGCATCCCCCGCAGCACCGCCACCGGCCAAGCACACCACGAGATCTACGAGCCCGAGGCCGCCGTGGTGCGGCGGATCTTCACCGACCGCGCCGCCGGCATCACCGTGCGCGAGATCTGCCGACGCCTCAACGCCGACGCGATACCGTCACCCACCGGCAAACCCACCTGGGGCCACTCCACCCTGTGCCGGCTGCTGCGCAACGAGGCCTACATCGGCCGGGTCTACTACAACCGCACCGAATCGGTGCCCGACCGACGCCCCACCCGACACCACCGGCAGGTCTGGCGCAACCGGGACGAATGGATCCCCATCGACTGCCCACGCATCGTCTCTGACGAGCTGTTCCAAGCCGCCGGGCGAGTCGCCACCGACAACACCAAGTGGAGCCCCCGTCGCGCCGAACCCGGCCAATGGCTGCTCAAAGGACTTGTCAAATGCGGTGTTTGCGGTGTCGGCACCAACTGCCACAAGATGCGCGGCCGCAACGGTACCTGGCACCGCTACTACCACTGCCGCAACCACGACCCCATCCGCGCCGGCGGCGAATCCCGCCGCTGTCCCGAACGCAACATCCGCGCCGACGCGCTCGACAGCTTCGTGTTCGACCAGATACGCGCCGCGATCACCCACCCGGACCGGCTGCTGGCCGGCGAACAGGCCGTCACCCTGGCAACCCCGATCCCCGACGACGAACTGCTCGCCGCTGAACTGACCCGGCTGGACCGCAAGATCGAGGCCGCCGACACCGAACGGCGCCGCCTCATCGACCTCTACCAGGGCGGGTTCATCGAACTCCCCGAAATGCAGCGCCGCGCCACCGAAGTCTCCTCCCGTCGAAAAGAGCTAGAGCATAAGCGAACCAGCCTTGCCGATGAACGAACCGCGCTTGCCCGTGACAACCAGCTCCGCCGCCGCGTGCACGACTTCGCCGCCCGCATCCACGCCGTCATCGACACCCTCGACAACATCCAAAAACAGCAACTGCTGCGCCTACTCATCGAAGACGTCCGCGTCACCGGCTGGCACGTCAAGATCCGGCTGCGCATCGCACTCGACCCGCCACCACCGGACCCGACCGGCCCACCAAACCCAAAAGGCGAACCGACACCACACCTGCGCCCAGTGTCAAGTCAAGACGGTTTGCGTTCCGTTAGTGATCACCGACGGCCAGTCCTACCGCATGAAAGACGCCCAACACCGAAAGGAGAACACCTGACCAACCACTGAACTACCGCACGGGGCGGGGACTTTTACCTGGCCACCAGCGGGGACTTCGACTTGGCCATTGACACACGTTGTAGGTGTCGGCACGACCATGTGCGGTCGCCGGCAGTAGTGCACGGTGATCACCATGTCGCGGCGTGCGATCACCCCTTTGGTGAGACACCTTGCAAGTTCAACCCCGGAGCCCGGAGTGCGCATCGTGACACCCAAGCGGAACGCCGTTAGGGCGCCAGCTGCAATCTTATGGGCTCGGCCCGCTGCGACGAAGGGCACACGCTGGGGAGTTCCGCGCTGGCGCGGTCCCGCTGCCTGCTGGTAGGTAGGCCACTATTCGCACTGGCGGGCCCCCAGGGTGGGGGTCAGCAGTGGCGACATTTGTGTGCGAGAACCCCATTCTTGACACATCGCCAAAGGGCAGACGCAGTTGTAACTCCAGGAGGTGACGTCATGGCAGCGATATACGGCATGCTGGTCGCTTTGCCAATGGTCTGGGGATGCGCAGGCTACGCGCTGGTATCTCACCCAGGCACCGCTGAGCCGAACGACTCGCGGGCGGCCGTGAAACTCCTGGCGTGCACAAGAGAGTGAGCTTGGCCCGGGATGAATGTTCGAACGCAGCCACGCAGCTGGACGACGCCACCCTCAAACGAGGGCTCGGTTCAGCACGAACGTCTCGGCGTGGCCTCGACGAATACTGAGGCGATCACTACGACCCGAATCTTATTCTTGGCGTTGGCCATACGGATGACGAGTCGAAATCCCTTGGCTACGGGACATCGCGGCGTTGCTGATGGCGATTACCTGCCTCCTCGGGCACCCTCCGGGCGTCACAACCCGTAGTCGCGCTCGTATTCCCTGCGGTATCTCCTTACCTATTCGTGAGCGTCGCCAGCCAAAACACTGCGCCGCCGAGTGCCGGCAACAGCGAGCCCTCCATGCGAAATTCCGAGCCAGAAAACAGAAGACGACGACTGGATGGCCAAGAGGGACTAACCGCGCCCGTTGCAGCTAGCCGGTAGCCGCAGATCATCACTGGCGGGAGTGGTCAACGGGGGTTAGCGACGACGACTTTTCTTGCATGAAGCGCGACTCTTAGAGCGATGGGAATCCACTTATCCGGCAGCACCATTTGTCGCTAGCTGCTGGTAGTCGCGAAAGAGGAATCGAATGATTACCGCATATCGAGCTGATGAACCCGGTGATGTCGTCGACTGCGAGCCGCCGCCATTCAACTATCCGGCGGAAGGCCCGTATGTCAGGCAGCTGCTCTTCAACGCCATCGTCGCCGTTGTGTTGGCAGCTATCACCGTCATAGTCGGGTTATCCCTAGTCGGTATCAGCGCGTGAAGGAAGGCATGCAGTGTCGTGCGCACGTACCAACCGGCGCACGCCCTGATGAGGCCGTGAACCGATCACATGGCGTCACCAGTGATTAGGACGTGCTGAACATTTCGATGCAACGCATTGATTTACAACGTAAACCGTTTCGGACCGACTTATTGAGAAGCGAAGACTGAAGGAGTGCAACTGAAATGGACCTCGACAGGATCACACACCCACTGAGGCTGGCCAGAGGATCGCACCAGCCAGGATCAGGCAAAGGGTGCGCGATGAACGTTATTTCATACATCAACGACGACACGCATATCACCGACTTCCCCGACTGTTCGGCTCGCCCGCTGGCCGCCTTCGTTCAGTTATGCAACGACATGCTGGCAGGTCCCGACGGCTACTTGTCACCGGAAAACAGCCTTCTGGCACTCGAACTCGGCTGGCAGACCGTGGGAACCACCGATGTTGCCGACACCGTCATTCACGCATGGGTGGCCGAACTTCTGACCAGCCCCAAATGGGGTGTCATTCGACACGCCAAGAAGGCTGCGGCCAAGGCGATCTTCGACATCGCCGAACTGCACCGCATGGTCGCCGCTGGCGACGTGCCGCCTATCGCCGCCTGGGACGCCGCAGATCGCGCCGCTCGCGCCGTCTACCGCGCGGGTGGCCCGACGTTACGCGTCGGTGGAATGTTTGCCATGCGGGCCGCATACCACTCGACCGCACTTGTGGATACCAACCACCGGGCGAAACTGGATGCCGTAATCGGATACGCCTTGCGCGCCCACACGCACGCGGCTGGGGGCACCAGCGCAACTCCGATTGTGAAACTGACGCGCCATGCGATCCACTCATGGCGTGGTCTAGCCGGGCTGGACAACGGCCGCGACATCGACTCCGGAGCAGTCCAGAACGCCATGCAGCTCATAGGAATATCGGCATAGGGGCGCGGCAGCCTGGGTGTCGCCGGTAAGCGACATGGGAACCCGCATGACAAGGACGGCCCGACGTACGGCCGAGGCTATTGCGCGATCGGTGACTTTGGTTGTGTGGCCGTAGCAAAGTGTGATCGGGTCGCCTGCTTGGATGCGATAAGTCGATTGGTTAAGGAGAACCAGCGTCCTTTCCGAGCCGATAGAGATTGGGTCGACGAAACGCGTTGCTATTACACGCAATAGGTTCGTGCAACTGTCAACGGCACGTGAATTGTGACCGCTTTTCGGAATCTGAAAATCGACCCCCTTGGCCCGGTGGTGTGTGTTTCGCCCGGCCACATAGCTGACAGGTTGTCGGCGGGACATCCCTGACACTCTCCCAAAGTGAGAGTGCTGAGCGTGAACGAACGCCGGTCGGAGATCCTGCTAACACCGAAGCGCGACGGCATCACGGTGGCCGAGACCTGCGCTACGGCATATCGAGGGAGACCCTCTATGTCAACCGGCGCCGGCTCTACAGCGACGGGGTGGCGGGCCTGGCGCCGCGGTCGCGTCGGGCGCTGTCGTCGCCGATGTCCACCACCGCGGAGGTGGAGGCCGAGATCGTGCGTTTGCGCAAGAACCGGAATTTCTTTGTCCCACGAGCAACCTTGGATCCCCAGGAGATGAGCTCTGGGCTGGCGTCGTCGTTTGGGGATCTGGCATTCGATGAGGATTGGCCCGCCCTTGTGGGCGTGGGCTTTGCCGATGGCATCGGCCAGTTCTCCTGCGGTGGCCGCGGTCAGTCCTAGCCCGCGGCCGTCTTCTGCGTTGAACACGGCGACGAGCCCAGCGTAATACGGTATTGACGTGGGCGGTGGCGGGACGCTCAGTACGCCAGCTGTTCGAGGCGGGTGCGGGCAAACGCCTGCTGCTCGGTGATGGTGAGCTGACCACGCCGAGTGCTCAGGAAGGTCACTGTCCACGACAGCAGCGTGCTGACCTTGGTCTTGAAATCGACCAGGTAGACCAAGTGCAAGACGAACCATGCGAACCAGGCGATGAGGCCGCTGAACTCCAGCGGACCGATCTTGGCCACC
>NZ_JBKQTQ010000178.1:0-6539 GCF_052143115.1 Mycobacterium sp.
CTAAGAGGTTGGAGCACAGACCAGTTAGGTGCTCGGACCAAGGTCGGGGCAATAGGCACCTGTTGCCGCGCCAGCGAAATGTCCGGCATCCTCCGGCGTCCAGTCAGGGTGCATCTCAAGCACTTGCGTGCCAGCCATCGCGAACGTCGTATGCGGCTGGCTCAGGTACGCGCAAATCGCCGCAATCACCCCGACCACGGACAGGGCCGCGACCGCGCTGACGGCGGGGGCGGGCAGGGAGCCGAAGGGGGGCTGGACCCCCTGCCCGCGCCACCACGTCGGGCTGCTTGTCGCGCCACGGGTGATCGCATCCGTGCGCGGCATCTCCACCGTCGCGGCGGCGAGCGTGTCGTCGTCGCTGGTGGTTACGGTCCCTCTTTTGGTGCCATCCACGCGACCAGCGTTTCGGCGTTGTGCAGTATCCGGCGAGCCGCCGCATGTTGTTGCGCCTCAGGGATTTTCCCCTAGGCTAGCACGTCCGCCTGTGCGGCAATCGAGCGGGTGGACAGCCGCGATAGCCATCGACTGCTTATCTCGCCTGCCGTACCCCAGGTCCAACGAGCTGCTGAGCTAGACCCCGGATTTTCTCGAGCGGGCAATGAGGGAAGATCACGGCTTCACGGTGCATGGGCGGAGCCTCCTTGCCCCAGATGTGGTGGAGGGCCAGGAATAAGGGCTCATGTGCCGGCACCGCCCACAGTTGCCGCCAACGCCGACGGCCGCCCGGTAGCGGTCATGAGGTCGGCGATCAACCGCCAATTCCATTACGAAGGAACGGGGTCTGAGAAAATGACTGAAACGAAGGTTGCGGCAGAGCGCTCATCAAGCAGCTCATCGATCCGCGCGGTGCTCGGTTGGCCGACCCTCCTCCTCGCAGACCGTCCGGCGTATCGCCACAAGGAGTCGCAGCTCGGAGTCGATGATCTCAAGATCGCGCACGTTGCGAAGGATAAGGCCGCGATACCGCCGATCGCACTTCACTAGTCAGAAATGCTAGAAGATCAAGCGGCACAAAGGCTTCGTGCTCGCGTCGGCGCGAGTGGTTGCGCGAGTCGACGCCCTTGATCATCGCGGAAGCGCTGGCGAGTAAAGGGATCACGACGTCCCGACGGTAGAGCGGTCCTACCGGTCGCCACCTAGGCTAAGTCTCGATGCGGAATCCCCGGTCAGGTGAAGATCGTAGTCCGGGTGCAAATAGTTGCCGGCAGAGTCGCTCAACCGGGCATACACGCTGGCTACGGCGCTGAAGCGGCGTTCCACGGCGACGCGGTCGAACTCTTCGGGCACCGACTCGAGGTTGGCGCGCTGGATCATGGCGGCTTCGTCCATCAGCAGACGGGCCTGGTCGGGGTCGGTGGTCTGCTCCATGATCGCTTTGAGTGCTTCGAGTTGGCGCATCAACAGGGCGGGCATTCCGCGACTGGCCTGGCGGACCTTGTCAAATGACCGCTGCAGGAGATTTTCGTACGTGATTTGGTCGCAGATGACCCGGATAGCACCGGTACGGTCACGGTACGCCGGGGCCGGCTTCCACACTTTCGCGAGCTTGCACAGGGTGTTGCCGAGCCAGTCCACGCACGTCAGCGCAGTGTATGTGTCGTTGACCGCCGGAGAGAGCGCCTGAATGGCGATCTCGACCAGTTGGTCGATGCCGAAAGCGGGATCTTGGGCGAGGTTGCGGACCGGCCCGGTGACCTGTGCTCGTTTCAGGCGGCGGGTCATGCGGTCGGCAGCCTCGGGCGGCCACACTGCGGCTAGCTCACTGTCCTCTACCAAGAAGTTCCCCGGGCGATAGGGCAAGTGCACCACCGCATCGGCGGCCGACGCGGCACGAATCAACATGTCGTAGCGGATGGCCTGAAGATAGCCGCCTTTCGGGGTACGCATCATCGCGCCTGAAGACTTGATGGTGTCGACCAGCGCTGCGATTTCTTCACTGTCATCCTGCTCGTTTCCGGTGGACATCCGGATGTCGGGCTTTCGCACCCCGAGGTAGCGCCTCAAATCACCGGCGATACTGGCGATTACGAAGGGAAGCTGGATCTGTATGGCGATGTGGTGGAGGAAGTAGATGAGCACGGCCAGATCGACCAGCACCAGCACGAATACGACCGAGACGGAAAAGTGTGGCACGAATACGCCGTGCTCTGCAGGGCCGATTGCCAAGAGGACCAGCACGCAGTACACGGCGGTCGCCACAAACGTGCCCAGCGTGAGCTGAGTACCGCGATCACGGATGAAGTTGCGCAGCATCCGGGGTCCGAACTGGGTCGATGCCAGCGTCAACGTGACGATCGTAACCGAGAAGTTGATCCCGATGACCGTCATGATCGCTGCGGCCACCGCGAGGAGAATCTCGCGTGCTGTATCTGCGCTGCCGGCTTCCACCCATGCCGGAAGTGTGAGCGTGCCATGGTAGACGGCACGATCTACCTCCAAGGTGGCCCAAAATAGGAAGATCGATGCGATCACCTCCATGCTCGGCACCAGCCAGAAGTTGGTCCGCAGTACTTCGCGCCGCCACTGCGACACAGACATCCCCGAAATGAACAGCATGACGCCACGCTAGAGCAGGCCCTCTGTCGGCGCGAATCGCTCGACTGCGTGGGGTGATGGGCTGAGATGGCATCGGGCAAGCGGCAGGCACGCTATGTGGGTCGGGACCCGCCGCGACACACCGTTGGGGGAGTATGCAACAGATTGGTTGGCTACCAAAAAGTCAAGCCGCCGAACGTAGACGATGTCGGCCTCGAGAGCAACTGATTGCCTGACCTGCTTAAGTCGTTGTCGAACACCGTCGGCGCGATCGCCCACTGCTTCAACTCAGGCATTGAGTGCGGCACGCACCCTATCAGGCTGACGGTGGTCGACCCGATCAGCAGGGCCCAGAAGAACCGCACAGCCCGGCCATGGTGCCTCTGGAAGATCTCCGTCTGGGTCATCGTTCGCCTCTCACCGTCTGCTCGCCCGTCCTGTATGTCCGCCGAAAGGGTAAATGCCCTAAGCCTTTCCCCGTCCGCCTCGTCCACCGCTGTGAAGTCCATGAACTCCGCTTACTTGACGCTTTTGCACGGCAATCACAGGTCTTCTTTCCACACCACATCGACGGCCCGCTTCCCATTGACGATGGCGTCGGGGTCGAACACCGCGCCGGTGCCCTTGCCCACCGGGTTGACGATGACGATGCTGGTCATCAACGCGGTGATGATGTGCGTTGCCGGCCCAAGGTCCAGGTTGCGTCGTACGGCGTCGCCGGTGATCTTCGCGACCGCGTTGGGGTACTTCGCGCCGTAGTCGAGCTCGAACGCCTTGATCGCGACCTGCGCCTTGTCGATATCCTCGGCGTTGTAGATGTCGCGGAGCGCCGCCAAGCACCGGGGTGCGCCGACTTGGGTAGGCAGCAAGCACATTGGTTTGCTTGTGGAACCAGCAACGCCAAGGTAGTTCATGACGGGTCTGACTCCAACGCCCACGCTTCGGCGGTGAACGACCCATCGACATCACGCCCGACACATCAAACGCCGCCGCAAAACGCGGGATCGGAGGTCGCCTGAAATCGCCGATCCCCCAAGTATTGACAATAAAATCAGAGTTCGAGCGTACGAAAAATAGTATTCGCTATATCTGAATTGTTTTTACGCAGAAGCTACGTTAGCAGTGTGACAATGATGTTGGCGCGCGGGATTCTCCACCGCGATCTGGGCGTGTCGGGGCTGCAGGATCGGGGTCCCAGGACCGTTTACCCACTCCGCCGGCGAGCGATGCTCGGGATCGATATGCACCGCCACACGGTCATTGTCGCAGTCAGCTCTGCGGTGTCCGGCACGGTGGCGCCGTGACCCTTGTCGAGGTAGCACCACACGGCCAGCTCACCCTGCAGGAGGTGAAGTCACGCGGCCGTGGCCGCATGGTGCTCGCGCTGTTGGGTCCGGCGTTCGTCGCCTCGGTTGCCTACGTCGACCCCGGTAACTTCGCCACCAACTTTGCCGGCGGCGCCGAGCACGGCTACGAACTCGCATGGGTCGTCGTGATGGCCAACCTGATGGCCATCCTCGTTCAGTACCTCACCTCGAAGACCGGGCTGGCCACCGGCCAGAGCCTGCCCGAACTGTGCCGGCAGCGATACGGCCGCCGGGTGAACATCGTGTTGTGGCTGCAGGCCGAGGTCGTCGCGATGGCCACAGACCTTGCCGAGTTCGTCGGCGCTGCGCTCGGTCTCAACCTCGTCTTCGGTATGCCCCTGCTACCAGCGGGGCTAATCACGGCGGTCGTCGCGTTCGTGATCCTGGCACTCGAGCAGCGTGGCTATCGCCGCTTCGAACTCGCCATCATCGCACTGCTGGCGCTGGTCGGAGCGGGATTCCTCTACCTGTTTTTCACTATCGGGGGCCAGGACTACATGCAGCTCGCCGCCGGACTGGTGCCGCACGTCAGCGGCGACACCCTGAGCCTGACCGTCGGCATCATCGGCGCGACCGTCATGCCGCACGTGGTCTACCTGCACTCCGCCCTGCAGAAGAACCGGGTCTCCGCGGCCAACCAGCACGAACGCCGTACCCTGCTCACGTTCAATAAGTGGGACTGCATCATCGGCCTCGGCTTCGCAGGGCTGGTCAACCTCGCCATGCTCTGCATCGCCGCAGCCCTGTTCCACAAACCCGGACTGACCATCAGTGACCTCGGGCCCATCCACGATCACCTCGCCACCGTCATCGGAGGCGGCGCCGCACTGGCGTTCGGGATCGCCCTGATCGCCTCCGGCCTGTCCTCTTCCAGCGTGGGCACCTACGCCGGACAAGTCGTCATGGCCGGATTCATGAACTGGCGCATCCCCCTGTTTGCGCGCCGCGCCCTGACGATGCTGCCCGCACTGATCGTCATCGGCTTGGCCGTCAACACCACACAGGCATTGATCTACTCCCAAATCGTGCTGTCCTTCGGCATCCCGTTCGCCCTCATCCCGCTACTACTGATTACCCGCACCCGCGAGACCATGACCGACATGGTCAACCGCCGCCTGACCAGTGCCTTGATGCTCCTGATCACCGTCGTCATAACCACACTGAACCTCTTCCTGCTCTGCGACGCGCTCACCAGCCTGATCTGACACCACACCTTCGGGAAACGGCGACGGTCCGCTTCGACGCGTTAGGACGCGTCCATGTACGGCCCCGCGGCTCAACATGAACCGCCCCGGTGAGTCCGGAGACTTTCTGGTGTGAGAACTCAGCTGGCGGCTGGTCTCCGGTGTTGAGCGTAATAGGCCGCCTCCAGATCAACGGGTGGGATGTCCCCGCAGTATTCGTAGAGGCGGCGGTGGTTGAACCAGTCGACCCATTTGGCGGTCGCCAGCTCGACCTCCTCGATCGTGCGCCAGGGCTTGCGCGGTCTGATCAACTCGGTTTTGTACAGGCCGTTGATGGTTTCAGCGAGGGCGTTGTCATAGGAGCTGCCGACCGCCCCGACCGATGGCTGGATCCCAGCTTCGGCGAGCCGTTCGGTGAACCGGATCGACGTGTATTGTGACCCTCTATCCGTATGGTGGACAACATCTTTGAGATCCATGACGCCTTCTTGTTGGCGAGTCCAGATCGCTTGTTCGATGCCGTCGAGCACCATCGAGGTGGCCATCGTTGAGGCGACTCGCCAGCCCAGGATCCGTCTCGCGTAGGCGTCAATGACGAAGCCAACATAGGCAAACCCGGACCAGGTTGACACGTAGGTCAGGTCGGCGACCCACAGCCGGTTGGGCGCCGGCGGGCCGAAGCGACGTTGCACCAGATCAGCCGGTCGGGCCGCGGCCGCGTCGGCAATCGTGGTGCGCCGGGCCGTGCCCCGGACCGCGCCGGTCAGTCCGAGTTCGGCCATCAGTCGTTCGACGGTGCAGCGGGCCACCGCGATGCCCTCACGGTTGAGCGCGAGCCACACCTTGCGGGCCCCATAGACCCCGTAGTTGTCGGCGTGGACGCGCTTAATCTCGCCCTTGAGCACCTCGTCACGAGCCTGGCGGCGGCTCGGCGCACGATCACGCTGGTCGTAATAGGTCGATGGGGCGATCGGCACACCCAGCTCGGACAGCTGCGTGCAGATCGGCTCGACACCCCACCGCAGACCATCGGGACCGTCACGGTGGCCCTGATGCTCAGCGATGAACCGGGTGATCAGTGCTGTGGCCGGTCGAGCTCGGCCGCGAAGAAAGCCGACGCTGTCTTCAAAATAGCGTTAGCCCTTCGTAATTCAGCATTTTCACGCTTCAACCGTTTGAGGTCAGCGGATTCCTCGGTCGTGGTTCCCGGCCGGGACCCGGCGTCGACCTGGGCCTGACGCACCCACTTGCGCACCGTCTCGGCGGTGCCCACCCCGAGCAGCCGGGCAACCTCACTGATCGCCGCCCACTCCGAATCGTGCTGATCACTGATCTCAGCGACCATCCGCACCGCCCGCTCACGCAGCTCCGGCGGGTACCTCCTCGATGAACCACCTGACATGACTCCAACCCTTCCAAGAAGTGGAGTCTCCGGACATGCCGGGGCGGTTCA